>JAAUQZ010000133.1 GCA_012033355.1 Leptolyngbyaceae cyanobacterium RM1_406_9 | reverse complement strand
TCCCCCCTTCCTTCGCACCCACCCTTCTCCTAGCGCCTTATCTCATCGCCCTCTACCTCCTCCTCAACCACGCCGCTAACTGGCTTCCCTGGGCAAAGGTGTCTCGCTGTGTGTTTATCTACCACTACATGGGCGCGGCGGTGTTTGGGCTGTTGGCGATCGCTTTCCTCTGCGATCGCTGGCTCTGGCATCCCCAGGTAGAATTGAGAGCCACAGGCATTACAGTAATTTTCCTGATCGCACTGGCGTTTGTGTTTTGGTTACCGCTTTACCTGGGTTTACCGCTTTCAGTAGAAGGGTTAGAATTGCGCCGCTGGTTTGAATCGTGGGTTTGAGATAGGAACCTTATTGGCGGTAAAATAGGGCGCGGTAGACGGGTTCTCCTCGTGAAAGGGTAGACTGTTCGCGCTCGGTCATCACAGGAAGCGGATTTGTGGGAAGCCATTCGTCGGTTTGTGAGACAAAGGCGGGATGTTCTAAGAAGCGATCGCGCATTTCCACCGCAACCGCCTCAATGTCAGACTGGAGCAGCACCACACCACCACTGACTAAATGTTTCGCTAACTCTTTCACTAGCTCTGGCTGCACAATCCGCCGCTTTTGGTGGCGCTTCTTAAACCAGGGGTCAGGAAACTGAATCGTGACGCGCTCTAAGGTGTTTGGTGGAAGGGAATGGAGCAGCGATCGCAAGGAAATATTCACATTGCAGAATAAATAGTGCAGATTCGTAAGCCCCAATTCCTCGCGCCGCGAATTGGCATACTCAACCAGCGGCTGTCGAATTTCTAGTCCCAGAAAATTCCAGTCAGGCTGCTGCTGCGCCATGTTTTGCACAAAATAACCCTTGCCACAGCCAATATCCAAATGCAAAGGCTGGGTCGAGTTAGCATAGATTTTTTCCCAACTCGGTGGGGTAATGGGCTGCTGGTACTTATCGCTCAGCGGGTTGACGTGCTGACGTACACGAACGAGAGGCAATTCAAATACTCCTATTCTGCAAAAAATGGTTTAGGCTACACCGTATTGAATATATTGACGCTTGCAAGGAGCCTGTAGCCTTAGCACAATGTCTTCTTTAGGAACACCCATTTCAATTAACTCTTGAGCAATTTAGATGTCTGTCGTATTTCTTTGAATCCAAATCTTTCCATCCTTAATATCTAGATGCATTACACAGTTATAAATTCGGTCATATAGCTATCCTAAATGGATTGTGAGAGGCGCACCCCGCCGGGGTGCGCCTCTCACAACCTACTCTTCTTACAACTGATTTAGGACTGCTATAGTTGAAGAACTGTCTCAAAGCTGCGTGATAGTTAAACAATTCTGATTCACTTAAGAAGCTCTTAATTTCAACAGCAATTTTCTCCCCTTCTCGCTCTGCCGCTAAAACCTTCTCAGCGCCCAAATCGATAGACATCTTATCTTTGCCAATCCTAATGGTGAATGGATCGTGTGTAATGTTCCACCCATCCTTCTGGAGAGGGTCTTGACTGCATCGTGAAAAATATCTTTTGCAGGTAAAGGTTTAATACAGCCCAACATCTTTATAATACTAAGCTGCTCAAAATGCTAAAAACTACTTCAGAGCATTGTCTCATCCATGTTTTTCAAATAGCCTAATGCATAGCTCTGTAGCAACAGTACCCCTCAAGTTAATTGAGGCAGCTTATGAATTTAGATTTTCGGTTTGCGATCGCCAGCGACCTTCACATCGCCCTTCCCCACACCATTTGGGATCATCCCACTCGCTTTCATTTGGTAGAAGTCAGCATTCCTGCTCTAGAAATTGTGCTAGAGCGGCTAGAGCAGCTAGAGCTAGATTTTTTGCTGCTGCCAGGAGATTTAACCCAGCACGGCGAACCAGAAAATCATCAATGGCTGGCTGAGCGCTTGGCGAAACTGCCCTACCCAGCCTACGTGATTCCAGGAAATCATGACGTGCCAGAGCAGTTTGCTACAGAGCGAGCAATCGGGCTGGCTGACTTTCCTTCGTATTACCAAAAGTTTGGCTATGACGACCCGGCGCGGGTTTACTACACCCAAGAAATTTTGCCAGGAGTGCGGCTGATTGGGCTAAACTCTAACTTCTTTGACGCTGAAGGAAAGCAAATCGGTACGGGCTACCTGGACGATGAGCAATTTAACTGGCTCCGGGAAGTTTTAGCGGGAACCCAAGATGAACTGGTCATCGTGATGATTCATCACAACGTCGTAGAGCATCTGCCGGGGCAGTCTCGTGACGGTCTGGGTCGCCGCTATATGCTGAAGAATGCACCAGAACTGCTGAGCCTGCTTCAGTCTGCTGGGGTGCAGCTAATTTTTACGGGGCATCTGCACGTCCAGGACATTGCTTGCCACGAGGGAATTTACGACATTACCACCGGGTCGTTAGTTAGCTACCCCCATCCCTACCGAGTGCTGCATTTTCGTCAGGATGAGCAAGGCAAACGACGACTTCAGATCGAGTCTGACCGAGTTGCCGCGCTGCCGGGGTGGGAAGATTTGCAAAATCTATCGCGGGAATGGATGGGCGATCGCTCCCGTCCGTTCATGCTCAAGCTGCTCACCCAGCCGCCGCTCAACCTTTCCCTTGCCGAAGCTGAGACCTTAGTTCCAGATTTGCGCTATTTCTGGGCAGACATTGCCAATGGCGACGCGCTATTTGACTTTCCCAAATTTCCCAATGCCGCACGTCAATACTTTGAGCGGTTTAGCGCCAAAGATCATTCTGGTGAGCCAGCTTTGATTGATAACTACACAACGCTGGTACTGGGAGAAGGATCGAAAAACTGAGGAATCCCTCACTCGTTCCTCTCGTTCCCAAGCTGGAGCTTGGGAACCAGGAAAGAAAAATCAAATTGCTAGGGCTGCCGACAAATGCCAAAGACCGAAGTGTAGCCATGTAGAAAAGTTGCATCCCCAACCGGGCCAATTTCTCCACCACAAAAGAATCCACTGACGGGAATATTGCGGATATAGCGGCTAAACAGATGCGAGTCAAAGTTGGGCTGTCCGTAAAGTCCCTGCCCCCGTCCAACGCACGAGAAGAGCAAGGCACCTGCTGCGTCAGAGTTTGCTTTCGTGTCTTGCTGATAGCGCTCTAGCATCATTTTCAAATCCTCGGCAGAGGCTTGAGCATCGCGCAGGTGAAACTGGATGCGCTGCCCTGGACGGACGCGATCGCCAATCGCAATAGCTCCCACCTTCGGGTCAACGCCCAGCAAATTGCGAATCAAAAAATCACCCTGTTCCAGCCGTTGCTTAAATTCGTTACGAGCGATCCCCACAAATAAGGAATGTTGTGCTAAGGCTCGATCTTCATCATCCAAATCCTGAAACAGGGATTGAAGCACCTCCAGCGGAGTTTTCGCCATGCCGCAGGCTAGAGCGTCTGCATCTACCTGTTCTTCAATGCTCAGGACAATGTTTCGCTCTCCTTCTACCACGCGGTAAGTCTGCCCAATTGGACGACACCCCTGAGCCACGATCGTTTCCATTACAATGTCGCCGCTCAAGGCCACGCCAACTGTGCCGCTATGAAACACCTGATCGTTATAAAACAGGGTGCTGCCGTTGGTCATTGAGCTAACACTAGCCAAGCCCCCAACCTTTGCAGAACCGGGATAGGCGTAATCTAATCCTTGCAATAAATCATTGATCCCCGAAGAAAAAGGATCAGACAGCAGCACAAACTGAGGTTCATCTTGAGGCAAAATGCCCGTTAAATCCACCCAAGCAGACGGAGGGCTGTCCAAGTCAGGCAACTCGTCTAAGGGAATGTGAAATGGCTGCACCTTCACGCCAGGTAGATGAGCCAAACTAAGACTCAAGCCAGCTTCTTGCTCAACTTCCTGAGCTGCACCGGATTGATTCATGCCAATTACACCGCCGCCGCTACAGCCGATTAGGGCAGGCAGAGAAAGTCGTTCTTGCAACAAAGGCAGTAGGCGAGAATATTCACTGGCAAATGCCGAGGAAATGAATACTAACCCTAAGTCTGCCGGAGCCTGTAGCGATCGCTCAGCCTGCTCGACCACTTCCCCAACTGCCGCCTCCAGGGACGGACGGGTTGATAAAGCACTAGCCCATTTCATCTGGTCAATCATGAGTTCTACCCTTCTGGTAGCGCTACTGTTAACCAACATACATCAATGCTCTGTAGCAATCCCAACTCTCTTGCTAAACTAGACAAAGAATAAGTATGTTTTCCTACCAGCTTCTGTATCTAGACGGTTACGACCGCTTTAAAAGGCAGATGCGACCTGGGAAGTTGTGGCCAGACTCAGCTTGTGCAGAGGAGTAGCGAACCAAACCTTAAAAAATAGGGCTTAATTTGGCTTCGTTCTGCCGACCTCATGCATTACTGGATACGGAGGTTATGTTTCAGGTCATGTTTCTCTAGAGAGTTTAACAAAGTAGTTTGTTAAGCTACCCTGTGTTAGGAAAACTTGAAGTTCAACGATAAAACTGATTGAAACCGGAAAGTCTATGAGCGATATCCAAAGTCAAATCGAAAAAGAGCGTGAACAGGCTCGTGCTGCTTGTGAAGTGAGTGGTGATGGCTCTCAAGAATGTGCTGCCGCTTGGGATGCCGTTGAAGAGCTACAGGCCGAAGCGTCTCACCAGCGCCAAAAGGGTTCCCAGAAAAACTCTCTGGAGCAGTACTGCGACGCTAACCCTGACGCAGACGAGTGTCGTGTCTACGACAACTAAGGCTGAACCTGGTTTCAAGCCCCGTCTTGAGATTGAGTCCTTAGTCGTACAGTTTCTTAGATTACTCAGATGGGGGTGCAGGCTTCTGCATCCCCCTGTTTTTTGAGGCGGCTAGTGAATTTGAAATGACCTCGATCGCCCTTTCCCTTGCCAATGCCGATGCAACCCGTAAGTTGGGAAACGTACTGGGGCGATCGCTGCCAGCAGGCACGGTGCTTTTGCTAGAAGGAAATCTGGGCAGCGGCAAAACAACTTTGGTACAAGGAATTGGGGAGGGATTGGGAATTGAAGAGGCGATCGCCAGCCCCACTTTTACCTTAGTCAACGAATATTTAGAAGGTCGCATTCCGCTCTACCACCTCGATCTCTATCGCCTGAACCCTTCAGAGGTGAGAGCGCTTTGTCTAGAGTCTTACTGGGACGGGTTGGAAAACCCTCTAGGTATCGTGGCGATCGAGTGGGCAGAACGTTTAGAACAGCGACCGCCAGACTATTTGCAAATTCGGTTAACGGGTGCGGAAACCGCTGCACGTCAAGCTTACATTGAGGCAATCGGGCAGTTCTCAGCGAGGCTATTAGGATTGGTAGAAGGGAGTAGGGAGTAGGGACGATTGCGGCTTTTCTACCACCTACCACCTACCATCAAGGCCGCTGAGTAGCGATCGCCAACCTCACTCCTTCAATCGCTCTCAACCGATCCATCACCGACACAACCTGACCGTGATTCACTTCTGTATCGGCGTTGATCACCACCAGCGGCGACTGCCCCGACTGTACTAACTCTTGAGTTTGCGTAGTCAGGTCATCTAGGGCGATCGGCTGGCGATCGAGAAAAATCTGTCCCTCCTGGTTAATCGTCACCACGACCTGATTCTGCGGCTGCGCTTCACTGGTCGCGGCTCCGGGCACATTGACGGGTAGCCCCTCAGAGCGCGTCAAAAATAGCGTAGACATGATGAAAAACGTCAAAATTGCAAAAATCACATCGATCATCGGCACGATGTTGATTTGCGGCGGCACGTCCGGCTCATTGGGTAGGCGCATAGGGTAAGCCTCCTCGCTCGTAGCGGCGGCGGTAAAGTAGCTCTAACTGTCCACCATACTCCTGAATTAAGGCAATTTGCCGCAGATACAGCCCGCGAAACATATTGGCAAATAGCAGCGTAAAAATGGCCACCACCAAGCCAGATGCAGTTGAAATTAGCGCTTCGCTGATCCCGGCTGTCACTCCGGTTGTTTGGGCGCTACTCAATTCGCCCACTCGTAAAGACGCGAACGAATTGATCAAGCCCAAAATTGTGCCCAGCAGACCCAGCAGCGGGGCAACGCTAATCACCGTTTCAAATACTGTATTAAAGCGCTTTAGCAGCGGCAGTTCTGCCTGTGCTGCACTTTCTAGTGCCAGCCGAAACTCTTCAGGGGTCGCCTGCTCTAGCTCCATTGCAGCTATAAAAATTCGGGCGATCGGCAAGTCAGCATTTTGCTCAAGCTTTTGAAACGCAGCACGGGCGCTGCGACGGTAGAGCGCCAGAATTTCCCGAATTGCTCGATCCTGGCGACGAGTCACCTGTAGCCAGAAGACAATGCGTTCCAGAATCAATGCCGTCGCCAAAATCGACAACCCCAGCAGGGGCCACATGACGACCCCGCCCAGGGAAAACAGATTGCTGATTGACATACCCTTGGTTGATCTGCTCAAGTGCCTGGAAAGTGGTCAATCTGAGCGTAACCGCTAAAGACCAACTTTTTTCCATGAGTTTCCAGACGATTGACCCGCAGCATCACACCATCTAGGTCAAACCGATCTAGATCGACCATGCTATCCAAAATTTGGGCAAATGCCATAGTCAGTACTTCAGACAGCCCTAGCACGTCCTCTGGCACCGACTCTGGCTCAAACTGTGGATTCGCAAAGGAAATTCGGCGGCGCTTTTCAACCGTCAACGTCGCAGTCATGCTGATGGGCACGTCGCTACGGTTTGGCAGGTCTGTCTTTGCCTCAATCTGAACCCGGTTCTCAGGCAATAGCTGCACCTTTACCGACCCAAAAGAAATCGGTTCACCGCCTGAAAGATTGGTTAGCGTCTCTGATTCGACATTTTTGAGACGCTTCTGTACTAGATCAGCTTCAAATGCGAGATTGATAGCTTCTTCCGAAAGAACAACCTGCGCGACAGCTTGCGTGGGCTGCTTCAGACGAATCTGACCGCCAATGATTGAACCAACGTCAATTGCGACGGCATCGGTTTCAAAAGACATTTCCTCGACTTGAAACTGCCTGCGGATTGTTAATTTTCGACCGCTCATCTTGAAGCTATCAATGCTTCCCTGCAAGAGTTTGCTGGAGGGATAGCAGCGGATGTCAACTTCGACCGACTCACTTTGGGTGAACAAGTGGCGGATAGACTGACTGGCGACAGTATTGAGCATACGCTCACCCATGTCTGTGCCAGGACGATTAGTCAAACCAGTAAAACCACCAAACATGGGGCTATGCGTTCACGAGAGTTCTCATCCTTTGTAACAGAATATAAAGAACTCGACAACCGTTGTATAACTTTTGGTTACGATTAATTGTGCTTATTTCTTGCGTATGACACTACCTATGCGTCACATAAAGCACTTAGCGATTGACGCAAATAAATAAACTAGCGGAGGCGTTAACTCATTGGGTGAGACGGGTAAGATGCCCATCCCACAGGGATTTTAGATTCGCAGACAATTTGGTTTTTACTTCAAAACCTTGCTGCTTCAAGCTTTATTTGGAATCATTCCAGTTTGGCGGGCGTAGGCAAAAATTCCGCCTGCATCGATAACGGGGCCAACTTCTCCTAGAGGTTTGAGGCTGTATTCCTGGTTGAGGGTGTGGTTAATCAGCCGATTTTGATCAAAGTCTAGGGTGACTTCTTGCCCAGTTTCAAAATGGTCACAGAGGCGATCGCCCGCTTCCCAGGGATAAAGTTCACCCGTTGCGGTGCAGTTGCGGAAGAAAATACGGGCGTAAGATTCAGCCACGACTGCCTCAACTCCTGCTGCTCCCAAAGCAATCGGTGCGTGTTCACGGGAAGAACCGCAGCCAAAGTTTTGACCTGCAATGACAATTGGGTAGGTCGTTTTCATTTCGCCTTCAGCAATAAATTTGCCGTAGCGATCGGGTAAACCAATTAGCGCATAGCTGCCCAGCTTCTCATACTCATCAGGCTTTGAGGGAACGAGTGTCAGATATTCTGCTGGAATAATTTGATCGGTGTCAATGTTGTCATCTACCACAAAAATCAAACCCCGAATCGTTTTGCCCATGCTGCCTGTTGCCTCTTTGGAGAATCAAAATTTGAGCATCAAAATACAAATGCCGTAGTCTTCTACTTTATCACTGAGGTTTGTTGCCTGGGCAAAGGCAGGCGTGGAGTCACGCAAATTTTACTTGCCAATCTGCGATCGCCGCTGTTCAAGAATTGCCCAACACACTAAGCTAAGAAGAGGGCAATCCAGGCGATCGCCCCCTCTGCATCTATTGCAGCTTTTGCCGTTTGAACCCTGATCTGGACGCTGAGTGTGCCCAAAGCTGGCATTATTTACAACGACATTAAGCCCGTTGCCTGTCGCGTTGCCGAAGAGTTAAGAGCCAAGCTGGTAACGTGTGGCTGGGATGTTTGCTTGACAACGGGTGCGGGTGGCATCCTGGGCTACTCTAGCCCCGATCGCCCCATCTGCCACACGCCTGTTGACCAGCTTGTGCCCCCTGGATTTGATCCAGAAATGGCGTTTGCGATCGTTTTGGGCGGTGATGGCACGGTTTTATCTGCTTTTCGTCAAGTTGCGCCCAGCCGCATTCCGCTGCTAACGGTAAATACGGGACACATGGGTTTTTTGACGGAGGTTTACATCAATCAACTGCCGCAGGCGATCGAGGCATTGGTTGAAGGCAACTATGAAGTTGAAGAGCGGGCCATGCTGACCGTGCAGGTGTTTCAGGGAAGCGGTGGGTTAACCTGGGAAGCGCTTTGCCTGAATGAAATGGTGCTGCACCGGGAGCCGTTGACCAGTATGTGCCACTTTGAGATTGAGATTGGCAAACACGCCCCAATTGACATTGCTGCTGATGGGGTGATGATTCTACGCCGACAGGCTCTACGGCTTATTCGCTGTCGGCAGGTGGGCCAGTTGTCGCACCAGGGGTTCCAGCACTTCAGCTTGTGCCTATTTGCCCTCATTCGCTTGCCTCTCGTGCGCTCGTGTTTGCTGACAATGAGCCTGTGACAATTTATCCAGCAAATCCTGATCGCCTGGTCATGGTCGTGGATGGAAATGCAGGCTGCTACGTTTCGCCTGAAGATCGGGTACGGGTGCAGCGATCGCTCCATTCTGCCCGCTTCATTCGCCTTCAACCAACCGAGTTTTTTCACGTCTTGCGTGAAAAGCTGGGCTGGGGATTGCCGCACATCGCCAAGCCAACTTCTGTAGAATTACCCTAACCACTACCCAACGCGGTGAGGTCATTCTCTCCTGGACGTGCTAAAACAGGGTATTAATGCTTATTTCTTATGAACACAGCAACCCCTGACCACAGCCCTCGTGTGCTGCTAGTTGAGACAGATGAATCGCTGGCTCAGCACGTTAGCGCAGATTTGAGAGAGTCTGGTTATGAAACGGCGATCGCCTACGACGCTGCCAGCGGCTTGCACCAAGCCAATGAGTTTCAACCTTCGCTGATTGTCATCGACCGGATGCTGGCGGGTGAGTCGGGGCTGTGGCTTTGCAACAGCCTGAGAGCGGCTGGCGTGAGGATGCCCGTTGTGTTGCTAATGGCCCGCGATTCAGTGGACGATCGCGTTGCCTGCCTGGAAGCAGGGGCAGACGATTATTTTCTCAAGCCTTACCGCACTGAAGAATTTTTGCAGCTAGTGCAGCTTTACTTACAGCCCGATACGGTCAGTTCTGAGCAACTGCGGTTTGGCGAACTGGTGCTAGACCTGGCGACTCGTCGGGCACTTCGCTACGGGCGGGCGATCGACCTTACCATGAAAGAATTTGAGCTATTAAAGTATTTGATGGAGCATCCGCGTGAGGTGCTAACCCGCGAACAAATTTTAGAAAACGTCTGGGGCTACGACTTTATGGGCGAGTCCAACGTGATTGAGGTCTACATCCGCTATCTGCGTCTGAAAATTGAAGATGAGGGCGAAAAGCGCCTGATTCAAACAGTGCGTGGTGTGGGTTATGTTCTACGAGAAGTTTAGAGGGCGATCGCCAAATCTATGAACCGTCTGTGTCTGCTCAACACCTCCACCATTGGGTTAAGCGTACTTCTCCTGAGCTGTACCCATTCCCCTCCAACGGAAGCCAGCAGCCCCTCAGAGTCTAATCAATCGCCCGCTCAAACTGAAACTTCACAGGCTAACTCAGGTCAGTCATTGCCCATCTCAGCCCAGACGATCATTGGCAACCAGCAAATTGGTCTAGAAGTGGCCCGCACCCCTCAGCAGCAGGCAATGGGGCTGATGTTTAGAAGCGAAATACCAGACGACCAGGGAATGCTGTTCGAGTTTGAGCCTGCCCGTCCGGTCAGTTTCTGGATGCGAAATGTGATGGTTCCGCTAGACATAATTTTTCTATTGGATGGAGAAGTGCAGGCGATCGCCGCCAACGTCCCACCCTGCACCACCCCTACCTGCCCCACTTACGGTCCAGAAGGCGCTGTCAATCAAGTCATTGAGCTACGGGGCGGACGTGCCGCTGAGCTAGGGCTACAGGTCGGAGATCAGATTGCTATCGAATTTTTGCAAAGCGATGCAGACTAGCCCAGGTTTCCACACCGAGTAGTCCATCCGGTGTTCCGTAATTTTACAAAACTTATCAGGTTCATTCCCTAATGTGGGGTGAATACATCTATACAAGTCAGCACGGATTTGATAGCTTATTCTTCCCTGAAGCTTTAAAGCAGCAGGAATACTCATCTCAACGTTTACAAAATCTCGTGGTTTCTACGAATGTCCTTCATGTCCGTACTGAGAAAATAAAGTACTCTTTCGGAAGAAGTAAGGTGCTGCTTGAGGTTTAAGTTGTCTTAACTCAGCAGCTAATCTGCATGAGATGAATTGTTAAACTTTCAGCTAAATACTCAAATCTAACCGGGTGTTAGCTGCAAAACGAGTAGAGTAGACAACAAATTGCCGCAAAGCGTTGGTTGATTGCCGAATCAATCAGATAGTTAATCCAATAGATTCAGCTAAAGCAGGCAGAGGACAGATAAAAGAGTGGCTATTTGCTGCTCACGGTTTTGAATACAGACTTCACAATAGGTCAATCAAGGAGGTGAACCAAAGATATGACACCCACCACGCACTCTCGACTGATTCGCTTCTTACAGGAGGATTTAGCGATTTCTGCCTCTTCCATTGCGATCGCCCTCAGGCATCGTGAGCAAGACCCTGGCCCGCTCCCCATGATTTTGTGGCAGTACGGTCTGGTGACGCTAGAACAACTCGATCGCATCTTTGACTGGATGGAGACCCCGCAAGCTTAAATCAACTCCAAGGAACGCATGACTCTAAATTTGTGGCAGTGCGACATCAGTTGGACAGACAATCGAATAGCTTGGCGAACAGCTTGGAGCGAGTACAGCTTAATACCAGAACGAAAAAGAGCGGGTCAACACATCGACCCGCTCTTTGCATTATTAGGTTTGGTAAGTAAAAGGAGAGGGAAGCAAAGCCTTCCCTCTCCTTTTCTTCAAATGAATATCATCAGGGACTTGCGGACAAATAACATCCCAACGTAGGGGCATTGCAATGCAATGCCCCTACCGACATTGATTGCTAACTAGGTACTTTATTTCTACGCTTGTCCCTTATGGCTATCTCTGAGCAAAAACCGCTGCTGCTGCCGCAATGCCTGCACCGGGCGTAAAGCCGTCATATCCTAGAGATTGAAGGGCTGACTCTAATGCGCCAACGGCCGTGAGAATGTCGCGATCGCTGACAAAACCAAGATGCCCAATGCGGAAAATCTTGCCCTTCAAATGGTCTTGTCCACCTGCGACTGCAATATCAAACTGTTTCTTAAGAATGCTGCGAATTTGCTCAGAATCGACATGAGCAGGAGCGATCGCCGTAATCGCCGGACTCGCCGCCTGATCCGACGCAAACAGGGGTAAACTGAGCGCCTTCATCGCCGCACGAGTTGCCTTCATCTGGCGCTGGTGGCGAGCAAAAATACTCTCTAAGCCTTCTGTCTGCATCATTTTCAGAGCAGCCTGAAGCGCGAAAAACAGATTTACGGGTGGCGTAAATGGAGTGCTGTTCTTAGCGGCATCTTTGCGGTATTTACCCAAATCTAAGTAAAAACGCGGCAATTTTGCATGAGCATAAGCCTCCCACGCTTTCGGACTAACCGCGACGAAGCCCAAACCCGGCGGAATCATGAAGCCCTTCTGCGATCCAGAAGCCACTACATCTAAGCCCCATTCGTCTAGGGGCAAATGAACGGCTCCAATGCTGGTAACGGCATCGACAATCATTAGCGCTTCCCCGTGTGCTTTGACATGGCGGTTGATCGTTTCCAGATCGTTCAACACGCCCGTTGAGGTTTCGCTATGGGTAACGACGACTGCCTTAATCTGCTGGTCAGTATCTGCTTCTAGTTTGGCGCGAAACTCATCTGGGTTCAGCGGTTTGCCCCACTCAGCCGTAATCGTTTCAACATTCAGTCCGTAGGCTTTGCCAACCTCGGCCCAGCGATCGCCAAATTTACCGTTACAGCCAACCAGAATGCGATCGCCCGGACTGAGGAAATTGATCATCCCCGCTTCCATTGCTCCCGTACCGCTAGCCGCCAAAATCAACACATCGTTTTGGGTTTGGTGCAGCCACTTCAGCCCTTGCGTCACCTCTGCCATTACCTGATTAAAATCGCTGCTGCGATGCCCAATGGGGTGCTTTGCCATCGCTAGCAATACCTGTTCTGGCACAGGTGTCGGCCCAGGAATCATTAACATCAACTTATCGTCCATCAGTCTGCCCTCTACCTGTGTGAGTGGTCTGCCAGGAGCTTGTAGTGGCTGGCGTATAATCCAGAATGCCATAACTTGAATGCTTGTCTTCACCATAAACGGGGATTCACGAGCCGCTGAATTTGCTTAACCCGAAAAATGCCCTTCTGCTTGTTCCAGGGCTTATTTGCAAATAAGGTTAAGTTTTGTGTAGCTTTAGTGCTGATTCCACAAAAGCTCATTCTGCTCCCGATCGGGGCAATTCTAAATCTTTAAGGATCTTTCTAGCTCAGTTTGGGCAAACTGGCTCCTAGTGACAAAAAGCCTGAATCCATATAGGTTTTAAGACTTCACAAAGCGCTACAAAGCTGCGAACTTTGGGGTTATTGACAAACCTTTTCCAGGTATTCCCATCCTGTAGACTGAAAGCAAGACACGCCTGAGGTGTCGGCTACCAGATATTTAGTTTGATATTTAGTTCTCGGTTGATACAGATGTAACGGTTACGGGTGCAACGGTTACGGGTGGCATCTCGCCTATGCTGCCACCAAGCCGCTTAAGCAAATTGGGGTCCTGGTCAGATAGTCAGTCACTTGGAGGTTCTGAGTGTCACAACCAGACTTAGTTTCTAGTTTCTGGACTGCGGACGATCAGCTCTGCCGTGAGCCTGAAACGGTTTCAGGCGATGACTGCCTGGCGCTGCCTCATGTCAGTCCGACCGACCAAGACTTACTCAGCAAACTGGCTCAGTCCCAGTCCCTTGAGCAGCAGCGTGTCACCCGAATTTATCATCTAGAGCAAGCTTTAGATCAGGCTCTGGCGTGTCTTAGCGATCTCAGAATGCAGCTTCAAAATCAGGAAATTTTGGAGGCACAGCTTGCCACGACAGAGGAATTTGCTTATGTTCAACAGCAGCGATCGCCCGACTCAAGCAGCAGCTAAGGCATCAGCAGCAACTTTTAGAAGCTCATACCAGCGAAGCACAAGGACGGGATCATACAGTTCAAACCTTACTGTCCGCGACAGAAGCGATGACGCAGGTGCAGCAAGCAGAATTGGAACGCCTGCAAACCCGAATTGCTCAAGATTGGACTAAAATTCAAACTCATCGCAGCAGTCTAGAACAGCAGATTGAGGACATTAAAGCTGCATTAGATTCAAGGCAGCAACGAGTATTGGAACTAGAGTCCGAAGTGCTAGCCACTCGAACGCAAAACATTAGCCTGGAAGTTCAACTTAATGCTGCCCAGAACCAGATTGAAGACCTGCATACGCTCCTAAATCAGCATCAGAC
Source organism: Leptolyngbyaceae cyanobacterium RM1_406_9 (assembly GCA_012033355.1). Lineage (GTDB taxonomy): Bacteria > Cyanobacteriota > Cyanobacteriia > Elainellales > Elainellaceae > JAAUTN01. The sequence continues at coordinate 626 of JAAUQZ010000133.1, read as the reverse complement.
TCGTTTGAGCGAGGTTGTAGCCCAGCTAGATCAGGCACAGCTAGCGTTAGGAGAACAGCAAACCGTCGCCTCATCACTCCAGCGAACACGAACCATCGCTTCAGAGCAGGAAACAACCATTGCTAGCCTGAGACAAGACCTGGCAATGACTCAAATTAAGGTCGAGGAGTTAGAAACCCAACTAGCAAAACAACTTAGATGGCAGGCAAGGTGGCAGCAAAATTGTCAAGAAGCTGAGGCAGAACGCGATCGCTACCAGGCGAGAACCGCTGAGCTAACTCAGCAAACCAGCGAAATGCAGGACCAAATCTTTGCTCAGGCCAGACATGCAGGTGAATACGAAGCCGCAGTTCAGCACTGGAAAGACCGCTATCTCAACAGCCAACGCCAGATGGGACAACTCAAAGAACTGCTGGAACAGGCAATATCTCAATCTGCTCTTCCGAATACCCATCTTGCTTCAGATGCTCTTTTGGAGTGGCTAGCAGCTATTCAGCCTGAATCCAAAGACCTATTGGATGTTCCCCTATCGCCTGCCTCCCGCTTCAGTACGCTAGATTTGCCTGACTTTCTGGTGCGCCATCGCAGCTATCGAAATCGGTAGAAAGCGCAGCAGATTAAAAACC
>JAAUQZ010000132.1 GCA_012033355.1 Leptolyngbyaceae cyanobacterium RM1_406_9 | reverse complement strand
TCCCCACTTCGCCGAAACTGAAGAAACTGAAGGCGAACCCACCTGGATAGCTGAAAAAACCACTGAGCTAGCTTTGACCCACAGGATAGATAGTGCTGCTGCTTCACTTTCGTTTCCTCTTTGGATTTTTAACAATCCAGTTTTCCCAAAAAAGGATAGAAACGCAGTTGTGCAACAAAATTGAGGAAAGAAGCACGACACAGGTACGCTTCATCCGCAACAGCTACCGCAGCCATAAAACAGTACAAAGCTTGACTAGGACGGACAAGAAGCAGCACAGCTTTGATGAGTATGGTTCAACTTCATCCCTCATCCCCCATGCTTACTGCTATGACTTACCGTTCCCAGCGAAACTTACGCTCAGACTCTTGGATCGGTACATCATTGATGCTGGCAAAGCGACGCATCATCAAACCATTTTCAGCAAACTCCCAGTTCTCATTACCATAGGCGCGATACCAAAAGCCAGAGTCATCATGCCACTCATATTCAAACCGCACGGCAATACGATTGTCCATAAAGCACCAGAGTTCTTTTTTGAGGCGATAGTCTAGCTCTTTTGCCCATTTGCACTTAAGAAACTCTTTAATGGCAGTTCGTCCACTAAAAAATTCTGCTCGGTTGCGCCATTCTGAATCTTCTGTATAGGCTAATGCAACTCGCTCTGGATCACGGGTATTCCAGGCATCTTCAGCAGCTTGAACTTTGGCTTTGGCAGTTTCCAGAGTAAAAGGCGGGAAGGGGGGTTTACTTTCCATTGAAACAAGTCAGGTATGAATGACTAACGGATGGAGGGGCATATTTGAACCTAAAACCAGTAGTGGAGAAAGGTTACACCACCTGACAATAGTTGCCACAAACCGATAAATGCTAACACCATGCCGATGTATTGCATCCAACTTATAAAACTAGCCTGCCCTTTGGAACGAGTAGATAGACGCTTCATGGCGGATCTTATGTTTGAAAACGGGTTGATCGGAGATAGAGAACTTGGGATGCTATGATTACTCACACAGCTTCAGCCCTGAACTAAAGTTTGGGCTATCAAGTCACCGCTATTTTGCTTGAGATCTGCGACTTCTTAGAGAAATCGCAGATCTGGGCATAGAGAATGCCCACCTACCATTTTTATAGGGAAGAAACTTGCCACTCATGATCACTTTGACGCGATCGCCCTTTGGATCTTCTTCCTTTTCCACGTCCAGGGTAAAGTCAATCGCACTCATGATGCCATCTCCAAACTTTTCGTGAATGACATCTTTGAGGGGCATTCCATACACCTGCATAATTTCGTAAAATCGATAGATGAGTGGGTCTGTTGGCACGAGTGGGCCAAGCCCTTTAACAGGACACGCTGCTAGCTCTGAAACTAAATCGGTACCCAACCCTAATGCTTCCAGTAACTTAGTTGCTTCTTCAGCCGAGGCGCTAGCCTGACGATAGATGACAGAAGCAATCCAAACTTCATCGCGACCGACTTTGGTTTCCAGTTCTGCGAACGTAACTCCAGTTGCTTCCTTTGCGGCCAACAGTTTTTTGGCAATTTCAGGGATTTCAACATTAGCCATGAGTTTTCTCCTTAAACCAATAAAATATGTGAATGCTCAACTTCAGTCATTCCGCTAAGCTTCTGATGCTGCCTTTCGACGAATACGAGACTCTTCTACGGCACGGGTTTCCTGCGATAGGTGCAGTTCCATTTCGGCCTTGAGGGCATGGTAAGCCGCCTGCTGGTCTAATGACTCTCGATGGCGGGGTCGAGAGAAGGGAACATCCAAAATTCGGGCGATTCTAGCTTCTGGTCCACGTGTCATCATTACAATTTTGTCAGAGAGCAGCAGTGCCTCTTCGATGCTGTGAGTAATTAAAATCACCGTCTTGCGCTGCTGTTCCCAAATGCGCTCTACTTCATCTTGTAAGAAGCCTCGCGTCAAGGCATCTAGCGCTCCAAAGGGTTCATCCATCAGCAGAATCTGCGGGTCAATTGCCAGGGCGCGGGCAATTCCAACTCGCTGTTTCATGCCACCGGATAGCTCATGGGGATGGCGGTGTTCGGCTCCACGCAGCCCTACCAGGTCGATATGTTCTTGAGCGATCGCCATTCTACGCGAGACAGACAGCTTAGGCTTTACCGTCTCAATTGCAAACAGGATATTGTCCAAGACAGTCATCCAGGGCATCAAGGCATAATTTTGAAATATCACGCCGCGATCGGGCCCAGGACCATTGATAGGAGTGCCCCCAATGGCAACAGTACCCGCTGTCGGCTGAGATAATCCGGCAATAATGTTGAGCAGGGTAGATTTCCCGCAACCAGACGGGCCAATGATCGACACAAAGGTATTGGGTTCGATTTCCAGATTAATGTCTTCCAGCGCGGTGTAGTCTAATGTTGCCTTACGGGTGGCACGACTAAACCAATCTCGTTTGCCAAAATAGGTTTTGGAAACATTGCTGACGGATAGCTGGGCACTGGCAGACATAGCAGCAGTTCGGATAAGGGAAGTGTGAGTGGTCATAGTTTCTGTCCAAAGGCAACCCAGGCTTGCAGCAAACCAAACAGGCGATCGAGCAACAGACCTACCACGCCAATGATCAGAATGGCCGTAATGATGCTGGTGATTTTGAGGTTATTCCACTCATTCCAGACGAAGTAGCCAATACCCGACCCGCCGACCAAAATTTCTGCCGCAACAATTACTAGCCAGGCAATGCCAATGCTGATTCGCAGTCCTGATACAATGTAGGGCGCAGCAGCAGGTAGGATAACTCGACTCAGTGTTCGCCAGCGAGAAGCCCCCAGGGTGCGAGTCACATCCAGATAGGACTGATCTACATGGCTCACGCCAAACTTGGTGTTAATTAGCGTTGGCCAGATGCTTGTAATCGCAATTACAAATAGGGCGGTGCTTTCGGAGTTTTTTAACAGTCCTAATCCCAGCGGTAGCCAGGCCAGAGGTGATACAGGCTTGAGGATTTGAATAAAGGGATCAACCGCTCGCGCGGCGACCTCTGAGAGTCCAATCAAGATGCCGAGAGGAATGGCGATCGCCGACCCAATTGCAAACCCTAGCAGCACCCGCCGCAAACTCGTGAGCAGCAGCCACCCAATGCCCTTATCATTTGGCCCGTAGTCAAAGAATGGATTGGAGATCCACCACCAAAACTCCTTCATTGTGGCACTGGCAGAGGGCATCAGTTGTGAAAACCAGCCCAACCTTGCCCCAGCTTCCCAAAATAGGAGTACTACACCTAAAATCAACAGGAATAGCAAAAATGCCTTTTGGTTTGTGTTGAGGGTAAACCGCTGGGGGCGATCGCCAGTTCGATGCATCACAGTGTTACTCATTCGCTCTCCTACTTACCAAACTCCTGGATTTGCGCCTCAACGTAAGCAGTCGGATTTTCTGGGTCAAACGTATCAAACTTGAGCGATTCTGCACGTTCCTGCTCAGTGGGAGGAGATTGCCCCACCTCCTTTTGAAGTTCCGCAGCTAAGTCTGTTAAAAAGATATCCTGAGCAATCTGGTCATAGTCTGCCTGATCAGCAGGCATCAGTTCCCAGCGCACCAACTGTGATGAAATCCACTTGGCAAAACTCTTCCAGGGATACGGATCAAAGCCAATTCGATCAGGTACGTTTTGGGTGTTACCTAATCCATCTTCAAATTCGCCCGTGAGAACTGCCTCTACCACAGGCAAAGGTTGGTTGAGGTATTGGCGTTCAATCAATGCTCCGGCAATTTCCTTGCGGTTTTCAGGCCCATTCGCATAGCCAGCCGCATCAATGATTGCCTTATTGACAGCCCGGAAAGTATTGGGATTTTCGTCAATCCATGATTGGCTGGCAGCGAAAGCACAGCAGGGATGCCCGTCCCACAGTTCCTTAGTCAACATATGAATGAAGCCTGCCTGCTCGAACACTGCCCGCTGATTAAACGGATCAGGCATCAGCATTGCGTCAATTTCTCCAGTGGTCATCTTGGCAACGCTGTCTGGTGGCGGTACTGGAAAGATCTGCACATCCGTATCTGGGTTTAACCCACCCGTTGCTAGATAATAGCGCAGCAGCAGATTATGCATTGAGAAGGGGAATGGCACCCCAATTTTGAACCCTCTGAAGTCAGCCGGCCCTGTCACCGTATCCCGATGCTTCATGGCAACGGTGATGGCTTGTCCGTTAATGTTTTCGATGCTGGCAAGTTTGACAGGAAAGGCTGTAGAACCCAGTCCTAGTGTGATAGCGATGGGCATGGGTGAGAGCATATGATAGGCATCTAATTCTCCGGCGATCGCCGAATCCCTCACCGCAGCCCAGTTTGGCATCTTTACAACTGATGCATTAAGACCATACTTTTCGTAGAAACCCAATGGTTCCGACATCACAATTGGAGTTGCACAAGTGATGGGAATAAACCCAATCCGCAGATCTGTTTTCTCTAGATCAGCAGGAGCTTCTGTAGCTGAAGAGGCTTCTGTATCACTCGTATTTGCCTGCTGTGTGCAGCTTGCGATCGCAACTAGCGCACCCGCTACCGCTACCCGCTTGAGAAACTCACGCCGACTAAAGTCACCACTGCGAATGGTGCTGCTAAAAAACTCAACGGCATTCACTCCAAAGGCAGCCGCCATCGCCTGATCTAGCCCACCCGCTTCTTTGATCAAATCTCGGCAGAACTGCTCGCGTAGAGGGTTGCCGCCCCCAATATTCTTTAACAGCAGTGCTTCCCGCAGTTCAACCTGGGTTAAGCGATTTGCCAAATTCAAAGATTCGGGCTGATAAACGCCCATTTTCACCAAATCACTAATCCAGTCAACCGGGCTTTGGGGCATACTTTCCAAAAACTCCCAATGGTCTTGTGGAAAGTGATTCCCTCCGCAATAACATCGGGCTTCAGATATTACAGACGCTCTTGTAGACGTGTAGGAATTAACTGCCATAGCAAAAACTCACCTGATCTAATGCGTGGCTCGGACTCGCATTGCGTACAGTTGTACAGCTCAGAACTTATGCCGTTAGATTATCAAGAGCTTGCAGAAATTCCATTGGAGCTTTTTTCGTAAAAATAGGATTTTCTTTTGACACTTTCCTTGTTCCCAAGCTGATCAACTCGTCTCCGTTTCGTCTTCCTCATTGCCAAGCCCACCTCGTCTCCCTCGTTGCCAAGCTCCAGCTTGGCAAGGCTCATGTGAAGGCTCCAGCTTCCTTCTGAGTAGGAAAGAAACTGGAGCGGCATTGCTGATCTAACGTATGAATTGTGTAGGGGCATGGCAATGCCATGCCCCTACAGAGGGAATTGAGATCCGTGAATCATACCCACCTTCAGCAACGCCAGAAACTGGAGCTTCTTAGAGTAGTTCCCAAGCTGGAGTTTGGAAACTAGGGAGGAGGACGGAGCTTGGGAACCAGGGGACTGGAAAACCAGGAAAGGGATTTTGACTCAGGATACAGATGCCTGGGACTCAGCGGTCGATCGCCACACCTGGGGTGAAGCACTGTGAAACTGGCGAAACTGTCGTACAAAGTAGCTCACGTCTGTGTAGCCAACCGATTCAGCAATCTGGCTCACCGTTTGGGATGTAGTCGATAATAGCAGGCGAGCCTGGGCCATGCGCCGCTCGATAATCCATCGTTTAACCGTTCGACCCGTTCGGGTTTGCACCAGGTTAGTAAGATACGCAGGAGAATAGCCGACAGCCTGCGCCACGTCTGTCAGGTTAATGGATTGGCGGTAGTGTGCTTCGATAAAGCGAAATACCTGATTCAATTTGGGAGCGTTAGGAAAGATAGAATGGGAACTGGCGTGAGCAGGAGTTAATTCCTGCAACTGGGAATCACTAGCGTACCAGCGTTTCAGCATTTCCTGACGCTGTAATCGCATGGCGATCGCCTCCAACAATTGCTCTACTGTGCAAGGCTTTGTCAGGTAGTCATCTGCACCTAACCCCATTCCCTGACGCAGATCTGCCATTGTCACCTTTGCGGTCAAAAAAATGAACGGAATTGCCGCTGTTGCTGGATTTTGATGTAATGTTGACAACACCTGATAGCCATCCATGTCAGGCATCATGATGTCGCACACAACCAGGTCAGGGATGTGACTCTTTGCCAATTGCACCCCTGCCGTGCCGCTGTCTGCTACCAGGACAAAAAATCCCTCAAAATTCAAACATCGAGCAAAAATTTCACGAGTTTGCGCTTCATCTTCAACGATCAGAATTTTTTTGATCATGGCTGTGGACTTGCTAGACACAGCAATACGTAGCGACATAGAATTTTAGAAATGCCGCACTTTTACAGATAAAACTTTTGGGGTAATGTTTGTGGTGTAAGAGAATACAGGATTGAACAAAACTCACTAAGCGATCGCCATCGAACTCATAGCTTTTATATTTGTGGCTTCAGTTCTGCTGCCAGCACTCATTACTCATCTATTGCTCTTTAAGCAGTTCTTGTCGATATTTATGTGTCCCTATTCCGACCCTTTCGTTAACCTTTCAGATTCGCTGCCCACTCCCGATCGCCCTGTAGAATCTGCCATTGAGACCTTGCGACGGCAGCAGCAACTCATTCTCGACTCTATTGGAGATGGCGTATATGGAATTGATTTGCAGGGAAATGCTACCTTTGTCAATCCCGCTGCTGCCCGAATGATTGGCTGGGAACCGCAAGAGTTGATTGGCAAATCTATGCACCAGGTTTTGCATCACTCTCGCCCTGACCGTTCTCCCTACCCGCGTGAAGACTGCCCCATTTATGCAGCTTTTCAGGATGGCATCATTCATCACGTATCAGAAGAAGTGTTTTGGCGTAAAGACGGCACCTGTTTCCCGGTGGAATACATCAGCACGCCGATTCGAGATGAGCAGGGAAAACTGATGGGAGCGGTGATTGCCTTTCGGGATATTACTCAGCGGAAATGGGCAGAAGCTATCTTACATCGCACCAACGAGGAGTTAGAGCAGCGAGTGCGCGATCGCACCATTGAGCTACAGCAGGCAAATGAGCAGCTTAAGGATTTAAGTGAATTGCGATCGCGCGTCGTCACAATGGTGTGTCATGAATTTCGCAACCCACTCAACAACATTTTGCTATCGGTGTCATCTTTAGGTCGCTACGACGCTCAGCTTACCTCTGAGCAAAAGGAAAACTACCTGTTGGGCATTCAAGACAACGTAGAGCGAATGACCCAAATGATTGATGCCATTTTGATCATTGGTCGGGTCGAGGCTAAAGGTATTGAAGTCAAGCCCAGCCCGTTTGACCTGATTCCTTTCTGCCAAAAACTAATTGCAGAACTCTCACAAGCTAGCGATCCAGGGCAAGATGAAACTACTGAACGGCTTCAGTTTGTTAGTCGGTTCAAACGGCTGACTGTCACCCTTGACCAGCGCCTACTCCGCTCAATTCTAACTAACATTCTCGCCAATGCCATTCGCTACACGCCTGCCCCAGGCAGCATTCAGCTTAAAGTGATGAAACATGGCGATCGAGTGACGTTTCACATTGCCGACCAGGGCATTGGCATTCCACCGGAAGATTTGCCCTACTTATTTGAACCGTTTCACCGAGGGCGAAACGTCAGTAACATTGCTGGGACTGGGCTAGGGCTAAATATTGTAAAACGTTTTGTGGATTTGCAGGACGGAGACATTCAAGTATCGAGTCAGTTTGGACAGGGCACGACCTTTCAAGTGAGCTTGCCATTGCACCATTTCATTGACATGAGATAGCAGGACGCGATAATCATGATTCAACCATTACATCCGTTTTTTCCAATGCAACATTTTCCAAACTTTCAATTTTCTCAGCAGCAGGAGGAACGGACATGGATATCAGCTTAATCCTATCCAATATTCTGAACCCACCCGTTCTGTTTTTCTTCCTGGGAGTTACTGCTGTTTTAGTCAAATCTGACCTGGAAATTCCTGCTCCAATTCCAAAACTCTTCTCGCTCTACCTGCTATTTGCAATCGGCTTTAAGGGAGGGGTAGAGCTAATTAAAAGTGGCATCACCCAGGAAGTTATTTTGACGCTCTTGGCAGCAATATCAATGGCTTGCATTGTGCCACTTTATACCTTTTTTATTCTGAAGTTAAGGCTAGACACCTATGATGCAGCGGCGATCGCCGCCACCTACGGCTCAATTAGTGCAGTTACATTTATCACCGCAAGCGCCTTCCTGACGGAACTGAATATTGATTTTGATGGCTACATGGTAGCTGCCCTTGCGCTAATGGAGTCTCCCGCCATTATCGTGGGACTGATTCTGGTCAACCTCTTCACGGTGGACGAAAAACGGGAATTCGCCTGGTCAGAAGTGCTGCAAGAAGCATTTCTTAACAGTTCAGTATTTCTGTTGGTCGGCAGTTTGCTGATTGGGATGTTGACGGGAGAACATGGCTGGCAGGTCTTGGAACCCTTTACCCAGGGACTCTTTTACGGCGTGTTAACCTTCTTTTTACTGGATATGGGACTCGTTGCCGCTAAAAGAATTAAAGACTTGCAAAAAACCGGACTCTTTCTCATCTCCTTTGCCATACTGATTCCTATAGTCAATGCAGGCATCGGATTGCTGATCGCCAGGTTGATCAATATGCCTCAAGGAGATGCCCTTTTATTCTCCGTTTTGTGCGCCAGCGCTTCTTACATTGCCGTTCCAGCAGCGATGCGGTTGACGGTACCCGAAGCAAATCCTAGCCTGTACGTTTCGACTGCTCTAGCGGTGACATTCCCCTTCAATATCATCGTGGGAATTCCGCTTTATCTGTACGGAATTAACCTGTTGTGGAGGTAGCCCAATGCATCTTGTTAAAAAAATAGAAATCATTGCTAACTCATTTGAGCTTGGCAAAATCTTAGACAGCTTGGATAAATCAGGCATACATGGTCATGCGGTGATTCGCAATGTGGCGGGTAAGGGGCTGCGGGACGGCTCCGAAGATTTGGATATGACGATGCTAGACAATGTTTATATTCTTGCCTTCTGTATGCCTGAGCAGATTAAAACAGTAGTTGAAAATGTTCGTCCTCTGCTCAACAAGTTTGGTGGAACTTGTTATGTCTCAGACGTAATGGAAATTCGTTCTGTTAAATGTATTGCCTCACTGTAAGTATTCCAATGAATTCTCAAATGAATTCTCAAATGAGTTCTTAAATGAGTTCCCAAATGAGTGTCCAAAATGCTTTTATAGGTCGTCGTGACCTCCTCAAACGAACTCCGATTGCCATCTTGGGTTTAGCTGCCAGTAGCCTGTTTTGGCACGTGAAACAGGCTGAAGCGGCTGAGGCGATCGCCACTTCCCTCACCCCCGATGATGCCTTGCAAAAGTTGATGGAAGGCAATCAGCGATTTGTTCAACATCAGCCGCAGTATCCCGACCAAACTGCTGCTCGGCTACAGGAAGTCGCTCAAGTGCAGCATCCCTTTGCTACGGTATTAAGCTGTGCTGATTCACGGGTGCCTGCTGAACTCATTTTTGACCAGGGGATTGGCGACATTTTTGACGTGCGGATCGCCGGAAACATCGCTACACCAGAGGCACTGGGCAGCATTGAGTATGCCGTCGTCCTGCTGGGTACGCCCGTGCTGATGGTGTTGGGACACGAGCGCTGTGGGGCTGTCACGGCGGCAGTACAAAATGAGTCTCTGCCCGGTGAAATTGGCAGCTTTGTCAAAGCTATCTTGCCAGCGGTCGATCGGGTCAGAGGTAAAGCGGGCGATCCGGTTAATAACGCGGTGACTGCGAATGTGCAGTACCAGATCGAGCAGTTAAAGCGATCGCCCCTGCTCACCGAGCGATCACAGTCTGGCAAGCTCAAAATCGTTGGCGGTCGCTATGATCTCGACACCGGAGCGGTGACAATGATTGCTTAGTCACGAGGATGCGTTAGCAATAGCGTAATTCATTACCTTGCGGGAATGGTGCTGTGTTATTACTTCTTTTCGATGTAAGGACTTCCGTCAAGACCAGCGGTAATTTTGTGATTCAACTTACGCAGAATCAATTTACCCTTGTGAAATATTAAGGCTCCACCAAACCAATAAAACAGAACTGTAATGATGAGCGGAATTCTAAGATATAGATTTGAATTTAAGGCAGTATTTTCAGTCGGTATTAGTAAGGATAGAAAAGTCAACATTGTAGCCAAGCACCCAACAGCAATAAAGCTTCCAATAGGCGTACTTGACTTTAGCCCATCTTTCTTTGATTGATTGTAGATTGCATAGATACGTTCTGTTTCTAACTCAGTAATTGACATGAATCTTCGTGAGCTATCTAGCCATGAAATCCACTCCTGAAATGCAGCATTAGCAAAACCAACGGTCAGGTCTTTTCCGAAGACAGTTTTCAATGTATTGAAATGCTCATCTGAAACCTCTATCGTGATAGTTGGCATATTTTAAGCCCAGAGGATATAGGACAAACAAACTCTTGTAGAGTGGGTATTACCCGTAAGCATCGAAGGACAAGAACTTCAAGGTTTTGGTGGGCAATGCCCACCCTACTGACTCACTTTTTCTCGGTTTCGTCTAACCGATCCAAGATTTTGACGAGTGTGATTAATTCAGTTCGACCTGCCTCACTCAGGTGAGCAACTCTGGGCTTGAGCGCTTCCAATAAGTATTCATCCAGTTCTGTCTTTTCTGTGGGTTGCTTTCCCTCAAGCAGAGAGGATACAAAAATTATTCCCGAACCGGCCAGCAGCACAAAGGCAAAGATGTCAACCATTACAGTCTCCTGAATTCATTATTAACAAAACAATCTGCGATCCAACCTGTTTGCCCAGGCTCAAGCTTGTTTTGGGCAGCAGGTCTGCGACTGGGAACTAACGAGGGAGCGACTGCCTCATGCCACATCATTCCGTCTGCCCGGATCACCCGTCCTTTTAGCCGCACCGAATCGCCCCACCTGACCTCTCCCAAAATTACCGACGAATCTAACGTGGGCAACTCTCGAAAGTTGGCGCGGGTTACTTTTCCGTTACAGGTGTTAATCTGAACTAAGTCAGACCGAGTATCAGGTTGGGGCGAAAGTGAGAAATCGAGCGGTTCTGTAGATGTGGGTGAGGCAAATGAGGGAGCAGGTGTCGAAGCAGGTGTTGGAGAACTGGAAGCACGATCCTGCAAAAAATTAGGTGGAACTGCCTCCGATGGCTGAATTTCCAGAGCCTCAGGGAACTTGAGCAAGAGCGCGATAGCAAACAAACTGAACGCCAAAATACTTCGAGTGATCATCATGATGCGAGTTGTTTAGGGGTAGGATTTGCGGCTCACACATTCAATCTAATTAAGTTGCTGAAAAGCCTCAATTCAGTAGATTTCAGCTATTTTCAGGGCAGTTAAGAATGAGTTCTGGAAAGTTCAGCAGATTTCAGCTTTGTGTTCAAAAGCTGACAAAATTGGAATATTTTTGTGGAGTTCAGCAAAGTTCAGCGAAGTTCAGCCTTAAACTGATTCCCAGGAGTGCATTGATACCTGGAAAGCTTATGAACGCCGAGGAAGCACTGAGTTTCATCGAGGATCTGTTAGTTCAGCAGGAGCAGCGGCTCAACGATTTACAGCGGCTTGTTTTTTTAGGTACCTGGCATGGCAAAGATTACAAAGTAATTCATCGTGACTGTCAGAACAGATGTTCGTTAGATCACTTAAAACGTAATGTTGGACATCAATTATGGAAGCTTCTATCTAAGGTGCTAGAAGAGAAGGTAAGGAAAAACACGTTGCAGGGCTGTGTTATTCGAGCTTGGCAAAAATCGCACCATGCCTCAAATAGCTTTCCAAGAAACAACAGCCAGGTTAACGGTCAAATCGACAACCAGGTTAATGGTCAAATCACCATTCAGTCGCAGCCTACTCAAGAGCCAGTGTCTAGTACATCAGAATCGTTTGATGAACCATTAGTAAATAGTGCGGCTGAACTTTCTGCCGAATTTGATAATTGGATGACATCAGCTCGATCGAGTCCTCAGTCCAGTTGGGGAGACGCACCAACGGACAAACCTTTTTATGGTTTAAATGCCATTCTGAATCAGCTTGACCAGCTAATTCGAGTAGACTTTTGTAGGTTGCTGTCGTTGTATGGACTCAGCGGTATTGGGAAGACGGCGCTGGCTTTTCAACTGGTACGTCAGGTAATGGATCAGTTTGAATTTGTGATTTGGCGATCGCTCAAACACGCTCCAACTCCCCCTGACCTCTTCGCTGATTTAATTGCTTATTTGTCTTGCCACCAGGAAATGAGTAGCAACTTAGATCGGTTGATGCAGTACATCAAAAACCATCGCTGTCTGATAGTGCTAGATGGATTTGAAGCAGTCCTTTGCAGCGGCGTATACGATGGCTCATATCGTGATGGATATGAAACCTATGGAGAACTCCTACGACAAGTGGGGGCGACTCCTCATGAAAGCTGCCTGATTGTGTCAAGTTGGGAAAGCCCCAAAGAGATGTCTGAAGTTGAAGGCAATCCCAAATATGTTCAATCTAGAAATTTGAAAGGTTTGGGAGTAAGAGAAACCAGAGCCTTGTTTCAGGCTAGAAACTGTTTTGGGTCTGATTTACAGTGGCGAGAGCTGACTCAGCGATATTGGGGACACCCACTGATACTTAGTTCCATTGCAATGGATGTGCGAGAACTTTGCAATGGAAATACAGACCAATTCTTGAAACAGGCTGATTGGACTACGATCCCGGAAGAACTCTGCCGTCGCTTAGGGCAACATTTAGTCCGACTTTCACAATCAGAACAAACCCTAGTTCAACACTTGCAGCGGCAAGGAGATCCGATTCGTTTTGCTAACTTACGAACTGCTTTTGCAGAACCAATTTCTGACCTGGAACTCAGAAAAGTTTTGCGATCGCTCAATCGACGTGCCCTGCTTGAGGTGAATTCAGCAGGATATTCGTTACAGCACCTGGTGATGGAATATTTGCAACTGTCTGCTACACGACATTGACAGATAAATCAATCCTGTAGTATATACTTAGTAGAGTTTGTTAAAAATTAAATAAGCTACTCCCAAATTACGCGCACAAGCAGTCCAGGCCTTGAATCTTCGAGAGGTTTTTTGGACACTCGGATAGCAGACTGTAGGGTTCACGGGTTAAGCGCTGCTACAAGGATTCAGGTGATCTGCTGGCGATCGCCAAGCTACTGTAAATCTAGGGAACCACAGTTGGTTTTCCTTGCGATCGTTCCTCTGTTCAGCCTTCTTTTGTGCATCACCCTGTCTAACCATACTTTATGACTTACCGAGATCTGGAATCTGACGCGGAATGTCTGTATGTTCACCTCTTGGCACTTCGAGAAACGTCTTCTGCTGAGGGGTTGCTGTATCGGTTTAAGGCGCTATTTATTGATGGCGATCGCTATCCAGAGCCAGAGATCCTGCTAACTCTGCGTCGAATCCTGACCTCAAGCTGGGTGGAGCAAGAATTCAACAACATCTTCAACCGCTGCTGCTACATCCTCATCAACTACTGGTGGTTGCGTCGATGCTGGTGGATGACCTCCGACTTGGTTCGGCTGATTGACACCGCCGCTGCTGAGCCAGCCCCCTCGGAAGGAACAGCCGCCCTGCGAAATCAGCTAAAGCGATTTGTTCAATCTGAGAAATACAGCCTGCTAAAAGCCTGCGAACGAGTTGTTAACTTTATCCCTCCAGGTAGCACAACCGAAGTTGAGATCATTGGCGGACTGATCTCTCAATATCCTTTCCTGTATCCTTATTATCTTCAAGAGTGGGATAGCGGCGATTCAGGGCAGCAAATGCTTAAAATCCTTCAGCATACCCGTGAGCAAGAATTTGAAGCGTCACTGTTTAACTATATCAAAAGTTCACGCAGAGAAAATCCGAGACATTCAAACGAACTCGCCTCCATTCAGAAACCGACCTCCCTGTCGCCCGAAAAACTGCATTCTGCCATCTGGCGGTTTTCTGGAAAAGTAGAAGGAGCTTACACCTATCAAGATATTGCCAAACAAACCCTGATGGGCTTCAAGCAGCTTCCAAACCATCGTGCTGTAAAGCACTCCATCGGCAACTATCTGGTTAGGTCGATTCACCATACCGCCCAGCCAAGCTATGGCGACCACAAATTTAACTACTGGCTAGGCAAGCAATTGGAAAATAGCTGTTTTGAACGAGATAGCTCCAAACCTAATCATCGTCTGCTGCTCCACTCTTGCCGTGACCTGATAGATGCCCTACTTGCTCCTCCAAGTTACAGTTTTGAAAATCACACCAGTTTTGAAAATCACACTATGTTTGTGGACTTAGTTTCAAACCTGGAGGCAACTTTTACGGTTGGGTTTTTGCTGAAAATTGTACTGCTTTGCCAAACATCAGTAGAAAATTTGAGAGCAATCCGCGAACACGTAGCAGCCCAATTTGCTAAGCTATTCAGACACTATGAATCCTACTCTAAGGAAAACCTTAAGTGGTTAGTCGAGTGTTTAGATAACTGGTTAATTGCATCTACAGTCCAGTTTGGTCGCTGGAATCACTCCGTCTGGGCATCTCTTGTTAGTAACCCTTTTAGATAGATGTGAATGATGCGCGATCGGGTGCATCCCACTTTTGCAGCCCTCACCCTAAATCCCTCTCCCAGAGCGGGAGAGGGACTTT
>JAAUQZ010000131.1 GCA_012033355.1 Leptolyngbyaceae cyanobacterium RM1_406_9 | reverse complement strand
TCACAGACGTTGCTCAACCAGAAAATGCGCGATCGCTTTGAACGTGAAGCGATGACCTGTGCGCTGCTGGGGCAAAAAAGCATTCACATTGTTAGAGTCACCGACTACGGTGTGAACGACGACGAAATTCCTTTCTACGTAATGGAGTATCTGCGTGGAGAAAGCCTGAGCGACCTGATTGCCTATCAGCCGCTCTCCCTGCCCCGCTTCCTGAGCTTGGTTCGCCATGTCTGTCTGGGGCTACAGCGAGCGCATCAGGGAATTCAGGTTGAGGGTGAGCTTTGTCCCGTGATTCACCGAGACATTAAGCCCAGCAACATTCTGGTGATTCAGGATGACAGCCTGGGAGAAATGGCAAAAATTCTCGACTTTGGCATTGCCAAAATGCTCCAGGCAGACAGCGGCCAGACCAATTGCTTTATGGGCACCCTGGCTTACTCTTCGCCTGAGCAAATGGAGGGGCGTGAGCTAGACGGACGCTCAGACATCTACAGCTTAGGCGTGATGATGTTCCAAATGCTGACGGGCAAGCTGCCCCTGCACGCCGATACACATACCTTTGGCGGCTGGTATAAAACCCATCACTTTCAGCAGCCCCGCACGTTTGAGTCGGTCAATCTTGAGATGAAGCCGCCTAAAGCGTTAGAAAATTTGGTCATGAGCTGTCTGTCAAAGTCACCGAGCGATCGCCCCCAGACCGTAGCTGAAATTATCAGAGCCTTGGAGCCTTTAGAGCAACGGTTTGGGCATGGACGAGAACTGGGCAAACAGTGGCGCAAAATTCTGCAAGAAAAAGAAGTCGTTAGAAAACCTGAGCGCATTTCTAACTCTCCTTCGGTCATCGAAATTTGTCGATTTGCCTCCTGGCCCGACGATAAACCGATCGCTGAAATTGTGTTTCACCACCCGCTTCGCACTAGCAAAGGACATTTAGCAACGCTGTGGGTGATGTTGCCCAAGAAGGAAATTCAAAACCGGGAAAGATGTACTCGCTACAACCAGTTTTTGTTTCTAGAGTCGCCCCATCCAATGATGCTGTGGCTCACCGTTCTTTATAACCGTGAATATGGTCCTCGCTGGCTGCCTTGTTATTTAGACCTAAAAACTCCTCAAGGTCAAAAGATGACTCGGCTGTTGGGCGAATCAGGCGAGTATCGGGTGCTATTTTTTGCCCGGGAAGAACCGAAACGCTGCGCCAATGTCCTGAATTCAACAATCGCTGCGCCCCAGTGCCAACTGTTACTCAACTGGGCAACGATGGGGCAGTTGACTCGGGGTTCCATCTCTCAGGCTCACATTAGCAAGAGCGTCTTAAAAGCAGAGCTAGAAAAAATCAAGCCCAAGACTTTAATGAAGCTAGAGTCACTCTATTTTGAGGAAGACACCGACCTATCGGGCTGAGGAGTGCAGGCTGGTTCACCCTCTTGTGGGTGGGAAATAGATGACTGGGTGCCAGCTTCGGCGTAAAATTTCACCTGTAAAGCTGGGTACTGACCACTCAATCAGCTTACCCAGACTGCCGGAAGAGGTGCGATCGCACTAATGTCATAAACTTCAGCCGCCTTTAGCACCTCTGGCACCGGGTCGCCCAGGCGAACTTCAGTTTCTACTCTCAGTCCCAGCTTTGCCAGGTCTGCCTTGACCTCTATCAGCTTGGACTCGGCCTCTTTTGCCCGCGATTCCTTTAAGACAGCGCCACTGCGCCCCGACGGATCAACGACCCAAAACAGCATACAGCACTCCAGGGAACTGTTGGGCTGTTGGGCAAATTGCTTCACCTGCTGAACTAAATATTGAGAGGGCGCACTACCGTCATAGGGCAACAGTAAGTAACGGAATAGGTGACGGCAGCGCAGATTTAGCTCCTCCACCGTGTAGGTAGAAACTAACTGAGGGCGTAGGGTCATCACCGGAACAGCTATCCGCTGACACAGATTCATGGTCGTACTACCAAACAGCTTCTCAGCCAGCAGATTGCGGCTGGGCATTCCTAAAATAATCAGGTCAGCATTGTGCGCTTTAGCGGCACTGAAAATGTGGTCAGAAGGCTTACCTGACTCAACTACGACCTTGACATCAACGCCATCAGGTACGTTTTCTAAAGCGACAGAAAAGCGATCGTGTGCAGCCTGCATTTTTTTCTCATCGGGTCGAGGGATCTCTCGCTCGTCTGAGAGAGGAACAACGTGCAAGAAAATAATCTGCTTTGCACCGCCAGCAGCAAGGCTGGGAACGCAGTTTGCCAGGCGATAAACGCCATCTGAGAAGTCTGTGCAAACGATGATGCGCTGAAACATGGATAAGATCTAGTTAGGGTCTTAGCGGACTATCGGTAATCTTTTCCTAACCCTAACATCCTTACTGCAATCTCTTGTATAGCTGTAGCCATAATCCAGCAAATAGAGCGGGGCGATCGCCACTACTCAAGCAACCATGCAGAGCTAGACCCCAATAAACTCTACCTATTGATTCAGGAAAACTATGCAGCAGCTTAAATTCTATTCAAATTCCTGGCGGCTTAACTGTAGAGGGATAAAGCAACAGCCAAGAACATCTGACAAACTTAGACTCAGGCAAGTATCTAGCGATTCAACCACTTAAAGCGTGCATTTCGCTTCGTAACAGTCAGACGGACTTCCTAAAGAAGTGAAGAGTTGACGCCCCAGCATCCCCAGCTCTTTTCCCAGCAGGAACTTAGCAAGAGAGGGAGGTCGCCCACTGCGGCGAAGGCAGAGCCTAGAACTGAGGTCCAGCCTCAATGCCCCACTGATGCTTGAGGAAATGTTTGTACATCGTTTCCCGCAGCATCATCTGCTCATACAGCTTAATCAGGAAATGCTGAGCTTGTTCACGGCTCATCCGCTCAACCTGAGTCTCAAACGACCGGAGGCTGAACTGCTGTTCCAGAGAAAGTTCGATTGGTTGGTTCATAATTGACTCCTCTTGGGTAGTGAGTGAATTCGCAGCGTGTGCAAATCTAAACAGATATTGCAGACCCCGCGAAATCTATTCGGCGATCGTTGTTACGCTTCAGGTTTCCCATGAACAAGCTTTAGGATCGCTTTATATTACAAAAGATAACAATCGTTTGACAAATTGCCTATCCCCACAGGGGTACTTTTGCCCAAAAATTGTGTAGCCCAGAAGATGGGGATCCGCAAAAGCTCCTCTGCTCGTAGGTTAGGAGTATTTCTAACAAGTTACAATTTGTAAAAAAGTTCACGGCAAACGAAACCTAAATCTAGGCTAACACTGTTAAAGTCTGCCTTAGCGATCGCTACTCTTCCATTCGAGCAGCGCTATCGCCACCCACAATGACGACAGTGATGTTGTCTCGCCCGCCCTTTTCTTTGGCAGCGTTCACGAGGGCGGAAGCCGCTTTCTCATAAGCCCGGATCGACTTTAAATGAGAGGCAATGAGGTGATCGGGTAGCTCTTCGGTTAAGCCATCACTGCACAGTAGGAGCGATCGCTGGGTAACACATCAAACGACTGCACATCCACCTGGCGCAGATCTTCCCGCCCCAAACACTTAGACAAAATATGCCGCCAGGGATGAATCCGTGCTTGGTCAGGAGTTAGGTCTCCTACCTTCATGGCACGAGCCACCCAGGTATGGTCTTCCGTAATCTGTTCTAGTTTCGCCCCCCGCAGGCGATAAAGCCGCGAATCTCCGATGTGAGCGCAGTGAGGCTGCTCATCCCGGAAAATCACCACTACAGCCGTCGTGCCCATATCGGAGCGTTCTGGGTGAGCCGTCTGATCCTCTAAAATTGCTCGATTTGCTTCCAAAAAAGCCGCCTCCAGCAGCGTCTTAGACTGTTCAGGCGAAGCCCAGTACTTATCAAGGTGTATTTGAATTGCGCGGGTTGCAATTCGGCTAGCCTCTTGACCGCCTGCATGACCGCCCATGCCATCTGCCACGATAAAAAAACGCCCGTCCGGGTCGTTGTAAAAGGCATCCTGGTTCACGGATCGGATCAATCCAGGGTCAGTAAGACCCGTGAAGAGGCGTTTCATAGAATGGCTGCTTGCATCGGAAGCGAATCTAGATCCTAAAGCATACGCTCAAGTCGGTCGAGCTTCATCAGAAGCCGAACTAGAGCCACCGCAACCACCGCTGCTGCGATCGCTGATAAGGCCGCCAACCAAACGTACTGGTTTACTAATAGAATCGTAGCCGACAACGTGAAGGCCCCGATCAACAAAGTATAGTTAGTCCCCATGTTAACGCTGCTGAGACGACGCAAGGCGCGATCCGTTTCAGTCGATCGCACTCGAATGCGTAAATCTCCTCGCTCTAGCTTCTCAATGGTGTCCTCAATCCGGCGAGGCAGCCCGAATGCAGTACTGCTTACCTGGGCAGCTTGACGACCCAATTCGCTGAACAAGCCATTTGAATCAGAAGAATGTCCGTTTGTCATAATCTGCATTGCAAAGGGTCTTGCGACCTCCATAAAGTTAAATTCTGGATCTAAGCCCTTCCCTACCCCTTCCAGGGTCGAAAACGCCCGCATCACGAAAGTAAAGGTCGCTGGAAAGCGGAAGGGTTGATCGTAGGCAATTTCGTAAAGGTCATCACTGATAGCGCTGACAGATTGAGCCTCAAAGGGCTGATCCATGAAGTGATCTAACATATATTGAATCGATCGTCGCACCGGCCCCATGTCTTCTGCTGGAGCCAGTGCGCCCAGGTCAATCAGCGAGTCCACCACGCGATCGGCATCCTTTTGAGCAATGCCAAAGAAAGTTTGCAGCAGTTTTTCACGAGTGACGGGTTGAACTCGCCCCATCATACCAAAGTCGTAAAAAATCAGCGATCCTTCTGGGCTAACGGCAATATTTCCAGGGTGAGGGTCTGCGTGGAAAAACCCGTCATTCAGCAGTTGATGCAAATAGGCCTTGGCACCCAGTTGAGCCAAAAGCTTTCGATCTAATCCTGCCGCTTCCAATGCTTCGTAGTGACTGATTTTGATGCCAGGAACATACTCTAGCGTTAGCGCTCTAGGGGAGGTGTAGCGCCAGTAAATTCGGGGAACTTTTACCCAGTTTTCACCCCGAAAGTTGCGGCGGAACGTATCTGCGTTGCGTCCCTCGTTTAGATAGTCGATCTCCTCCCATAGAATGCGGCAACATTCCTCGTAAATTCCTATCCAGTCGCGACCACGACCCCAGCTAGGGTGATTTTGAAAATAGCGAGCAATTCCCTTGAGAATTCGCAGGTCAATTTCAAATAATTTCTTTAGCCCTGGGCGCTGTACCTTCACCACAACCTCTTCGCCAGAGTGGAGTTGGGCACGATGAACCTGTCCTAAGCTGGCGGCGGCTAGAGGGATCGGATCAAAGCTGCGATAAAGCTCTGGAATCGCTTTATCAAAATCTTCCTGGATGATTGCCTCAACCTGCTCATAGCTAAAAGCAGGAACTCGGTCTTGAAGCTTAGATAGCTCCTCAACATATTCAACTGGAAATAAATCGGCGCGAGTAGAAAAGAGTTGCCCCAGCTTGATGAATGTGGGACCCAGATCCAGGAATGTTTCTCTGATCCAGACTGCTAACGCTCGGCGGCGACGAGCTTTGTTTTCTTCGGTTGCCCCGCCCCGATAGCTCCACGATTTCTTATAGAGCCACTGTGCTGCTAAAAGCTTCAGCACAAATGTCCAAATGTCGATAAAGCGCCGCTGGCGAGAATAGTTCTTGCGGCTCCAGCGATAGGCTTTTCCGGAACTGGGCTTGCCCCGGTCACGAGCCGACAGACTCGGCTCTGACCCGACCAATGCATCACTCGACTCTAATTCAGCATGAGAAGGGAGCGCTGACATTACTTGCCTCGCGTTCCGTGCAGATTGAATGGAATCATCAGGAGGAAGAGACACTCAAGTGCTTAAAGAAACTTCAGGAAAATGATTTAAGTTATTAGGAGCCTATCAGGGGATAGCTTTTGAGATCTTAAAAGTGGGGTGAAGTGAGCTGCTAGGCTATCCAGACGAACGGCTG
Organism: Leptolyngbyaceae cyanobacterium RM1_406_9; assembly: GCA_012033355.1. GTDB lineage: Bacteria > Cyanobacteriota > Cyanobacteriia > Elainellales > Elainellaceae > JAAUTN01. Next base: position 8,708 of record JAAUQZ010000131.1, on the reverse strand, counting down.
CGGTAGCGCTGTAGCTCTGCCCGAAGTTGGGCAACCTCCGCTCGAAGTTCGTCAATCGTAGCCTGCAAGTCTTCGGGCTGAGAGCCACGACGCACCAATGCGGTCGTTGTCCTTCCCTGCATGGCAGACTCTTCTTCACGATTAGCCCGCTCGATGACCTGTTCTGTAAACTGTCGTAAACGTTCGCGTTGCTCAGCATCAAATTTGCCAAGCTCGCTGAGGGTATCAGTTACAGCGTTCTCAAGCTGCTCACCGAGTGCCTCCGCAAAAGCTCTGCCTACAAAAAACGCATGAACCAGGGGATTACTCATGTGCAAGTTATGTTACGCTTCCGCAAAAATTATAGCCTGCTTACTCAGATTGAGGGGAAGGATTGAAGTCTAGCCTTTAACCCCTAATCCTTCGATTTCTAATTCTCAATTCCTAATTCCTGATCCCCATCCGCAAACTTCCTATGCAATATCAGCAGATTAATCATTGGCTAGAGACACGCTGGGTTAAGCCTGCCTTTAGCGGTTGGCTATTGGCGGGGCTGTCGCTGTTTTTCTTTGCGGCTGCGACAAATACGATGGCGGGGTGGCTGTATGTGATTAGCGGGGTAATTTTTGCGCTGTTGGCGATCGCCACTATTCTCCCCAGGCGATCGCTACGCCAGATTCGGGTTGTCCGACAGCCGATTCAGCCCGTTAGCTCTGGTGAGCCGTTAACCATTGAACTGGAATTACATAACCCCACCCCTCGTCCCAAAACGCTGATCGAGGTTCAAGATCTTCTGCCCCATGTTTTGAGCAAGCCCGTAAAGCAAGCATTAGAGCTAATTCCAGCAGAGGGAGTGCAGCGCTGGGTCTATCAGCAGCCAACTCAGCGGCGGGGGGTGTATCGATGGCACACGGTAAATTTGAGAACGGCGGCACCGCTGGGGCTATTTTGGAGTCGGCAGAGTCGAACAGCTAAGGCGATCGCCATCGTTTACCCCACCGTTCTGCCGCTAAGCCGATGCCCTCTGGTAGACGAAATGGGAAAGGATGTGAATAACCAGGTGCAGAATAATTATCGCCCTCTGGGGGCAACCGAGGGAGTGACGCGGACGCTGCGCCCTTACCGTTGGGGAGACCCAATTCGGCTGGTTCACTGGCGCACCAGTGCCCGCTATGGAGAGTTGAGGGTGCGAGAGCTAGAAGTGTTTACGGGCGGGCAGGAAGTTGTGATTGGCTTGGATAGTGCGATCGCCTGGAACCTGGAAGACTTTGAGCAAGCGGTAATTGCAGCAGCTTCGCTGTATTTCTACGCCGTTCAACGCCAGCTTCAGGTTAGTCTCTGGACTGCCCAGACGGGGCTGCTGCGCGGCGGTCAAGCGGTGCTAGAAGCGCTGGCAGAAACGTATGCTGGAGAAGAAGAAGGGGGCGATCGCATCCCTCCACTACCTCTGGTCTGGCTTAGCCAAAACCCTGACCGTCTTAGCGACTTACCCCAGGGCAGCCGTTGGCTCCTGTGGCAACGAAGGAGTTCCAATGAATTGCAGCCTGAAAAACCACCGACAGAGAACTCTTTAGACTCCAACCATTCCGGTTTCTCCAACCATCCTGGCTTTGTAGTTCAGCCAGAAAAAGATTTACAGATTCAGCTTCAGGCACCTTTACCGCGATATTAGAAGATTTCCAGAAAAAAATGACCGTGCGATCAGTAGTGCTTGGGTAGGGGCACAGCCGTTCGCCCCTACAGAGATTTGTGTCTTACGCAATTGAAAACTGCATAATAGGAAACCCGGTTCGCAAATCTATTCAAAACGTGGACGAAATTAAAAAGTGGACGAAATTAAAAAGTGGACGAAATTAAAAAGTGGACGAAATTAAAAAGTGAATGAAATCATGGAGCAGATTCCACAGGAATTTTGGCTGGGCGTAGAGCAGTTTAACCAGCGACGGTTTTATGATTGCCATGACACTCTAGAGGCGCTGTGGATGGATGCTGTTGAGCCAGAAAAGCGCTTCTATCAGGGAGTGCTACAGATTGCTGTGGCGCTGCACCATTTGGGCAATCACAACTGGCGGGGCGCAGTCATTTTGCTAGGAGAAGGAATCAATCGACTGCGATACTATCAGCCCGTTTATGCAGAGGTAAATGTATCGAAGCTGCTCAGTCAAGCAGCAAATATGTTAACGGTCCTACAACAGTCCGGAGCAGAACGGGTGTCCGAGTTGGTGCAACTGGAGGGAGGCGATCGCCTTGCCTCAACAAGTTCCCTGGAGATTCCGGTTATTCTAAAGGTTAAGGAAGGGGCATAGTCCGGGATGTAACCTTTTTGAAGCAATTTTTTTGCGGAAGGTGCAAGCTTTGTAACAAAAGTTCTGTTAGGGCTGAAACTTCTGTGACGATGGAAGCGTCAGGGAAGCTACAGGAATTTGATTCATTAGCTTGTGTTAGGTTTTATCCTAGCGGTTTGAGAAAGCCGTGACAGAAGCTTGCGTTTAGCTTCAAACTTTACTGCCTTGTCTTTACTAAACTTTATATTTCTAATCTATTCGTTATGAAGTCTGCGTATTGGTTTCGCTTCAACTTACACTCCGCATTGGCACTGATATCGGCTGCTGCGGTAGGGGCGATCGCTTCTGCCCCTCTTCCTTGGGCGATCGCTCAGACTGCTCCAGCCCAATCAAACCAGCCATTGACTCTACGCTCAGATGTGCAAGAAGCAAATGCCGTGACAGGCGTAGTTACGGCTCGTGGGAATGTGCAAATCAACTATCCAGCCCGTCAGATTCAGGCTACCTCAGCCCAGGCTCAGTATTACAGCCGTGAACGGCGAATTGTGCTGAGCGGCGATGTTTATGTCCTGCAAGAGGGCAATAGCCTTCGTGCCGAAACAATCACCTATCTGATCGACGAAGGGCGCTTTGTTGCACTTCCTGAAGCTCAGCGGCAGGTTGAGTCGATCTACATCGTGCCTGACCCCAATGCTCCTATCGCCACGACAACGCCTGTTTCCACAACGGAAGAATCGTCAGACTTTAACCCCAAACCAGAGTTTAAGACCCCCATCAGCCCATAGCAGCGCTTGCATAGGCTTCCTCTATGCTTTTGGCACACCGTCAGTTAACGAGTGAACCGCCTCTGGTAGGATTAGGCTAGCCCTTTTGCAATGGAATTAACCGAAGGTTAGCCTTTGAAAATCGTCCTGGAAAATGTTCATAAATCCTATGGCAGACGCGCAGTAGTCAATCGCGTCAACCTTTCAGTAGTACAGGGAGAAGTAGTAGGGCTACTGGGACCTAACGGTGCAGGAAAAACGACGACCTTCTACATCGCTACTGGGCTAGAAAAGCCTGACCAGGGTAGGGTTTGGCTGAACGACCTGGAAATTACCGACCTGCCCATACACGAACGGGCCAGGTTAGGAATTGGATATCTAGCCCAGGAACCCAGTATTTTTCGGCATCTTAGCGTGCAAGACAACATCATGTTGGTGTTACAGCAGACAGGAGTGCCCCGCTACGAGCATACTGATCGCCTGCATCGCCTGCTGAAAGAATTTCGCCTGGAGAAAGTTGCCACCACATCTGGAATCAAAGTTTCCGGTGGAGAGCGACGGCGTACCGAATTAGCTAGAGCGCTGGCAAGCGGGCAAGATGGACCCAAGTTTTTGCTGCTAGATGAGCCTTTTGCAGGAGTCGATCCGATCGCTGTCGCCGAAATTCAAGAAATCATCGCTAAACTGCGCGATCGCCAGATGGGAATTCTCATCACCGATCACAATGTCCGAGAAACCTTAGCGATTACCGATCGCGCATACATCATGCGAGATGGACAGATCTTAGCTTCGGGCAACTCAGAAGAACTTTACAGCAATCCGCTGGTACGCCAATACTACTTAGGTGACAGTTTCCAGCCATAAAGTTACTCTATAAGATCACCTCTACTTTCTCTGCTGTTGCTGATTCTCCTATGAGTCCAGGTTTTTCAAAACTCGCTAACCCGAAGATCAATTTATGGAACTGGCTCCCTCAACTGTCAGTGATGGATCGCTACATCGCAGCGGAGCTAACGCTGCCCTTCTTATTTGGGGTAGGAATTTTTTCCTCTCTGGGCGTTTCGGTGGGCGCACTGTTTGACCTGATTCGCCGCGTTACAGAGTCGGGGTTGCCAGTTTCTACAGCGGTAGAGGTGCTGGCGCTAAACTTTCCTCAGTTTATGGTTTATGGCTTTCCTGCCTCTTCGCTGCTGGCAACCCTGATGACCTATGGGCGGCTTTCCAGTGACAGCGAACTGGTAGCGCTGCGGGGCTGCGGCGTTAGTGTATTTCGTCTAGTACTTCCGGCGGTTGTGCTTTGTACGATCGTAACGGGGCTGACCTTTGTATTTAACGAGCTAATTGTTCCGGCAGCTAACTATCGTGCAGCAACAACGCTGGAGCGGGCCTTGGGGGACGAAAGGCCCGAATTTCAGGAAGAGAACATCTTTTATCAGGAGTTTCAGCAGTTTGTGGAGCCAGATGGCGATCGCAAACAGCGTCTAGCGCGGCTATTCTATGCTAGAGAGTTTGATGGCGAAGAAATGCAAGGATTAACCATCCTTGACTTTTCGCGGGAGGGGCTAAACCAGATTGTCAGCGCCAAAACCGCTATCTGGAATCTGGCTCAAAGCACCTGGGATTTCTTTGACGGCACGATTTATGTTGTGTCGTCCGATGGCTCATTCCGTAACATTGTTACTTTTGACCAGCAGCAGATTCAGTTACCCCGCACTCCGCTGGATCTTGCCTCCAGAGGGCGTGACTATGACGAGATGAATATTAAACAATCGCTAGACTATCTGGCGCTGCTGAGACAGGGAGGAGACGAGGCAAAAATTCGCAAACTCAGAGTGCGAATTCAACAAAAGTACTCCTTGCCGTTTGTCTGCGTAGCGTTTGGTCTGGTCGGGGCAGCACTCGGAACGCGATCGCGGCGAAAGGGCAGAGCAACAGGTTTTGCTATCAGTCTAGTCATCATCTTTGGCTATTATTTATCTGCGGTTATAACGGGTTCCCTCGCCCAAAATGAAGTCCTCTCGCCCTTTATGGGGGCGTGGTTACCTAACCTATTTGGGCTGGCATCTGGTGGTTTACTGCTAGTTCGTGCTTCTCGCTAAATCTGTAACAAAATTCAGCAGATGTTAGCAAATCTACGTAGTTTTCTATGTGAAGTGTTGAAGAAGACTTTAGAAGAGACAGGTACAAATTTTAAGAAGCGGTTAGGATGTAATCAACTGTAGGTTCAGTTGATGGTTTTGTTGTAGAGTTCAAACTGCCATAACGATGTCATCTCTTAATCATTCTCCGGCTTCCATTCGTTATCTCAAAGCGCGACTGCGGATTTTGAAGCGCCCTGCGGTTTGGGGATCTGCGGCAATCCTGTTGCTGACCTTATTTTCCGTCTACACCTTTTTGCAGCGTCCAGATTGGCTGACTGTCACTGAGAGCGATCGCACTTCTCCTGAAACTGACTTAAACGCAGATGAAGGAGTTGACCCCAACGCCCTGCCACCCGAAGAAGACAGCGCAATCGGCATGGACATTGATAGTCTGTCAGTTTTGCGAGAGGAAATTAGCAGCTTTGATGAAGAAGCAGAAATTGATCTGCTGGCTCCGCCGTCCCGCCCTTCAGAAGAAGACGGAGAGAGTACTGCTTTAAGAACGACTAGTTCCCCTTTGGTGAGCGGTGCGCCTCAGTCCAGCCAGTCTCCCTTTTCGTCAGCTTATGCCCAGAACAACCAGCCCTTAAGTCTGAATCTATTTAACAGTCCTACGGTGTTGCCTGGAAGTTCGACTACTGCTGATGCTGCTCCGTCTGGAACTTCAGGCTCAGGACTTGAGCTGGGAACCGCTCAGACGACCGCTCCTACAACCCCCCTCCGTACAGCGGTTGAGCAATACGCTAATTCTTCTAGCCAACCTTCCGCAGACTCTCAAGCTCAGTCTACCGAGGCTTCAGGAGATCCGAGACGACAGCCAGCAGCAACTCCCACCTATCTACCTCCTCAACCGTTAGGTCAAGGTCAGTATGCTCCTCGCACTTCTCCAGCACCCGGAACGACGGGTTACACAGTTCCACCCTCGCTGATTTACGGGGGCAATAACGCATACACCAACCCAGCCAGCCCCAATCCGGTTAGTCCTCAGGCTGTACCGGGCTTGCCACAGGCTCCGCAGGTGTTGCCGCAGACCATTCCCACCCAACCTGGAATAGGGCAACCGACTCAAACACCTTATGGAGGAGGAACGGCTAGTACTCCAGTCCCTAATGTGCAACAGCCTCAAGTGGTTCAACCTCCTGCCCAGCCATTTTCTGTGCCTCGCTCTAGTGCTGGGTACTCAATTGGCGGTCGAGAGGTAGAAACTTTCTCAAATCCTTGAACTGCCCTATCTCTTGTGACCGTAGCTATAGAGCGGTAGCAGGACGGTGAAGGCAGAACCTTCACCTAGTTTGCTTCTAACTGAGATGGAGCCACCGCAGCGCAGCAAAAGCTGTTGAACAATCGATAGCCCTAAACCTGCACCGCTTTGTTCTTCTGCACTGCCCTGTCGCACTCGATAGAAGCGATCAAAAATCCTGGGAATTTCGGCGGGCGGAATGCCAATTCCGGTATCTCGCACCTCTACCTGGATGTAGTCGCCCTGCTGTCTTGCCTTGACCCACACCTGCCCGCCTTCAGGGGTGAACTTGATACTGTTGTGCAGCAGGTTAATCACGATTTGCCTTAGCCAGTTGTGCAGACAAGAGACAGCAGGCAAGTCTTCGGGAACTGTGTAGGCTAGCATTACGCCCTTTTCCTGCGCTAGAGGCTGGTAGATGCTAACAACCCCAGGGATTGCTTCGATTAGGCGGAGGGGCTGCATAGGTGCATCAACCGCGTCTTCAATCTGCACCAGGTCAAGCACGCTTGTGATTAAAGCACTTTGGCGATCGCACTCCTGCGCCAGCATATCCATGTAGCGCTGTCGTTGAGCGGGCTTAAGGTTAGGAGAAGCTAACAGGGTGAGAGCCGTTTTCATTGTAGTGAGCGGCGTTCGCAGTTGTTGCCCAGCGTTTTTCAAGAATTCATCCTTAAGCCGAATCGAATGCAGCAATTCCTCATTTTCAAGCTGAAGCGTAGCAGCGGCATCTGCCTGTCTGCGCCAAACCGCTGTGCTATACCAAATTTCTTCTTGGCGCTGAATTTGCTTGGTAAACAAGTGGCTTAACAGGGTAGGGTTGAGGGGACAATCTGCCGCCTGTTCAACAAACCCATCCCAGTTAACTAATAGTTCTTCAATTTCAGCGGTTGGCTCAGCCTGAGATTGCCCAAAACAAACCGCTCGATGAATTCCTTCTAGCACTTGCTGTATTGTCTCAGGGTTGAGGGTAAAAAGCCCCAGTAGAGGATGCTTGCGGTCTATCTCTTCCTCACCAGGAATAGGTTTAGGGTAATTGAGCAGCATTTCCTGGTTATCAGCATCACGGGGCGATCGCCCAGTACGAGGACGATGAGCCAGTACTAGCCCGCAAAACTCACCCGATAGCACCAGCAAAAAGTATTCTCGCCTGAGATTGCTTTCAGCCGCTAAAGGTAGGGTCAGGCTGCCAGCGTGCCCTGTCACGGGGGGAGTAAGGTCGCGCTCCAGCCACTCATCCTCAGATTCGTTGGCTCGTGATTCAGATAACTGTGACTCGTAATTCTGTGGCTCGTGGTTCTGCGCTAGCCCACCGTCTGAGCCTGACTGAGGGGTTGGCTCTAGCTCACTGTAGGGCGGATCTTTTGGCTCGTCGGCTATTGCCTCAGGTTCCGTGTGGGATAGCTCGAACTCTGTCACGGTACGCTTCTCAAAATCCTCTCGGTGAGAGCTAAGGATATAAATTGAAGAAGGCACACGAGTTAGCTTCTGAAAACGCTCAATTTCAGATTGCCACGCCTCGCCACGAGGTAGTTTGAGCCACAGGGTTGCAGGAATTCTCTGGTCAAGCAGCAAGTCCATCAAGGTGCTGACCATTGACTTAAAAATAGTAGGGCTAACCTGCAAAGGACGAGGAGCTAGCTCTGAGCTATGGGCTAGCTCATAAAGAGAAACGTCCTGGAGGCTGGATGAGTTCATGAATTAACATTCTTCACTTTTAAACTTAGTGGTAAAGATAGCTTGAAACCGAGGGATCACTGACTATTAGGGTAAACCTGGTTTAGAGATTTATCCACCATTCTTGAATGTTTGTCCATCGTTGTAGAAACAGAAAAGGCAACGCTGCCAAACAAACTCGTGTCCCATAAAGTTAGAAATCTACCTTTTAAAGATCAATCTGCCTGCTTAATTCCTATCTGCTCAATTCGTTCAGCTAAAGCTGCCCGCGCCTGCTCTCGGTCATCAAAATGAACTTTTTCGGTACCTAAAATCTGATAGTCTTCGTGCCCTTTTCCGGCAATCAGTACGCCATCTCCAGGCTGAGCCTGCAAAATGGCAGTGTGAATGGCTTCAGCGCGATCGCCAATTACCAGCGGCTCTGCTGCCTCAGGAATGCCCGTGAGAATGTCTTGCAAGATGCGCTCCGGGTCTTCAGTGCGGGGATTGTCGGAGGTGACGATTGCCCAGTCTGCGAGTTCTGCCGCAATTTTGCCCATCAGGGGACGCTTGGTGCGATCGCGATCGCCCCACAGCCAAACACACAAATCATTCGAGCTGGAATGAAATGGACGGGCTGCTA
>JAAUQZ010000130.1 GCA_012033355.1 Leptolyngbyaceae cyanobacterium RM1_406_9 | reverse complement strand
GGCAGACGGTTGAATTGGATTACTGCCCTGCTGGACAAGTTTCCGTCCCCTTGCGGGGAAGAGGGTTTGAAACTAGAGGAGCTACCCAGGTGGACGCTGGCAGTGTCTGATGTTTCCGTCCCCTTGCGGGGAAGAGGGTTTGAAACCCCTTCGTCCAGGAACTATTGCCCAGACTGAGTTTCAGCGGTCAAATCGACGCACCCCCAATTTACCTGTCAACAACCAAACTTAATTGAGAATTGAGCCTGATTGAAATCCTGAAAACCCTCACGGAGAGAGGGTTCGACACACGTCAACGCAACTATGCGGCTTTCAAGGTTCAGGGGGGGTGCGTCGATTGCCAACGCTGGATATACATTAGGCGCTTAAAGCCTAATCGTCAAGCCCTAGATAATATAAAATCGAGCCGGAGGTTCAGGGCGATCGCTCCCGATAGTCAAAGACCGAGGCACCGCATCTGCCGGAATCCAGTAGAATCTTACGTTATCTTCATGAGGCTTGACTCGCGTGACTACTTTCTGATGCAGCTTTTTCATCTCATCCAGAGAAATAAAGCATTCAAAGACGCTGCGCTGTACTCGCCGTCCATAGCCTTTCAGAAATGTGGCAAGCTTGGTACGACGCTTATTATCTGGAATGTCATAGACAATCAGGACTAACATCACACCGACCTCAAAAATGCCGTGTAGGGTGCTACTTCTAGCAAACTACGTCTATAGCGCCGAATCTGAAGCTGAATCGCCCTGCGATAGGAAACCGCTGTCTGCACATCGGGATGTGAAACTTCGGTGTTCATCCTCTCCTCAAAGTATTTCAGAAACACTCGTCTTGGATGTTCAGTCAGATATACCCCTCCCTCAGCATTGGGCGCTGTGAAATCGTCTGGTTTAATTGCCTGTTTGTTTGCAAGCGTTACAACCAGACTATCTACAATGGGAGAACGAAACTCTTCCATCAGGTCAAAAGGGTTTCCTAACCTTCATCGAAACTATATGCTAGGTATCATCCCCACTGGGGGACGGAGTGAAACAACCGCCTATGCCCTCTCGTCGCAAACGTAAATCTCCAGATGCCATTAACCTCACCTGGTCAGAGGACACAGAGCTAATTGGGCTGACTCTAGAACTACAGCCACTCCAGGACAGTTCACTCTACCCGCAATACACAATTGGGCTACACGCCTGGTTTCTCGATCAGGTTCGTCAGGCTGACCCAGATCTGTCTGCCTATATGCATGACGGCGAATCTGAAAAACCCTTCACCATCTCTGGTCTGCAAGGACTCTCTTTTACCTCTAGCCGCTCACATTCGCTGAATGCAAACCAGACTTATCGATGGACGATCACTGCCCTCTCTCAACCTGTTGTACAGTGGCTCGCCCAGTGGCTCGAACATCCCCCAACTGAGATTGACCTGCGAGATGCGCCACTACAAATTAAGGCATGGACAATTTCTCATCCTGCGACCAATTATAACAACCTGTTTGAAAGTTCATCAGAAGCCTTATCCACTGCCCCACCTGCGATTACACTCAGCTTCCTCTCGCCCACCAGCTTTCGTCGCAAGGGGCATCACTTTCCCTTACCCGTGCCTCGCAACGTATTTCACAGCTACCTGCGTCGCTGGAATGACTTCTCAGAACAGGAGTTTGATCAGCAATACTTTCTCGACTGGATTGAGGAATATGTGATCCTTACCCGTCACCACTTGCAATCTACAAAAGTAGTGGCAGGTAAAAAAGGATCAGTCACAGGTTTCACCGGATCAGTTGAATTCGGGCTTCTGCATCCTGCGCTTGAGGATGCCGAGTTTACCCAACTGTTTGTTGCCCTGGGACAACTTGCACCCTATTGCGGCACCGGACATAAAACCACCTTTGGGCTAGGGCAGACTCGTATCGGCTGGTCAACGGCTGCCATTGAGACGGCGGCACCTGCTCAAGATCTGCTGGCACAGCGAATTGATGAATTAACCGAGCTATTTAAGCACCAGCGCAAACGCACTGGGGGCGATCGCGCCACTCACACGGCTGAAACCTGGGCAACCGTTCTGGCACGACGAGAATTAGGTGAGTCATTGCAAAACATTGCTCAGGACTTAGAAATCCCCTATGAAACTGCTAAAACCTACTCAAAGCTAGCGCGGCGGGCGCTCAAGTCAGAATGACTTCGATAGAATGACTTCGATAGACAGAATGGAGCAATTCGCAGTCAAACGTTTCCGGGATTGTGGTTAGCGGTTGCGGCTTTGCTCAATCATCATATCTACAACCCTGGTTCTCCTCATAACGATTTGCTCTTGGTACGATTCTTCTGGGTGTGCCGCTTGGCTGGTTTGCTCACCGCTTTTATGTGTGGAGGCTGTATGAGTGAGATGTTGTTGGGGCAATTCGTCACACTGCTGACTGATTTCGGTTTGCAAGATGCTTATGTTGGGATGATGAAGGGGGCGATCGCCCAAGTTAACGCCACTCTGACCGTCATTGACCTGACTCATCAAGTTCTACCACAAGACATTACGGCAGGGCGATTTCACCTGATGAGTGCATATCCATACTTTCCCCCAAGAACCGTGCATATCGCGGTAGTTGATCCGGGTGTGGGAAGTGAGAGGAGGGCGATCGCCATTCAGCTTCAAGATGGTTTTTTGGTTGGGCCAGACAATGGTTTGTTGAGCGGCATTCTCGACCAGCATTTAGCGATCGCTGCGGTTGAGCTAACTAACTCTGATTACTGGCGCACCTCCCAACCCAGCGCAACTTTTCATGGACGCGACATCTTTGCTCCAGTTGGGGCGCATCTCGCATCGGGTGTTGCCCTGGAAAAGCTTGGAACTGCGATTGATTTGACTTCGCTCAAACGAATACCATTAGTTGCCTGTACCAAAATGGCAGGGGCGATCGCAGGCACAATTCAGCACATCGACCACTTTGGCAACCTGATCACCAACATTCCTGGAAATGAAGTGATAGATAAGAGTTGGTTAGTGGCGATCGGTGAGATGACGATTCCAGGAAAACATACTTATGCAGACACTCCTACAGGGGATTTACTAGCGCTAATAGGGAGTCACAATTGGGTTGAGGTTGCAGTGAGTGGCGGCAATGCTCAAGCCCAACTGCAACTGTGTGTTGGAAGTCCTGTACAGGTTATATTCCTTTAATCGTAAAGCCACTGAACGCCAGTTACGCACATCCCCTATATAGAACAAGGGGCTTAAGCCCCTTGTTAGTTGAGACTATCAAGACAACCCAGATGAACCCTGAATGCATCCCCTGTAGAACAAGGGGCTTAAGCCCCTTGTTAGGCTGGAGATTGCTTGATTCATCGCGACCATTGTCCATCACCTTATCTAGAAGGCATGACCATCCTCTGCTGCAACACCAACTGATTTCGCAGTAAATCTGCCTGCATTGCACTCAGTTGATCAATCTGTGCTTTAAAGTCTGCGGCTCGGCGTTTAGCGGCAACCTTTCGCTCTAGGGCCGCCCGCACGATTTGTTCTTTTCTGCCCTGTTTGAGTGCGAGTTGGGCAACTCGATGCCAGGTGTCTACATCGGCTTGTGTTCGCTCGTACTGGGGTTGAAGCTGGGCTTTGGCGATCGCAATATTCTGTAAGGCATGATCCAGCAGGTGAATGGATTGAACCGGGTCAGACTCCGTTGCTGCCTCTTCAATTAATCCCCGCGATGTTGCCGCGCCAATGCCACCGATTCCCAACCCAAAATTATTCAACTGCTGGCTTTCATTCAAGCCAGTCTTACACCAGTTGGCGAAATGCTCACAGTTATTTGATACCAGGTTGTACTGTTGCTCACCCAGACGACTCTCAGCCCGCTGCATCACAATATCGGAAATGTAAGACGCAGGCTGACGTTTGACAAAAATTGGATTGCCTGCCGCAAACGATTCTATGGAGGTGCGGCTGATGGTTGCCTCACCCACCTTGCGATAGTGAATTACACTGCCATCGCCGCAGTCGATGCCATGATGCTCGTAGACCCCTTCTCTTCCGAGAAACGGACGCATCACATAAATTTGATCTCCTCGCGCCATAATGCCTCTATGTATCCCCTCTGTTCCCCTATCTTTGCTCCAGCTCAGAGGTAATTTAGCGCGGACTGGCTTAGGGCCAGTTCAGCAATTCGACAGAATTAATCTTGTTGCTGCGCCTGCCGTAGGGCTTCAGCAAACTCACTGACCGAAGCATAGCGTTGTTCTGGGTCTGGGTCAGTCACCTTCTGCATCGCTGCTCTAAGGGCAGGTGAGATGTTAGGTACTGATTCTGCATGAAATCGATATCCTTCACCGCGATCGCCATAAAACGAAATTGGATTTTGACCCGTTAGCAAAAATGCTAGCAGTGGCCCCAGAGCATACAGATCAACCGCAGGGGTTGCATCAATGCTTAGCTGTTCTGGGGCAGAATAGCCCGTAGACCCGGCGGGCGTTTCTTGCCCTAAGATCACTGCTTTGGCTGCCCCAAAGTCAACCAGGGCTATTTCACCTGCCGCAAACGGAGTATTCTGGTAGATCAAGCTGGTCGGGCGAATGCCGCGATGTAGAATGGGTGGCGTGAAGGCGTGAAGATAATCCAGCAGTCCGCAAATTTCAAGAATCCAGTTAATCGCCTGAGTCAACTGAAGAGGTCCTTCTACCATCACCTGTTGAGCAATTGTGTTGCCAGACATCATTTCCGCTACTAGATAGGGACGCTGGGCGATCGCAAAAAAATCAACCAGCCGGGGAATCTGAGGATGGTTGATCTGCCGTAAAATTTCTGCTTCACACTCTAGCGCGGCCTGTGCCTTAGGGTTGTCAACCCAGTCTGGGTTTAACGTTTTCAGCGCCAGATTTTGCCCATTCCGCCAGGCCAGGTAGGTAATGCCAATCTCTCCCTCACCCAACACCTTGACAAGCTGATATTCCCCAACGGTTTGCAGCACTTGCAGCGGTTGCCCACAGTCCACACAAAACAGACCACCACCCCGCTGGTGGGTGCATTCTGCCTCAAACGTCTCAACCTCGTTCAGTCTGTCAGATGTATCGGTCGCGATCGCCTTTGCAAAAGAATTTGGAGCTTGAGAAGCGACCCCCGGAATATCGCTAATAGGCTCCGCTGGAATTTGCAAATGCGGCGGCACCGGGATCATCCCCACAGATGGAGATACTGGTTTTTTAGGGGTGTCTATGCCGCTTTCGGTATCTCCAAATTCAGAAGGAGGCTCACTGCTGCGTCCCGTAATTTCAGTATCGGAAAAGGCAGAGTCCGTGCGCTGGCTAATGGTGCGATCGCCAGTCATAGTGTCAGGCAGATCCTTGTTAGACTCAGTGCCAATCCGAATCTGAATGTTTGGGCCAGATCGCGCCAGACGCATCACTGCTCCATCCAAAATTGGCACCTGGGTAATGCGTTTACCGTCCAGGTAGGTGCCATTCGTTCCCAGATTTAAAATTTCCCAGTTTGCCCCAACCCGACGTAGCTCTACATGGTGGCGAGACACCACCGCACTGTAGAGAATCACATGATTATCGGTCGAGCGACCAATACGAATCACAGACTCATTCTCAAAAGTCCAGACTTGAACCGGAATTTGCTTAAGTGGATGTAGGAGAGACAGAGTAATCACACTGGCAACTAGGAGTCTGAGAAGGACTGGGATAAACGGAAGTAACCTTAAGATTTAACTTGAAACTGTTTATATGCTACGCTGCTTTGCTCAAAATCGAAGCAATCAGTTTTGGACTGACAGTTGCCTTTACCAATAACAAATTATTCGACTATTCATAGCCAATATTTCAGCTTGGATCAAGCAAGTTGAAACAAAAGGTGACGCGATCGCCCTTTCCTAAGGCAATGCGATCGCCTGACCGCAGCCGATGACGATTGCCAATAGGAAGTGGCGCATTGTTAATGTAAGTTCCATTTGAGCTACCTACATCTTCAATGTAGTAAATACCTCCCTCAACCCGAATGTCAGCATGAATTCTAGAAACAATTTCAGAATTCGGAAATCCGGAAACGTCTACATCAGGAGGAATCCGATCATTCGGTTTACCTAAATGAATGACCGACAGATTTTGAGGTAGTTCAACCGTAGTATCGGTTTGCACGTGCAGCAACCGTGCCGACTGAATTTGAAGCTGCGTTTTAAAGTCAGCCGAAGGTGCTGGTGCTGGCGGCGGTGGCGGTGCCGAAACTTGGGCAGCATAGCTCTCGCCTACAGCGGCAGGAGGCTCTTGCTCAAAAGGATTGGCAGTTCCAACTTCCGATTCAGCCCGAGGAACGCCCGCTATCAATTGCTCTGGCTCTACCAGCGGCTCTGCGGGCAGCAAATCGGGAATTTCGATAGGGGCTACAGTTGGAGGTGGCTCTGCGCCCTCAGCTTTGACCGCAGCAGTTCGCAGATTAAAGCCACATTGCCCACAAAAGCTAGCATCTGCTTGAACAGTTGAGCCGCAGTTAGGGCAACTCATCATCATCGGCAGAGGCGTATAGCAGGCCTCACACTGAACGGCTCCATCCGGGTTTTGGTGATTGCAATTAGGACAAACAATCATGCCATTTCTCGCTCTATCGACATCATAAAGGAGTGCCAGGTTTTGAATAGAGAATTTTTGAGCTTTGCCCCACAAGTCCACGGCTCCATTTAACCGACGCTAGGAGCAATCGAGTTGCCTGCGCCACTCCAGATCCCCATTCTGTCGTTTTCTGAGTCGTTTTGGCAGAAACCTATCGATTAAATCAAAAAGTTCTACTTTGAAGCAAGCAAAGACGGATCAAGGTTTTCGGCTGCTGCCTGATCTAGCAGCCACCAAAGTTGCCCTTGCGGCTGAATGAGACGAGCGGGATAGGCTGTTTCGTCTCCGGTTTCAGCTAAAATTTGCGCCAGTGCATTTTGCTTGCTGGCACCTGTCACCAAGAAAATCACGGTACGCGCCTGGTTAATCAGGGGCGCGGTGAAGGTGATACGCGGCTGTCCATCCTTGTTGCCCACTGTGACCAGGCGATCGCGTACTGTCAAAGCCTCAGTATGGGGAAACAAAGAAGCGGTGTGCCCGTCATCCCCAATTCCCAACAGCACTACGTCCAGCGTTGGAAATTCCCCTACCCCCAGTTGAAAAAATTGCTGAAGCTGACGTTCATGTTTTTGAGCGGCGATCGCAGAATCAGCTTCATCGGTCGGGATGGGGTGAATATTGGCAGACGGAATTGCGACCTGATCTAACCAGGCACGACGAGCCATCCGCTCATTACTATCGGGATGGTCAGGCGGAACATAGCGCTCATCCCCCCAAAACACATGAATCTTGTCCCAGGGTAAGTCTTGACGGGCGATCGCTTCGTATAAAGGCTTCGGCGTACTGCCCCCAGCGAGGGCGATCGTAAACTGACCTCGCTCCGCCAGCGCATCTTGCAGGTTGGCCAGCACGATTTCGAGCGATCGCTGCACCATTGCGCTTCGATCAGGCAGAGTCTCTACTCTAGTCATCAGAATTCAACCCTTTCAATCAGTTTTTGGAACACGCTTCAGCTAAACTTATTGATTCGGTCAAGCCTATCAAGCTTGCGGGTTTGCTCAATTTCGTTTCTTTCTAGAAATTACCGCTAAACTAGCACAGCCTGATCGTGCTACAGATGTAATGTTTGAGATTACTTACAGATCCAGCCGGGCACTAGCTGACATCCCCTTCCCAAACCAGGCTCATGCCTAATCAGCGGACTCTTCACTGGGGCGATCGCATCCAAAAATGTGTTTTTTCCGTATATTCCGTAATGGAGTGCTGCAAAATGCCAATTTTTTGCCAGGATCAGTACCATTCACCTGCGTTTATTGCAGTTTTCATATCCTATGAAGCAAGTAGCGCAAGGACTGGAAACGGTGCATTATCCCCCTGGTCTAAGCTCTTCGCATCTCTGTTAAGAATTAACTGGGAGATCTAGAGTTAACTGGGAGTTGCTCATCCTTGCTCAGAAATATTGCATTAACCTCTCCGGTTCTCAGATGCCAACTGATTTATGGTACCCCTTTGGTTGGTATCCTAAGCTGGGTACTATCCAGCTTAAATTTGAAACGGACAGCAACGTAAACTTTTATTATGAGTTCACCCAAAGCGATTAACCGCCGCCAACTCTCGCCCCTCGTCTCTCTGGCGTTAAAAACGGTCGGTGTAGTGATGATTCTAGCTTCCCTGCTAGACATGATCATTCTGCCAATGCCCTACAACTTCAGCGGAGATGGCAGCACTCAGTGGCTCTTAAACTTCACGACGCAAGTCGTAGATCGGGGAATAATTCCCATGATTGGCATAGCGCTGCTTTTGGCTGGCTCCTGGATTGCCAGTGATCTGGGTAATGCCCCTCAAAAGCAAAAAATGTTCAGTCGCTACAGTTTTGGGCGCTGGTTCTGTCTTGTGTGTTGGGTTTGCTTTATCTACTGATTTTTCCACTGCACCTGAATAACGTTCGGATTGATAGTCAGCGATCGCTTGAGCAAATTGCTGCCGAAGCTAATCAGGCTCAAACCGAGCTTGGGACTCGACTCAACGCCGAGGTGCAGCAGCAGCGCCAGCAAATTGTTCAGCTTTTAGAAAATGAAGAGCTGTTGGATCAGGCAATCTCCTCTGGACAGGTACCTGAAGAGCAGGCAGGGCTACTGCAACAGTTCAGGGATGACCCGGCAGCCTTAGACCAGTACATTGAGCAGCGAGTGGGTGAATTGCGGACTCAATTTGAGACCGAGATTGGCACTCGCCGAGAAGAAGCCCTCAGCGCCGCCAGAACCGAAGCTCTCAAATCAGGACTGCGGATTGGCATCAGCAGTTTGCTGCTAGCGATCGGCTACGTCATCATCGGATGGTCGGGCTTAAAGGCATTGGGGCAAACTAATCGAGCAGGTTAACGGGTCATCTGCTGATTTATCCAATCTTGTCAGTGGGGTGTGTTTTGCCTGCCATCTGTTTCAACATGAACCGTTGGACACTATGTTTACGATCTATATCCTCACCCACAACGAAGAGATTGATATTGCGGATTGCATTGAATCGGCGCTGCTGTCGGATGACGTAATCCTTGTTGACTCCTTTAGTAGCGATCGCACCGTCGAAATCGCCAGTCGTTATCCTGTGCGAGTCGTGCAACATACCTTTGAGAGTCACGGCAAACAGCGAACCTGGATGCTGGAATCGATTCCTCCCAAGCATGACTGGGCGTACATTTTAGAAGCTGATGAGCGAATGACTCCCGCTCTGTTTCAGGAGTGCTTGCAGGCAATCCAGAGTGACCAGCACGTGGGCTACTATGTGGCTGAACGGGTCATCTTCTTGGGACAGTGGATTCGCCGCAGCACTCAATATCCGCGCTATCAGCTTCGGCTACTGCGGCACGGCAAGGTCTGGTTCAGCGACTATGGGCATACTGAACGTGAGGTCTGTCACGGCTCTACGGGCTTCCTGCGAGAAACTTATCCTCACTACACGTGCAGCAAAGGTTTAAGCCGCTGGCTTGACAAACACAACCGCTATTCCACAGACGAAGCAGCCGAGACGCTTTATCAACTTGAGCAGGGCAAAGTCAACTGGAAAAATCTGCTGCTTGGAGCTTCAGAAGTTGAGCGCCGTCGAGCGTTGAAAGATCTGTCTTTGCGTGTTCCGTTCCGACCGCTAGTTCGCTTTGTGTATATGTACATTTTTTTGGGCGGCTTCCTGGACGGACGCTCTGGACTCGCCTGGTGTACTCTCCAAGCTTTCTACGAATACCTGATTCTACTGAAAGCCTGGGAAATGAAGCATATACCCGTACCAATGGTCAAATCCTTAGAGCCGCTTTCCGACAAGGCGACCTTAGCGCAACCAGAGTCATTAGAGTCACCGTCAGAGGTCATATCGGCGCACTCTGCTCAATAGATGTCTATTAGATCCAGCAGCAACCCGTTTCACTCACTCGTCCTGGACATCAGCCAGTCGAGAGTCTGAGAGGCGATCCATCCAGCCTTCCAGGTAGGTTCGGTTTTCCTGGCGCTGAGTTGGATCGGCTGTGTTGAGCGGGTGTGGCATCAGCCCTAAGATGGCGGCAGTGGTGACGCAAAACATCGATTTTTGGAAGCTAATGCTGATTTTGACTCGCAAATCATCCTCACCGCGCAAACCCTGCATATAAAGGTCATGCAGGTAGTCAGGTAGGTAATGTCGCATATCCTGCATTAACAGGGTGGGCGGAATGCCAGCGCTACCGACTGGCAGCGGGTCAGCGAATAGCGCTCCGTAGCTAAAATCACTTGGCTTGTCTGAAATCTGATGAGCCTGAGCGTTATAGGAGACAGTGCCAAAGAAAGGGAAGGAGCGGAAAAAGACCGCTTCGACGTAAGGTACCGCCGTATCTTGTAGAAAAGTGAGTCCAACCGATTTGGGAATGATTTCATAAACTTCCCCTTTAATCGTGACGGCGTAGGTGATGGGCAGCGCAGCCGCTTCGACTAGCGCATCGCGAATGTGAGCTACTACGTCGGCGATCGCCCGAATTTCTCTCCGATCATAGCGGTCAGAAAGTTCCAGGAACATATCGCTCATGACTCGCCAAAACTGCCCCAGAGCGCTGTAGTAAGCTAACTGTCGCACTTGCTCCGGCAGAAAATCAGGGAACAGTTTGTGTAGCGCTAACATGGGAGAACCGCCAATTTTGGCTTGGATAGCGGCCTCGATTCGCTGGCTAAATTCAGCAGAATCTAAGTAGGTATCTAAGCCGCCGCCCCCATGCCACAGCATCCCCTTCATGCAATATTCGGCGTATTCATAGTTGATTCGATCGTGCCACCAGTGACGCAACAGCTTTTGAAGCGAGATTTCGCCATCGAAATACTTGAAGAAAGGAAATAAAACAAGAAACTGCTGTTCGGCGATGTAAATTAGATTGCGCGAGTAAGCGTCTAGCACAACCCCGTAGCTTTTCAGCACACCGACCACCTCCAGCACATTGTTGGGAGAATCGGGTAACAAAGCACCACCTGACTCCAGGCAATGAATCAGGTCTGCCAGGGGATGGGTAGAAGGTTGCTGAGTCAGACTTACCATCACGTTTCCCTCAAAAGCTGTTGGGCAATGTAGTTCAATTTTAAGAATAGGGCTGAATGCTAAAAGTTTTCAAAGACAGGGTTAGGGATTGGGGAAATTTCAGGGAAGCTAACGGTTGAGGTTTCAGCCAGAGGAGTGAGCTGAGCGACAGGGCGGGTGGTTAGCGCACCGAGAGTCGTAGAGGTGACTTCACTCCAGCGAAACAGCCAGCTTGGCTGTAGACCCAGGAAGATAATTAAAATCGTCATCACGACTGATGGTATGCGATCGCGCCAGTAAACGCGAGGCAAGTTTTCTAGG
Organism: Leptolyngbyaceae cyanobacterium RM1_406_9; assembly: GCA_012033355.1. Taxonomy (GTDB): domain Bacteria; phylum Cyanobacteriota; class Cyanobacteriia; order Elainellales; family Elainellaceae; genus JAAUTN01. Next base: position 3,420 of record JAAUQZ010000130.1, on the reverse strand, counting down.
CTTTCAGGCAATCTGCCAAAAAAAGCTCGGTTTACTAGATTCAGGAAGTAAACGGCTGTGAGTCCTGTACCTAAGACGCAGAGCAAAGTTTGGACTGGAAAGACTGAAAAACTGCTGCGATAGACCACAAACTCAGCGACAAATCCTACCATTCCAGGAATACCGCCGCTTGCCATTACTCCAGCAATCATCAAACTGCCAATCAGGGGTAAGCCGCGCTCTGGGTTTAACAGTCCTCGTAAAACGGTGACATCGCGAGTTCCGGTTTTGGAATAAACTACGCCAACCAGCAGGAATAGAAGGGCAGAAATTAGCCCGTGACTGACCATTTGCCCGACCGCAGCGAGAATGCTTAATGGCGTGGCAGCAGCACTGGCAAGAATTACAAACCCCATGTGTCCGACGGAGCTATAGGCAACGATTTTCTTCATGTCGGTTTGGGCGATCGCCACGAAGGAACCGTAAAGTACGTTAACTACGGCGATCGCCGCCAGCCAGGGAGCCAAAACTCGCCATGCGTCGGGAAACAACCCCAAGCCAAATCGCAGTAGCCCATAAGTGCCTAGCTTGAGCAGCATTCCTGCTAAAAGCACCGATGTTGGCGTAGAGGCTTCAACGTGAGCATCGGGTAGCCAGGTATGCAAGGGCACCAGCGGAATCTTGATACCAAAACCAATTAGCAGCGTAACTAGCAGAATAACTTGCGTTCCCAATGGCAAAACTTGAGACTGCAAAGCGGCATAATCAAACGTAGACATACCGCTGAGCAGCGTCAAGCCAAAGAAAGCAGCCAGGATCAAAATGCCAGAGGTGGCAGTGTAAATCAAAAACTTGGTGGCCGCATAGCCCCGTTTTGCGCCTCCCCAAATGGCAATGAGCAGATACAGGGGAATTAGCTCTAGCTCATAGAAAAGGAAAAATAGCAGCAAATTTTGAGCCAGGAACGCACCCGCTACGGCCGCTCCCAGCAGTAAAAACAGGGCATAGTAGAGCTGGGGACGGTTGATTTTTGGATCGCTGCTGTAGATTGCTACTGCCACCAGTAGGCTATTCATCGCTACCAGCGGGAGAGATAAGCCGTCTACTCCCAAACGGTAAGTCAGACCTAGCGGCTCAACCCAGGGGAGCGTTTCTTGAAGCTGTAAGGCTGCATCACTGATGTCAAATTGGGTGATGAGGAAAACAGTCCATCCTAAAGTAAAAATGGCGATCACCAGAGCCGCCTGACGGGCCCGCTCGGAATTAGCAAATTGAGGCAAAAAGGCGATCAAAATCGCTCCCAAAACGGGTGCCCAAATCAAGGTACTCAACATCGCCCACGCTACTCCTTCCCTTTGTTTAGCCCAGAATCTAAGACAATTTCCAACACCAGGACGGATAGATTTACATCTTCCAGATAGCCTTCTTAACCCTAATTTCCAAGTAAGCTTTGGGCAATGGAATAGGGGAAGCGGAAAGACCAAACCAGCGCCATCAAAGTTAGTATCACTCCGATAAAAACAGTCAGCAGATAGTTCCGAGACTGTCCAGAAATAGTGTACTTGAGGCTTTCGCCCGTAAATAGAGAAACTACTCCAACCAGGTTGACCATGCCATCTACCACATAGCGGTCAAGCCATGCCGTCAGCTTTGACCCCTGGACAACTCCCAAAACGACGCTTAAACGGTAAACTTTCTCAATCCAAAAGTCATAAGCTAGCGTGTCTCGGATGGGTTGGACAATCAAATCGACAGGCTTAATCCATCCTGAGTTGAGATAAATCAATCCTCCCAAGCCGCAGCCCGTCACACTGGACACCATCAGGAACAACATCAGCGGAAAGTTAATGCTTGCAAGATTGGGCAGCAAATGCCATTGCAGTAGCATCGCAGGCACCAGCAGCGCGATTATTGCTAGCGACACCATTGGCACAGCCATCGTCCAGGGCACTTCTGGAGTTCGCCGTGTTTTAACTTGAGGCTGCCCCCAGAATGCTAGACCAAACACGCGGGTCAGGTTAAAGGCGGTTAGACCATTGACCAGCAGCAGCACTGCAACCAACCAGGGAGACTCCCAAAAGCTACTTCCCCATTCCAGCATTGACCAAAAACTGCCCAGAGGCAGCAACCCAATGGAGGCGATCGCCCCCACTACAAAGCTACTTGTGGTGGCAGGCATTCGGCTAACCAGCCCTCCCATTTCGGTGAGGTCTTGGGTGTTGGTAGTTAGAATGATAGAGCCAATGCTCATGAATAGAAGTGCTTTGGCGATCGCATGAGTAAACAAAAACAGAAGCGCTACATCAGTCTGCTGCATTCCCACCGCTAAAAAGACCAGCCCCAGATAAGCACTTGTCGTGTGAGATAGGGCACGTTTGATGTCAATCTGAGCGATCGCCACCAGAGAGGCCCCCACTGCGGTCACTGCACCCAGAGCCATCAGCGCATTCAGGGCGATTGGAGAAATAGCCAGAACAGGCTGAAGCTTGATTAGCACGAAGGCCCCACAGGCTACCACAACAGAGTTTCGCAGAATTGATGCCGGATTTGGACCTTCCATCGCCTCATCAAGCCACAGATTGAGTGGAAATTGGGCACATTTGCCAGTCGGTCCAGCAATCAGAGCTAAACCCAGCAGTGCCGCAGTCAAGGGTGCTAAGTTTGCACTCTCAGCCCATATCGCCAAATCCGAGAAATTCAAACTCCCCGCAAATGTGAACACTACTATCACACCCATGAGTAGCAGCATATCTCCAACGCGCTTGGTCAGGAATGCATCACGAGCGGCCGTTACAACCAGCGGCTGAGCGTACCAAAAACCAACTAGCAAGTAGGTCGATAGCGTCAACATCTCCAGCAGCGCATAGCTAAGAAACAGCGAGTCGCTCAACACGATGCCACTCATAGCTGCCTCAAAGAAGCCCATCAAGGCATAGAAGCGACCCAAAGCCCAATCCTTCTCTAAATAACCCAGAGCAAAAAACTGCGCTAACAAACTCAGGGCTGTAATCACAACGGCAGCGCCAACGCCGATTACAGAAATTTCTAAAGTGATAGATAGATCCAGATCCAGGACTTGCAGCCAGGAAATTTGCAGCCGCTGAGGGGGTTGGTTCCAAACGGCTTGAAGCAATACCCCACTGTGAACCAAGGCCAACACGGTCATCAACAGGTTGAAGTAGGCAGCAGGGCGTGGTCCAGTACGGCGAACCAGACCCGTTGACCAGGGTAACGTCAATAGGGCACCGATAAGACCGTACCCAGGCACCCACCAGCTTGTCTGGATCAGGAACTGAGACATCACAATACAAATTGTCCTTAAGTTAAAGCGCGAATTCTAAAGGAGTCAAGGAAATTTTTAGCTAGGTGTGGGGTTAGGCGATCGCCCCAACCCCCACACCTGAAAGACCAGCTTAAGTCTGAATTAATAATTATGACAAA
>JAAUQZ010000129.1 GCA_012033355.1 Leptolyngbyaceae cyanobacterium RM1_406_9 | reverse complement strand
TCAACTCTGCACGTCGTTCAATATCGTCAAGTATCTGTTTGAGTTCGTTACACATCAACAGGTCTTTGTCTTCCCGAAGCTTTTCACCTATGGCTGTTTCTCATGAATGATTTAGGATTGCTATATACTCTGCGGCTTGAGTGAAATTACTTTTGGGAGAACTGAGCCACTCTTCTATGCCTGCACGTAGTAGCGATTCAGGAGGAATTCCATGTAGTTCCGCCAACTCTTGTAGCTTCTGAAACTGGTTATCTGGCAAATCAATAATAATAGAAGCCGTAGCTGCTACCCTCCTAATATCCTTGAGCAAAGTTTATCACTTACAATCGACGGACAGACTCTATGAGGAGTCTTAACCTAAACGCTGAAGAGAGTATTGTCTCAACTCCTGATCAGGCATAGCGGCATAGTTGACTTGACTCATCAAAATATCTCTCTATCTGAAGTAGTTTGAAATCTTCTACCCCATTCATACAGAAACTTGTCTTATCTAATACTTAGCTCGTGTATCTGTTCCAATCGTAATTGACTTCTTCTAATTCTGTCTTCGATAAAAGCAGCTTGAGGAAAACGTCTAAACACTTCTTGATAGGCGGAGATTGAGTCAGCAAATTTTCCTTGTTCATATAATGCATCTCCTAATCCATAATAAGCATCAGTGTCCTGATCCCATAGAACAAGACCTAAACCAATTAGGGCATCTACGTTATCAGGTGTAAGTTGAATAGCCCGACGAAAGAAGTTTTCTGCTCCAATGTATTCGCCTGATTGAAATGCTTCCCGTCCTTGCTGAACAAGTGAATTACTATCTTGGGCACTAGCAAGTTGAGTAAACAACGTGAGCATGAGCAATATTAATAGAACACTCAGCAATTTGAATAGCTTCATAAATTGGCTATGCCGTTTGGAGATAGTTGTTCTAGGCGATCTGGCTCCTCCTAACATCCTCAATTTCCTAAGACGGTAGTGGTATTTCAGGAAGCATGTCACCTTTGCAAGCCGCTGCATTCGCCCTCATTCCCCAACCCCTTCTCCCAAGCTTGGGAGAAAAGGGCAAGATTTCAAAGTCCCTCTCCAAATTTGGGATGAGGGATTTAGGGTGAGGGCGCAAAGGTGAGTATGCTCCCCTTAGGCTTCCCTCGTTAGATTTTGGCTTCTTCGCGCACGAGTTTATCCCAACCGAGGTCTTTGAGGTTGGTGTTGCGGCGGAGAGGGCGGGTGACGAGTTCCAGGGCATCACGGGCATTGGTGAAGCCGTGAATTTGGGCAAAAGTGAACTCGACGGACCATTTGGTGTTGATGCCGCGTGCTTCTAGCGGGTTAGCGTGAGCCATTCCAGTGATCACCAAATCGGGCTGGATTGCCTGAATGCGCTGAAGCTGGTTGTAGTTGTCGGGCTTTTCGATAATTTTAGGGTTGGGAACGCCCATTTCGTGACAGGTTTTTTCGAGCAGGCTGAGTTCTGCTGCCTGGTAGCGCTTGTCCATATAGGGAATGCCAATTTCGGGGACGGTCATGCCGCAGCGCACCAGGAATCTTGCCAGGGAAATTTCTAGCAGGTTGTCACCCATGAAGAAAACGGACTTGCCGCGAATCAGCTTCAGGTAGTCTTCCAGGCTTTCCCAGATTTGGGCTTCGCGTTCGTCCAGTCCTTTTGGCTCGATGCCAAAGACGGAGCAAATTTTCTCGATCCAGGCGCGGGTGCCGTCCGGGCCAATGGGGAAGGGTGCGCCAATCAGTTTGCATTTGCGCCGACGCATTAGGGTAGTGGCGGTGCGCGAAAGGAAGGGGTTTACGCCGCTGACGTAGTAGCCTTCTTCGAGTACGGGTAGCTCGGTGTAGCGTTTGGAGGGGAGCCAGCCGGAGACTTTGATGCCCTGTCGTTTAAGTTCCAGGGTGAGTTGGGTGACAACGGGGTCGGGCAGGGAGCCGAACAGGACGAAGGGCGGATGATCGGCGTATTCAGACTCTTCGGCGGCAACGTCTTCTTTTTTGCGCCCAAAGTTGAGTAGTTTGGCGATCGCATTCCTCTCCTCTTTCTCCGACTCCAGCTTCGGAGCTTTCTCAGGACAGCGGTGCGCCATTGCGGCCAAAACAGTATCTTCACCCTGAGTAAAGGCATAGTCCAGACCATTCGCACGAGCGGTCACAATGGGAATGCCGATCTCAGCTTCAAGCTGAGGGGCTAGCCCTTCCAAGTCCATTTTGATGATTTCGGTGGTGCAGGTGCCGATCCAGACGATCACGCTGGGGTTGCGATCGCGCTTAATCTGCAAGCACAGCCGCTTCAATTCCTCGTAGTCATTCAACTGTGCTGAGATATCGCCTTCCTCCAGTTCCGCCATTGCATAGCGCGGTTCGGCAAAAATCATCACGCCCATCGCGTTTTGGAGGAAATAACCGCAGGTCTTGGTGCCAATCACCAGGAAAAAGCTGTCTTCAATTTTTTGGTAAAGCCACGCCACGCAGCTAATTGGACAAAAAGTATGGTAATTTCCGGTTTCACACTCAAAATTAAGGGTTTGGGGTTCAGAGTTTGCCAGAGTCATAGTAAAGGTTCCTCTTAAAGATCGGGGGCTAGGGGCTGGGGGTTATTCTCGGAAGGGTTCAGTGGAGCGGCGGATACCTCGACAGTCTTCGTCTAGAGTGGCGGGGAGGCGGCTGGGAGAAGGGGCGATCGCTGGATTAACGGCATCGGTTGCGCCACTGGGCAACATTCGTAGCGGTTCATCGTCTGGATCGTCCTCTGCTTCATTTAACGCTTCTAGCTCGGATAGTTCAGAATCGGGGTTAAAGTTCAGCCCTAGTGCAGCGACGATGCGATCGGGGTTAGTGCTGAGGTCTACCACCAGGGGCATCAGTTGAGTGAGACGGGGTTCCAGAATCGAGAGGGTGGCCAGAATGAAGCTGGATGAGGGACGGCGCTGTCCCTCGCAATTTACCCAAACGCCTAAACGAATCAGCCAGGAGCGGTTTTCGCGGTAGTAGCCCAGCCACTTTGCCCGGACCGATTGACGCAGTTGTTCAACGTTCACAGTTCGCCTCAGAACGGTGTAGAGCGTTCCAAAACCAATAACTATGCAAGTGGGAACTATGCCAACAGAAATTATGCCAGCGGGTCATATTGCTCCTCCTCTTGAGAATCGGGTAGCAGTCGAGAGAGGTCAGCCTCTGCATTGCTGGAGCGCACATTGACCGTTGTTCCGCCTTCTTTAGAAAGTTCCATATCCGGGTCAAAATTCAGTCCCAATACTTCAACCAGGGCATCTTCGTTGGCATTGAGTCGATAGAAAGGCACCATCAGGTTGCCTAACTTTGGCTCGATAGCGTTGACGACACCCAAAATCAAATAAGAAGACGGTCTACGACCTCCATCTGGTGTGCGGACAGAATGGTTTTCCATTTGCAGACTTAACCAACCCCGATTGGTTTGGAAATAATCCAGCCACTTTTGCTTAATGGAAGTCGTAAAGTTCTCAAAAAATGCCATATTCTCGATGCTCTCAAGCTTGCTGAAGGTATTAGTTTGAATGCCTTAAGACCTACAAGTCAAGACTTATTAGTCTGTTCAGCATCATACTGTGAAATTTGCCCATACAATCAGCAACGCTATCAGGTTTAATACAGAAGCGTAAAGTTTTAAATTCTGAATTTAACACTGGCAATTTGCGTTAGAAATTTAGATTTCAAAACTCTAAAATCTGCTTGAACTTGGATCTTGCACCAGTTTAGGTTGTTACCCAATGCCTCGCCCTGGAACCAATTCCGGGCTAATAGCTAAAGTCAGTTGAAACTGACTCAAATGCCTGCCAGAAGCTTGTTCCAACTCGTTTTAACGAGCTTTAGCTTTGAGCCTGAGATTGATCTCAAGGCTCTAGTGCAATGTCTCCTGCCGCTGGTGCAATGTCTCCGGTTAAACCATCATGAGATCTAATTCTTCGGCTCTCACCTGGGGTTGTGCAGGGTTAAGGTAGAAGTCAGACAGCAGCGAGAACAGTTCGCGGTCAGGTGAATCGTTGGGCACAACGCCTTCTGGCTGCGCCAAGATCTGATCGGCAATGTTGAGATAGTAGTCACAGACGTAGCTGAGTGACGGATCGGTTTCTGCCATCTCAAATAGGGTTTTGCCTTTGACGCGAGAAACACGAATGTCTTCGATCAGCGGCAGAATTTCCAGCACAGGCATGGGCACGGAATCAACATATTTGTCGATCAGGTCGCGCTTGGAAGTGCGGTTGCCAATCAGCCCAGCCAGACGTAATGGGTGAGTTCGGGCTTTTTCGCGCACCGAGGCGGCGATTCGGTTGGCGGCAAATAAGGCATCAAAGCCGTTGTCGGTGACGATCATGCAGTAGTCGGCGTAGTTGAGGGGAGCAGCAAAGCCGCCGCAAACTACGTCGCCCAACACATCAAACAGAATTACGTCGTATTCGTCAAAGGCGTTGAGTTCTTTGAGCAGTTTGACGGTTTCTCCAACCACGTAGCCGCCGCAGCCTGCACCTGCTGGTGGGCCACCTGCCTCGACGCAATCAACGCCGCCATAGCCTTTGTAGATGACATCTTCGGGCCAGACATCTTCGTAGTGATAGTCCTTTTCCTGAAGCGTATCGATGATGGTGGGAATGAGGAATCCGGTTAGGGTGAAGGTGCTGTCGTGTTTGGGGTCGCACCCGATTTGCAGTACTTTTTTGCCGCGACGGGCAAGGGCGACAGAGATGTTACAGCTTGTCGTGGATTTGCCGATTCCACCTTTTCCATAAACTGCTAATTTCACGCTGGTAATCTCCTGGTGATTCTTTAAAGGGGCTGGAATGTGGACGGGTTTAGCGCTACCGTCTTGCGCCCCAGCCTCAAATTTTGTTTTGAGTTAATCGCATTATGTCGAAGCCTTTCGGTAAAAGAAAGGGGCACTGAGAATGAACTGAGGCGCTAAATCGAGGAAAACAGATTTTCGAGCTTTAAGCTCCACAAAGATCACCCTAATCGAATCTGAAAGTTTTTGAAACCTATTTGAGAGGTTTTGTAATTTTATTTTTGTAAAAATCGGAACAAAAGACAAAAGCCCGATTAAGTGACGGGTTGTTTGGTCTTTGCCTTTTGCGGAACCAAGAAATCCAGTTGAACAGCCCTTCTGGGAGATTGAGATCTGCGACTTCTGAGAGAAGTCGCAGATCTGGTGCTATGGGCTGCTATGGGCAAAGGCTTGAAGGGTAAGGGTTAGTGGGCATTGCTACTCTACCCAATGCGTAACTAACCTTGCCTGTGGGACGGACATTTTGCCTGTTTGGGCGGGTGATATACTCACCTCACAAGCGTTTAGTACACGATGCTAGTTGGGCGGGGGTGGGGTGAGGCGATCGCCCCAAAAAACACTCCATTCCATCCCAACTCACGCGCTTGTTAAAAATAATAAATTTTAGCGATCGCCCTTGTTGATTCTTTGTTTTCTACCTGTTGTTGAAACTTGGCGATCGCTTCTTGAATTTCCCCCGCTAGGATATCAGTCTGATCTAGTTTTGAGTAAATCAGCAGTAAGACAACGCTTGTTGGCGACGCGAGTTGGTAAATCAGCCGATAACCAGCACTTTTGCCTTTTTGAATATCGCTATTTCTGACTCGTACCTTGAAAACGACGGCTTTAGCCCCAGCAATCTGATCGCCTACAAAATTGCCTGCTTGAAGTTGTTGAATATTAGAACGAATCTGACGGTATCGTTTAGCAAGAGTCCGCAATCGTCCGCTGAAACTCGTCAGTGAACTGCACCTGTATTTTGGGCAGTTCTTCAGTCACTTATGCCTTCCCAAAGTTCGATGACAGGTCTCACTCTACCTACTTGCACGTCCTGAAGCGATCGGTGAAGGCTCTCTAGAATTACTTCTCTAGGTTCGTCATCCTGCTCACTTGACTCGATAGATTGCGCTAGGGATTGCAGAATCAGATCTTCAAGAGAAACGTTGCGTTTTTCAGCTTCAAGAGTCAGCCAACGTTCTAGTTCGTCTGATAGCTGAATAGTCAGTGTTTTAGGCATAACGCTCCTCAAGAACATACCTAAATTTTAAGCTAGGGGCGATCGCCCTCATTAGTCTGCTGCTCCTGACGTTCTCTTACAGCTTTTGCTGCCAGATGGGAAAGCAAATTTGCCAGCGTTCGATCTTCTGCTTCTGCCCATTCAGACAAAGCCTGATAAACGTCTTCTGGCAAAGTCACTGTAACTCGCAAACGTGGAGGCATTTTAGGTGAGTCTCCTACTGCTGTTGAGAAGCTTCCTGTTAAAGACAATAAATTTTAGCGATCGCCCTCATTCCCTTTTGCTTTTCCAGCCTGATGCTCTTTAACTGCCTGCGTCAGCAAATAAGTCACCAGGCTGCTTACTGAGCGACTTTCCTCAGCAGCCCACTCTTCTAGAGCCTTCTGAATTTCTTCCGGTAAGTATGCGGTTACACGTCCGCGTGAAGCCATTAATTCGACAACCAAATATTTCGACACAGTACATCTTACGCCGCTTTGAGTTACTGCAAGTACAAATACCACATTATGACGTATGAAGTCACGTTGTACGTCATAATGTGGTAAATTCAGTCTTGCCAAAAGCTAAAAGCCAGCACCCCTAGTTTCTCAGGCTCCGGGTGCTGGCTTCGGCTCCGCTATTTGAGGAGACAAATTAATTATGACGTACCGAGAACGCCTAACCTGTTGGGCGGTGGTTCGCCTGCTGCCGAGTATGCAGCGGATAGTGGTCGCCAGGTTCCGCAGTCGCTCTGATGCAGATGGACATCTGCAAGTGCTGCAACGAATGCTGCCAACGGCTCAATTTAAGGTGGTGTTTGATTTGGAGGAATAAGAGGAATTAGACCTCCGGCTCAATGCCAAGCGATCGCAACTGCTCTGCCAACTGTTCTGCCCGCTGCTGTGCCTGCTCTGCCCTTTGCTGTGCTTGCAATGCCTGTTGCTGTGCCTGAAGTGCTTGCTGCTCTGATTGTAGGGCATCCTCTTCGGGCGTTAGAACCAATTGTCCTTCAGGATCAAAGTAGCGAAGCTGTCCTTGATGAACGCCCAGATACAAATCCAGGCTCTCGCTCCAGAGCAAACCTGCTGAGTTAGGGGCGATCGGCTGATAGCGCTGACCAATCAGCCGATAACCTGCAAACTCTAGAGTATCTGGCGAAAAATAAAAGTATTCGGGGGTGCGGAAGCGATCCTGATAAATCTCTTTTTTCAGATTTCTGTCATTACCAGCCGTTGAGTCAGAGAGCAATTCAATGATCAAATCGGGGTATTTACCATCTTCCTCCCAGACGACCCAGGAGCGACGCGGGCGTTTTTGCGTTTTTTTCACCAGGAAGAAATCTGGGCCGCGGAAGTCCTGAGTTTTAAGCTGTTGGCGGCTGAAGTAGATAGTCAGATTTGCGCCAATGAAGAAATCATTGCGATCGCGCCACAGCCATTCCAGACAGGCAACTAGCAGCGCCAGTTGAGCATAGTGCAAAGAACTTTCCATTTCTGGCTCAACGCTCTCTAGCTGAGTGGCATCCGGCATTAGGTCTGCTAATTCTGGAGCAGTCAGGGCCATGGATCAATCCTTAAACAATATTCTCAGACGATATCGTTGAAGACCTGAGATTTCAACCTGGATACAATTTATGGCTAATTCAATTCTAGAAGCTCCATAAGCTGAAAAAATAGACAGTTAATAGACAGTTAAGATTGGCGATCGCCCCTTCAACATGGTTTACGCAATCGATTTTGGCACCAGCAACACCGTCATTGCCCGTTGGAATGCAGCTACCCAACAGCCTGAAACTCTAGCCTTGATAGATTTGTCGTTTCGGCTGGGGAAAAACCCGCCGCTAATTCCCAGTCTGGTTTATGTCGAAGATACCGCTAGCGGTAAGATTTTGGCGGGTCAGACAGTGCGCGATCGCGGATTAGATTTAAGCAGTGATTCTCGCTTTTTTCGCAATTTCAAACGCGGAATTGGGGCTGAGGTTCAGGGGTTTCTGCCAGAGTTAGATGGTCAAACGGTGACGCTGGAGCAAATCGGGCAGTGGTTTCTAACGCAGGTGGTTCAACGACTTCAGAACCGCGACCCAGATTTAGATTCCCTGGTCTTCACGGTTCCGGTAGATAGCTTTGAGTCCTATCGCAACTGGCTGTCAGGCGTGTGTCAATCGCTGCAAGTGGAACAGGTGCGAATGCTGGATGAGCCAACCGCTGCTGCGTTGGGCTATGGCTTGGCAGCAGGAGAAACGTTGCTGGTGATTGACTTTGGTGGCGGCACGCTGGATCTGTCGCTGGTGCAGCTTCAGGGCGATCGCCAATCCCAATCAAAACCGCTCGGCTTCATTCTCAAGTGGGGACAAAAAACACTGACCGAATCTGGGCAGCGTCCCAAAATTGCCCGCGTTCTCGCCAAAGCTGGACAGAATCTAGGCGGTTCAGATATCGATAATTGGCTGGCTGACTACTTTGAAACGACGCAGGGCTTAGCCGTCACGCCACTGACGCTGCGATTGGCAGAACGGCTAAAGGTACAGCTATCTGAGCAAACTGAGGCAACCGAAGCTTACTTTAATGACGAAACCTTTGAAAGTTATGAATTGCAGCTAGACCGCGATCGCTTCACTACCATTCTTCAAGAACACCAGTTTTTTGAACGGTTAGATGAGTCGATGACGCAAGTGTTACGGCAGGCAAGACGACAGGGGCTAGAAGTGTCTGATGTGGATGCGGTGCTATTAGTTGGTGGCACTGCTCAAATTCCCGCCGTACAGGATTGGGTGAAACAGTATTTTGCGCCTGAGAAGATCCGCTCAGAGCGTCCATTTGAGGCGATCGCCCAGGGTGCCCTGCAAATCCATCAAGGCATTGACCTGAAAGACTTCCTCTATCACAGCTATGGCATCCGCTATTGGGATCGACGCAACAACTGCCACAACTGGCATCCTCTAGTCAAGGAAGGACAGCCCTACCCGATGCCCGATCCGGTTGAACTGGTGTTAGGCGCATCCACAGAAAATCAGCCCAGTATTGAACTGGTGATTGGTGAACTGGGGGCCGAATCGAGCGGCACGGAGGTTTTTTTGAAGGCGATCGCCTCGTCACCCGCAGCCTTGCTAGCGGCAAAACTCAAGTGCAGCCGCTCAACGATCAGGCAAGCACCATTGCTAAACTCACGCCTCCTGGCTCTCCAGGCAGCGATCGGATCAAGGTGCTGTTTTGGGTGGATGGCGATCGCTTCCTTAGAATCACCGTTGAAGATCTATTTACCGCTGAAACACTGTTAGAGAATCGAGCGGTGGTGCAGTTGAGTTAGGTGAGAGGTGAGAGGTATGGGATTTATCTGGGAACTTGCATCGATCTGGTCTGTTACCTGATGTCCTGCCCTGGAATCAATTCCGGGCTAATAGCTTAAGTCAGTTGAAACTGACTAAGGATCATGGATTAAATAACCTGTAAAACCAGAATCTCTGTAGGGACATGGCATTGCCATGCCCCTACACAGGAGAATTACACATTCATAAATCCGCAATCCTAAGACGTTTAATAGAAGCTTGTTCTAACTCGTTGAAACGAGTTTTAGCTTTAAGCCTGAGATTGATCTCAAGGCTCTGGTGCAACCCCTTCTGCTACTGGTGCAAGATCTAAAATCTATCTGTTAAGGAAACGTATGAATAACTGTTCAGATGTTAGTATTATAGAGAAGTCGATTTTGGTGAAAACGATGGCAACTGTAACTCAAATGAAATGTGCTTGTGATGCTTGCGTTTGTATTGTGGCAATTGAAGACGCAGTGAAAAAAGACGGTAAGAACTATTGCAGCGAGGCCTGTGCCAACGGACATCCCAATGGTGAGAACTGCGGGCATCAGGGTTGTGACTGTTAGGGGTGGTATCTTAACTTGCTGAGTCTTGACAAACTTGAAAGACTTGTAGCTTAGAAAACTTGTAACTATATGCGGCAAGCTTATACCTTTTCCGACAGATGACCTTTTGACAAACATGATGCCGCTCAATTAAAGCAGCAATGGGGCAGACATTGCTAGGGAAATGTCCCCACCCCATTGCTGTGCTAAAGCTACGCCTTACATCAATAGAACAAGTTTACTGATGGGTTGGCTGGGCTTCATCTTGAGGAAGTGGTTGAGCAACATACTTGAAGTTTTCGTCAGAGTTCCACGGGCCTCGTTCATCTTTGCCATTTGATGACAAGTTGTAATAAATATCTACCGTTTCATCAGGCTGTACATTTCCAAAGAACGGATCGTCAAGCTTGCCTACGGACTCCAGCGCTTTCATAAACATCTTGGTATGTGAAATTTCGCGGGTTAACAAATGTACTAGTGTACGCTTTGTGCCTTCGTCGGTTGAGAGCTTGATCAACGATTCATAAGTTTGACGAGCACCCGCTTCTGCGGCAATGTTGGCTCTCAGGTCGCGTACAACGTCTCCCCCTTCATTGATGTAGCTTGCTGTCCAGGCACTTCCTTGACTGTCGAGAAAATGCGGACCCATGCCTCGTACCGCAAATAGGGAGCTTTTGTAGGCTTCTGTTTGATCGACGTTCTTGGTGTGTTCTTCAATAAGCTTTCCAATCATCTCTAGATGTCCAAACTCCTCGATCGCGATGTCTTGAAGCATATCGCGAAGTCCAGCATCCTCAACGTGAAACGATTGCACCCAATATTGTAGGGCGGCAGTGAGTTCTCCGGTTGCTCCACCAAACTGCTCTAACAACAGTTGAGCAAAGCGAGGGTTTGCTGCACCCGTGTTGACGGTATGAATTGTTTCTTTTTTATGGAAAAACATTTAGTTGTGACCTCTTTTTATTTCACGTGAACCGATTCAAAGAAATCCCAAACGATATTGAGATTCTTTAGCTTTCCATAAATAATAGAGTCGGCTTTTCAATAAAACTTGCTCCTAGCGAAGGAGTTAGGGTGTATATGTCTGGATTGAGTAAAGGAAGTTAGGGTGCGTTGTGACGCACTCTACCGCTGCCTATATTCGTAGCCGATAGCCGACCCCTCGGACTGTTTCAATGCGATCGCCCCCCAACTTTTTCCTCAAGTGCCCGACATAGACATTGACAATGTTGGTGCCGGGGTCGTAGTCATATCCCCAAATGCGATCGAGAATTTGTTCGCGGGTGAGGACTTGCATGGGATGGCGCAGAAAAAATTCTGCTAGGAGAAATTCACGAGCGGAGAGTTCGATGGGGCGATCGCCCACCCATGCCTGACGAGTCAACAGGTTAAGCGTGATGTCAGCGACCTGCAATGAAGTATCTGGTTGAGTGCGAGGCAAGTGATTGCGAAGCTGTACCCGAATGCGAGCAAGCAGTTCTTCAAAGCTAAAGGGTTTAGTGATGTAGTCATCTGCGCCGCCCTCCAGTCCTGCGACCGTATGTTCTACTCCATCCCGTGCTGTGAGGACAAGGATTGGAATCGTTTGCCCCTGTCCGCGAAAGGCTTTGAGGACAACTAAGCCGTCCTGGTCAGGCAGCCCCAAATCCAAAATTACCAGATCAAAATCTCCGGCATGGCTGACTTGCAGCGCTTCTCGTCCGGTATTAACGGCGATGGTCGTGAAGCCGTGTGCCTGTAGCCCAGATTCCAGAAAGTCGATGATGCGGAGATTGTCTTCGATGATCAGAATCCGACTCATGAATCGTGTCTGGAGTAGCGTCAAGGGGAATCACAATAGTAAAGGTAGCACCTTGACCAGGACGGCTAGAAAGCTCGACCCAACCGCCGTGAGCGTGGGCGATCGCTTCCACAATGGAAAGCCCCAGCCCATGATTTTCGCCCTGGTTTTTTGGTGCAGTGGTGACAAACCGTTCAAAAATACGTGCCTGATCTTCTGGGATAATGCCTTCTCCTGTGTCGCTGACCCAGATATGAGCATGGTTTTCACGGACTGAAGATCCGAGGGCGATCGCATCTCCTTCCTGAGTATGGCGAATGGCATTTTGCACCAGGTTCATCACGGCTTGGGTGATTCGCTGGCGATCGACTCGGATGGGGTTGAGTCCCTTTGATTCTAGCTTCCACTGGCGATTTGCGAGAGCGCGCACTTTAAGATATAGCTCTTCGGTTAACCAGTCCAGTTCTTCTAGCTTAAGTGTGAGAAAATCGGGTCGCTCTGCCTTTGCTAAAAGCAATAAATCACTTACTAGACGATTCATGCGATCCAGTTCATCAATTGCTAGGGCAACAGTTTGTTCTTGCCGTTCGGGACGATACTTCAACGTTTCGAGATAGCCACGAACAACGGTAATTGGCGTTCGCAACTCGTGACCTGCATCTTTCAAAAACTCCTGCTGGCTCTCAAATGCGATCTGAAGCCGATCTAACATTGCATTAAAAGTGGTTGTGAGTTTGGCAATTTCATCGGTGCCTTCTACCGTAATTCGCTGAGTCATATCTGACTCGGTGATGGATTGGGCGGTTTCGGTTAGCGTTCGCAGCGGAGAGAGTACCCGCCCTGCGGTTGTCCAGGCGATCGTCGCTGCAATTCCCATGACTCCTAGCGTCACTGGAATAATTAGCAGTACTGCTCCATCTACCAGTTGATACACGCTGTCGGCACAGTGAACAATCACCAATACTCCCTGAACCTGATTGTTAACAGTGACTGGCTCTGCAATGTAAAACAGTTCACCCGCTGAAGTGTTGACGCTTCCCTGTTTGGTATTGACCAACTGTCCCCAATATTGAACTAGGGCTGCATCTTGAGTTAGCAACTCCGTTGGAAACAAGTCAGTGTATTGATAAACCTGACCTTGTAGGAGAGCGATCGCATAGTCATCTGCGTCCACGGGTTGATATTGCGACAGAAAAGCGTCAAAAATTGCAGCAGTCTGCTGTGTAGCGGGTAAGGTAGGTTCTAGATCGTACTCTTGCGCGATTTTCTGAAACTCACCAACCTGCCGTGAAACATAATCTTGAGACTGGTCGCGAATTCGTTCATACAGGATATGGTGAGTTGCCAGAATCGATGCTACTCCAGAAAAAGCAGTGAGTAAGAAATACCAGACAAAAATTCGAGGACGTGTACGGTTGAACCATTGTCGCCATCGCTTCAGAGTATATACAGAACTCATGACAGCCTCCTGAGCTGACGAGAGAAGAAAATTTCTAAATCATCCCGTCGTTGCTTCAAAGGTTCAACATAAGCAGGCTTCTTAACTATATCGTGTGTCGCAACAGGATAGATCATTTGCTGTTGCAGATAGCCTATGTATTGTCGAATGGAAGAGCAGGTTACAGGTTGCGCCATGGGAATCTCACCTCTGATTAAGGTCAATAAATGACTTTTTCAGTGCTTTGCTTGCTCTGCGCCAGAGCGATCGCACATACTTTTGCTGATCAATCATGTGCAGCACCACCAATCCTAAGAATGTGTACGCAATCCAGAAATGTAAATCTCTTGCCAATTCTACAATAGCCGCATTCTCAGGAAAAATATCTGGCAGCGTCGCCACCCAAAAGAAAGGCACATTCCCACTTTGATAAGAATTAGAGAGGAAAAATCCACTCAGGGGAACGGCTAGCATAAACAGGTAAATTGCCGTGTGTAGGAGAAATGTACGAATCCACTCACCAGTTGGCTTGGGTAAACGGCGCGTATACTTGCGCCACCAAACGCGCTGCAAAATGAATACTCTCCACGTGAGTAATGCCATTGTTAATGCACCAACTGACTTATGTAAAGTGTAAGCATTATCCTGCAAAGCGGTATCTTCTGGCATTCTCACCATTGCAAACCCACCGAGCCACAGCAGCAAATAGCCCGCTGCCATGATCCAGTGCATTGACCATAGCTGCTTGAAAGCAGAAGTTAGTCTAGGTTTGACTACCGGTTTTTGAGGCACTAAACGAGAACTCATTGGAAACCTCCTGCATTTGAATAACATTTGCGTGATGTCATTCAATATCCAAGAGTTCTATAAATTCACAATAAACGATTGATAAAAACTTTTTTATGTAACTGAAAATTGCCTAAAGAAAAATACTCGTCCAGCTTCTGACCGAACGAGTATTAGAATTTAGCTATTGACTGAGGAAGTTAGGCTGTCAGCCTATTTAGCAGATTAGGCAAAATACTCCAGCCTTACTAGTCGATGTTCACATCATTCAGCAAACGTTTGACTGATTGAATGTAAGCTGGATTGTTCAGGTGTTCTGACGATAATCGCCTCTCCTGAATGGCAGCCTGAATGATATCTTCAGCAGATACTTGTCCTGATTTTATGGCTGCTTCTAGTCCCCCAAAGCTTGGAATACCTTGTTCTTGAAAGTAACCGTTGCGAGCTAGGTTGACCAGGTTAAACGGCGTTAAGCTCACATTTTGTGCTTGAGCAGGCAAAAAGTTAATCAAAAGAACTAGCGTGGACAAACTACCGATTAGAAAACGCTGCATGGATAACCTCCTGAATTGATTGCCTCAATTGGCTTTACATGATTCAGTTTCATCAGCTACGGTAAATTGTCTCTAAAACAATAGTGAAGCCTTTTTTACTTTGTGTAGCACGTTGAACTCAAGCCCAAATATTAGATTTAGTTTGTAGCGCTTCCTGGTAGGGTGGGCACTGCCCACATTCTCTGAGAGCCTTCACTACGGGAATTTGTGGGCGATGCCCACGCTACAATTTTTGGCTTACTCCTGTAAAAACGGCTATAAGTTTGTGACCTAGCGGAGTTGGCAGAATTTGCGATCGCGATCGGACTGCGGCTCTTGCCAGGAGTAGGCAAAGTGGCTAATAGAATTGATTTGCGGGGCGACCTGTCGGATTGCCTGCATTTGTGCCTCTAGCGACGGGC
>JAAUQZ010000128.1 GCA_012033355.1 Leptolyngbyaceae cyanobacterium RM1_406_9 | reverse complement strand
TCGAGCAGTTGCTGACGTTCTTCAGCAGTCAGCGTCACTATGTACTTTTCTGCCATAAGGATTCCTGGTTTTTCTCAGTTTCCCTGATCCAGGTCTACCTGTCAAAACTACCATGGCGAACTACTAGTAGCTAAACGAGCTTTTGCTTATGAACTCCTCCAACTCAGATGTGCAGCAGGCTCAAATTCTACTTAACAAAGTGGTTGACAAAATTGAGCAGCTTCGTTCCAACGACGAGGTTCTAGAGGAGATAAGTAGTATCGTTGAGCAGCCTGATGAGCATGAGAAGCGGCAGCAGTTAGCTCAGATTATTATAGATGCTATACCTATTGAACCATTTCAGCGAGAGCAATACGACGAGGAATGGTGGCAGAAGGAATATGATGACTTGCAGAAGGCATTTGAGCTCGACCCGAATGTGGGGTTTAATAAATGGAGACAGGTATATGCCAATGTTTTGATGGATTGGAAGCTAGATCTTTGTCAAAGTTTGGTGAATGCGCCTTTCCTTGAGCAATATTTCAATCGATTCAGAGATGTGACTGAGTTATTCAGAGTAGGGACAGATGCAATTGTTTCTGGACAGTACTCCAATGCTTTGCCAATGTTAACGGACCTGGCTCAAACTCAATCAGAGGAAGGGCAATTTGCCTTGAGCGAAATAATTCGATCTCTGCTATACGTTTTCGTTGGGAGAATCTACCTGTATGAAATTAAAGATAATCGAGAAGCTTTAAAGTACTTTGTAGAAGCTCGGAATCTAGTTCAGATGAAGGATTTGACTCCAAGAGTGGGATATCCATATGCTGCTTTGGGGGATTATTACTTATACCTGAGTCAGGAGCATTTTCTCCAGAATGACCAATATCAGCAAAGTCATTACAGGAGGCAAGCAGCAAAGCTTTACCAGCAGGCAATTACCTTTTCTCCAGATTATCCTAACGGCTATGTTGGTATGGGACTTTTATGTGAGGAACAAGCGCAGTGGGATGAAGCAGATGATTGGTACAGACAGGCGATCGAAAAAGTTTGGCAAGAGGAAGATATTGACCAGGCACTAAGCAATCTTTTAGCTCCTGTTAGTGGCAATCTTTACTTACAACTGGCGCGGATGCTCAGAAATGAAAACACAGAAATTGCTCTTGAAGCTGTAGAGCGTGCCCTTGACTTAAAGATTAAGCATGATGAACCCTATCCAGAACGACTAGGTTATCGGCTCAAAGCAAAAATATTAAGAAAGCTTAATCGAGTTACTGAAGCGGCAGAAGCTTACTATAGGGCAGGTCAGCAATTTGGAGAACGAGGCGAACTTGAAATTGCAGTTGATTTGCTAAGGCAGGCAACCGATTTATTAGAACAAGTAGGTGAATTGTCAGCAAATCATGCTCCTATTTATTGGTACTTATCGGATCTGCTGCGACTGTGCAGTTACCAATTGGAACCGCCTTACGTAGATGAGGAGATTATTCAAGCCAGTATAGAAGCTTGGAAGCAAGGTGCAGACCTACGTTTACCTAACGCAAGTGATGCTTGGTCTTATATAACTAGAGCTTTAATTAATGAGCAATTAGCTCGTTTACCAATTGATAAGCGTACAAATAGCCGTCAAGAACTTTGGTGGGAAGCAATAAATTATCTAGAGCAAGCAATCTTATTAAATAGTACAGATGCTTACGGATGGAATTACTTGGGGCGCTTTCACCGCTTTTTGGAGAATGGCGCAAACGCTTTTTATGCCATGCAAAAGGCATATGAGTTAGATCCATCAAATACCCTAGTTTTAGACGAAAAAGCAGAGACTTTAGCCTACTTAGGTTGCTTTACTCAGGCAAAAGCAGCAATTGATCAACGCCGCGAACTAGAGCCAGATCAGCAAGCAACAGGTGCAGAAGTATACATTCTGTTTCATACTGGACAATGTGAAATAGCTCTTAATTTACTTAACCAAATCATTGAAACTGATCAGAATGATATTTGGGCACGTTACCTTCGGGCATTGTATTATCAAAGACTCAGTAACGAAACATCATTAAATGCCCGAGCCGACTATACTTGGGTCATAGAGCATTATAGTCCCTGGGATATAGAGAACCAGGAGAAGTTTGGTTGGGCAGCTTATAGCCTTGGTTATCTCGACAAAGCAATTAATATTTTTGAGAAACTGCGAAATGATGGGGAATATCAAAAAAGTATTCATAGTGTTTTAGGGTTACTCTACCTTGCTAAAGGCGACTATGAAGTTGCAAAAGCAACCCTTAAACATGGCATTGCTGTAATAAATAACAAACGAGTATTAAATGACTTTTTGGAAATTGAGTTGACTATTATAGAAAGAGATTCTGAGCATTGGGATCATGGTGCAGAATCAAGAGAAATTCTAGAGCAAGCTAAAGAGAGGATTGAAGAGAGAATAGCTGCTCTCGATCAACCAATCAACCCTAAAGACGAGTTGCAACAAATTATTCAAACCGCTAGTTCTGAAAGTTGGGCACAGTTAGGTGCTCAAGCTGGATTACAGCGTTTTTTTACTAGTGAAAATATAGATAATATTCATTTTTAAAACTTAAAATCTTACCAAATCTATACTTTGATAAGTAGAGACTCAGTATCAATAGATTTTTGTACTAGATACTATATTGCTCTATCCAGCACAGCAAAAAACTCTATACCCTTTCAATCAACTGCTTAAATCATTGCCTTCTTGGAACTCCATTTGCTGTAAATGTCCAAATAGCTCTTTTCTGTCGAGGAGCGTAGCTGATGTGGATGGGTTGATCGCACCTATATGTTAAAGGGCAATCACTGTTCTAGAACTCACTCCACGAGGTGATTTTCCATCGGAAAGGCTTCACCAACGCTCTCCAATCCTACAATCCAAAAATCATGGGCAGCACCGAGCGATCGCACTCCTATTTCCCCCGTTGACTAATCCATTTCTCAATACCTTTCCTCGTAGGCACTCCTCCGTCTGTAAACGTCCAGATATTCTGCCTTTGCTGAGGAGCGTAACTGATGTGGATGGGTCGATCGCCACCATAGTAGTACAGCGAGGCAAATGGCAATCGCTGTTCCAGAATCCACTCTACGAGACGATCGCTCTCCAATCCCACAATCCGAAAATCACAGGCAGCACCGAGGCGACCCCAAGCCCATTATTTCCATGGATTAATCCACGACTGCTCAATGCCCTTCCGCGTTGGCACTCCCCTGTCCGTAAACGTCCAAATATTGTGTTTTTGCTGAGGAGCGTAACTGATGTGGATGGGGCGATCGCTCCCATAGTAGTACAGCGAGTCAAACGGTAACTGCTGTCCCAGAATCCACTCTACGAGGCGATCGCTCTCTAACCCTACGATCCGAAAATCACAGGCAGCACCGAGGCGATCGCAGTAATACCTGCCATTCCGGTTCTTCTCATGCGCCATGTGCTGGTCACGGCTCGGATCAACCCGCCCATTCTTAATCCCCGTCTCTGGGTTTTCTGAGCCAGAAACCGCTTCAAATCCTTTGAACAGAACCCATAGGTCAACTGAAACCGCTCCCTGCCGAAGTGAGCAATTACAGGGTCAAGGATGTGATGGCACAGAGCCTCCAATGCTGGGATTGTCTCTTCCAAGTTTTCAGGGTATGGGTCAATCTGATCGGCATACTTCTGGTAAGTTTGCGTGCAGGTGCAAAACTCCTCCAGCGTCAGGTATTGACCAATCTGCCTCTCATTCATAGTCTGAGCCATCCTGAAACTCCAGGCTCTTTGTGTCTATCACCACTTTATCGCCCAATCCAATTCAGCAAACCCAAGACGGAAAATTCCTCAAAGCTCGACATAGCCTGCATTCAACAGTGCTGTCTCGGTGGCGGTGAGATTCTTACTAGCATCCACCAGACGAATTCGAGGATAGTCACTTAATTGTTGTGCGTTGGCGTAGCCGCTCTGAAAGAGCATCGCTTCTGGGCTGGTATATCGGGTTCGACCAGACTCGGAACGGGTTGTCTCAACCTCTGGCAATCCCCAAACAACCAGCACTACCTCAGACCAAAGATTTAAGGGTTCGGGTGCAACCAGATCGCCTGCTACCAAAATGCGTAGGCTTTGCCGCACGGAGTGTTCGATTGAGTAGTGATCCCGCAGAAACGTAGCCGTATCTCGCGCCAACTTCCAGGCATCTGCTTTGTGGTTGGGGTCAGAGGCTACCCTTCGTTGTGCCAGCAGAGCAGCAACCCAATCACGCGGATGAGCCAATTTGACGACCTCTGCCAGTCCAAAAGTCATCATGAGCATTCCTGCCAATCCCTTGATGCCTTCTCGTCCACCAATGTCAGGTCGTCCATTGACGAACTCAAACTTTGCTTCTGGACACCAGTAGATATAGTCCTCAAAAGCGATCGCACTGGCTCCAGCGCAACCGGAAATTTGAGCAGTGCTTTGCTCCAATCAACCCCTTCCCCCATTTGAGGCAATCGGCTAAGCCGAGGCGCATCTGCTGCCACTTCAAACCAGGTTTCTTCGAGGGGGTAATCCCAGTCATCTTTTGCCAGCCAAATCTTGCCAGCGAGGAAGGTCAAGCCCGGAACGCTGGAAACAACATATCGTCCAGCCGCATCGGTTGTTTGTCGCTGGTATGTTCCGTCAACGAGCCGCCATAATTCCATCTGGCATTGAGCCGCATCCACAATCCATAGTTCCGGAACACCAGCCGCCTCATAAATCGGCTTCTTGACAGTGTGGGTGTACTCCTCACAACCGGGTTGGATGAACTCCACAACCACGTCCGCCGCTCCTTCCAGGTAATACTCATACAGTCGATTGTGCGGATCACCCCGGAAAAACAGGACATCGGGCATGAACCCATGCTGCCCTAACCGATGGACAAACCCACCACCCAACGACTGTCCCAATTTCTCATAGCGCATCCCCAACCCAAACATTGCCATCCGTAAAGCTTGTCGCAGTTGAGAATAGGAAAATCGCCAATCGCCGTGATGGGGAGGATTCTCTGGCTGATAGTCAATTCCATCTGCCCACTGTTGCACTGTGGGAGCATCAAGCCCATCGAGACTGGTGAGCATGGGTGCGCCGAATGTATGGGATAACGCCTCCCACCACAAGTGTTCCGGAGCAAGGGCAGCGATCGCCTCCACCCCCCACCCTCGAAGAATTTGACTCAGTAATCGACGGCTGTGAACAAGACTGTCTCCAACGATCAATTGCCCGTTCACCAATTCAATTTTGGAACCCGGTGACCAGGCGTGATAATCATCCAGCAGGCTTGCAGACATATGAATCAGTCCCAATGACAATCATTCAATTCAGAATAATGGAGTCATTAAACGATCATCGTCTCTTCCATCTTCAAACACCAAGTATCCTATCCCAGCTACAGGTTATCCTGCTTTTGCCTGTTCCATCTCTTCAATTCAGATATCAATGCAATAATCCGACCAATCCCAAAATTACCGATGTTTTGAATCAATCGTGCATGGAAACTGTGCATTTGCCACCTTCTTCGTGAGATTTGTTGCGAGGCACATACAGTTGATGCAGAATTTCGTTATACCGACCTTCGGCTTCCATCGCCTTCAGGTCTTTGAAATATTCCAAAACGTCTTCATCTAAATCGATTTCGCCACTCCTAAAACATTGTTCAAGAACTTGAAAAGTCACAGCACAAAGTTGCTTTTGTTCCATCTGCCAAAGATAAAGCAACCAACTTTGTATCTTCAACGCTCGTCTGTAGGGAAGGAATCCTTTGAATAGCAGAAACTTGTTTACTCCCAGCCAAAAGGCAAGCAGCATCGAAACGAGGAAGTAACGTTTGCAGGGCAGTTTGAGCGATTTAGACATATTTGTAACCTTGCAATTAGACATGAACTGAAAGCCTTAGACTTCAGCAAGGACATTCAATCTCCTCGTTGGAATTGCAACACCTCTGCTCAAATCCGCAAATTACCAAGGCGATCGACGATGCCAACGACATTAAACAACTCGCCGATGTAGGTGAGCAGGCAGACCAGTTCCTGGGCTAATCCAAGCTGTAAGTCGGGAGCGATCGGAAGTTGCGCCAGGTTCTTTTGTAGCTGGTAACTAACCTCAATCCACTGTTGTGTGGTGTAAAGAGACTGGTAGGAGACCAAGAGACCATCTTTTGAACCGCCAACCGGAATAGACAGAAATTGGAACCAATCACCCAAACTGACCTGCATCGCAACAAAAAACTCCGTAATTTCATGCTCTTTAAAGGGTCTGGTTGTCTGAATGTTTTGCAGTTGTAGAGGGTGAGGCAGGGTTTTTAGCACCCACTCTACCGGGTTTTGAGCGACCTGCAACGGTGGGGTTGCGCCTACTTCTTCCGCGCCTGCCATCAACATAGAGCGTACAAACCGCTCGAACTCAGGCGTTGAAAGGATTGATCGCGCATCGAAAGCAAAATGAGTCCGCAGTTGATCGAGCAGAGTTTCCTGAAGGGCGGTGAATTCAAGCTCTTGCTGTCGGATTGAATCAAATTCAGCAATGACCTGCTGCCTCATTTGATTCAGTTGAGCGGATAACTCCCTGCCTTTGCGTCGTCTGAGCTGCGTGTAGGCTGTCATAAGTTCCCCAATGGTCGATGAGGAGGGGGGCTGAACCTCTAAAACAGGGTGACTCCCAGAAACGCAGTCTAGGTAATCCTGGGTATCGGGACTTATCCACCGGGTTTCAACCTGTACATGATCGAGGGATTGAACCTGAACGGGTTGAATCCGCATCATTTCCGCTGGTTCATCGCAATAGGTTTGGTCAATTAGTGCCAACAACGTTTCGGGCGTAAGTTTATCCGCCTGAATCCGTTGCCAAAGACTGCGAGAATCCCCGTCATCCGGGTAAAGCTGGTACAGCAACGCCTGCCACTGCTTTGGGTGAGCCAGCATATGTTGGGCAATTTCAACGGGAGAACCCGCATGAACCAACGTGCAGCTTTTCTCGTGTAGCCCTTCGATATCACTGTGGAGGATGGCATAAAGTGGCATAGATCTTCTTTCCCTGATCACAAGTTACAGCGCTCGGAATAATGCACCTCAAGGAGTTAGGAAGCAACGGCTTACCTGTAGGACACAAGCAAGGCTGGCAGTTCTATCTCAAAAGACCTCCCTATTGCCGTTTTTCCCATCGCTTCACTCACCAACTTCAGCAAGTTCTCTGTGCGGCTGATCAAAAACATTTCAAAGTCGTTCTGCCACAAAGTTTCCGGCTCTACCAGGTGCGATCGCAAAATCGAGTCGAGTCGAGATCGGGAGATACCTTGATCCACCAATGCTTGAAGATACTCATTCGGTGCCTTACCACCAATCTTTTTATTGCTGAGTTGGGACAGCGGAGTCAGGTTCACTAGGCAGTTGTACTGGGAGGCAGGAATTGCCTGACGTTTGGCATAAGCGGTGGGAAAAAGATGGTGGCACTCAATCGGGTCATTAAAGAAGTTCACATCTGATAGTGCTTCGCCAGTAGCCAGGTCGATCGCCCCATTTTTCCGCAACAAAGCGCTGATGCTCTTGTAGACAGAGCCGTGTCGCCGCTGTGTGCGCTGTAAGAAACTGCGGTCAAACAGCGCCTCCCGGACTGTGCTTGGAACGACCAGACTATTGCCCATCAACCAATCTGGCACCTCCAACATGTCTCTTGAAGCTCGTGCCTCGTGCCAGGAGGTGTAGAACGCGGTGCAAGCCCCGCACCAGAACCACTGCTCTAACTTGGAGCGTACCTGTTCCTGGGGATAACCAATCACGGCAAGCACAGCAGCAAGAGCGACGAGCTGGATCTGGTAGGGCAAATCCTCGGCTGCTACGATCCGCTGTCCATGTAGAAACCTCACTGCCTCTTCATACCCCACCACTACTCTCGGGGCAAAGGTTTTGTATTCCTCAACCGACAAATTCAAAACCTCATCGCGTCCACAAGCGACTGCTGGGAGCTTTTGTGAGGGAGTTGAGGTTTTGATGGCATGTTGGCGACGATAATAAGTTGCGACCAGAGTTACACAACTGAGAAAGTCTGTTTCCCGCACTGAATGCAGCAATCGGTGTTTTTTGAGTTGCTGCTCTTTTTCTGCCCAATCTTCTCGGAGGGAGAAGTTGTCGGCGGCAAAACAGGCGGTAGCGAGATCAAAAAAGGTGAGCACTGAATTTTGCGTGTTCACGTTCTCAAACATCTGGCAAACAGCAGGTCTGGGCAGCGATGCCATCAATTCGATCACCGGGAGTTGGTAGTGTTCAAACCGCTTGATGATTTCCTGCTCAAATTGGTCAATCAACTCCAGTTTGTCGGGGGCGTAGTTCCAGTACCTGCAATACTCCTGCCGCCATTTTGAGAACTGAAAGGTGCTGGTAGTTGGGAACAAGTTCTGCTCGTACTCTTTTTCTGGCGTGGAGCAATCAATCTTTTTGCCTTCGGTGCCACACCCAGCTTTAATGCGATCCTCGTTCAGACTGACGATCGCCTGTTCACGCCGAACCTGAGGATCTAGTGCCTTCTCAATATCGATGTAATACCAGCGGTTGGAATGCTTGTAGTTTCGCTTGCTCCGAAGCTGAACAGGGCGGTTCGAGAAGAGCGCCATGTAGAGGGCTGTCAATCTTTGCTGTCCGTCCAGAATCAGGTAAGTCGGAATCGGCGAGTTTTCTAGTTGAACGCCTTCAACTAGCCGAGGACGAAAGACCCAGTGGGGGCTGTTGTTCTCCAATAGCATAATTGCCCCAATAGTCCAGCCTTTGCTGATGCTTGCCAAGAGACGAATGATGAGGTCGTCGAGCCAGCAGAAACTGCGCTGGAGATCCGGTAGCTGGATCTTACCCAGATGGATTTGTAGAAGGAGATCTGCCAGTACGGGTTTGCCGATGTCGAAATTGGAGAGCATTCCGTCCATGTTTTGCGGGTTCCTTAACGGCGATTGGAGAGATTGTTGTCACGATAGATCGAGCGTACTAACTCAAACAAGCGTCTCCAGTAAATTCCCCTCAAATGGGGGAAAGAACCACGCAACCGTCAGGGCTGCTCAGGAAAAAGAATGGCACGATCTCTGGCTGGTAGAGGACAAAGACGCTCCCATGCTTCAGCGGGAATTTCACGGTAATGACGGAGCAAAAAGCGGAACTCCCCTAATCGACGCAGGTAAACCTCTTTGAGCATTCGGGGTTCATGATTCTGACTCATCCAGCGCTCCATTGTGGCTAAGCTACATCCGGCAACAATCGCGAGTTGCTCTTGAGTCAAATCCAGTTCCTCATACAACTCGCGCGGATGGGCGATCGCAATCTGGCAGTTCACGTAAGTCAGAAACAGCACCCGTTCGACTTCTCCAAATGGAACTTGTCCTGGCCTGCGTGTCATAAAGCCTCCAACTCAGTAGAAACTGATGGAGCTTGTTCAGTAGGAAGGCTCTCTAGATCTTCTTCACCAACCCAATCAGCGGCAATCCAGTCTCGTGATGGGCTGTCAGCATCTAGCAGTATGAGATAAATCCAGGACCACTGAGGTCTTTCATAAGAGCTATCTGGCCTTGGGAGGTAAACGTGCCCAATAATGCTGCCCCAATCTGTGTTCTGGGTTGGAATCCAACGGCATCGTTCCCCTATTTGGTATTTAGGGGAGGCGACAGATTGGGGAAAACCTGGAGGCAGGTCAAGTGGTCGTATATTTTCGCTTAAGAAGTCAAACATAGAGGAGTTGGCAGTTGAGTTGCCGTATCGAGCAGGCTCATGAGCTACTGATTCGACCATTGAATCAATGGCTGAGCAGTTATTTGCCTACCAATCAGAGAGATATCACACTTATAGTATGGAATTCTACACCTATTATGTGTGGACTTGATACCCTCATTCCCTCAAGATTCAGTCGTGAGGGAAAATGAGCGTTCGGACATAAAGTGGTTATTTGGTAGAGCGGTTAGGAAGCGCAGGCGAGAACTAGACCTCTCACAGGAGGAATTGGCTGAGCGCGCAGGCTTACATCGGAACTACATCTCAGATATTGAGCGGGGCGATCGCAATCCTTCCCTTGAAAATATCCAAAAGCTAGCAAAAGCCCTTGATACAAAGGTTTCTGCGCTCTTCATTAGCTATGGAGTTGATGACGCATCTGAGGAGTAATGCAATTTACAGCGATGCAGATTTTGAGGCAAGCTGGGTTAGTGCGTTATGAAGTTCAACCATCGCCAAGGTGTCGAGCTGGCAGTACGCTTTTAGATCCGCTATCAATTGGGCTTTCTGATTTGGGTTGGAGCACAAAATCATCTTGTCCCAAATAGCTTGCGCCTGGTCGCCACGCTGACAATTTAGAGCTTTGTAGCTCAAATCCGGAACCAGAACCGGCAAAACGTTTTTGATGGAGGTGGAGCCTCGGAAAGCGGGATGTTTGTAGTGCTTCTTAAAAACATCCTCTAAGTCCCAAAGCCGAGTGGCGATCGATTCTAGGTGAATCGCATAAGCAGGGAAAGCTTGCGCCAATTTCCTCAACAAGCTGGCTTCAAAAGACTGGTGGTAGACAATTACAGAACCAATGGCAGTGACGTCCTCGGTTAATGCCGCAATCAGATGAGGTCTCGGATCGGACGTGTCAGTGTGAAGACACTCTCGGTGTTCGACATGCCCATTCTGGTAGAGGATGTGGCAACTGTATTGAAAAGGGAATTGCTCGTAGGGTTTCAACCCATCAAATCTAGGGATCGCAGGATTTTGGGCTTCAAAGTCAAAGAAGTGAATGGGATAAACAAGTTCGGCTAGACTGGCGGTGATCGCCGCTTCGTCCACAATAGGCTGACCACTGAAGACGCTATTAACGTAGCTACGCTGGTTACCTGATAGAGGGTATTTCGATGGAAGTTCAGCGATCGCCAAAATTCCCTGACCGATCAACGCCTCTTTCTTCTTCCAATCCAGGCGAGGAATCGTAAAAATGGAAATCTCCGGAACGTGCTGCCAACAGTAGCCTGTAAAGGAACAGGGATTAGGATTGTCGCAATGTTTTCCGATCGCAAATGTGGGTTCTAAATTCTCGGTGAGAATTGTCCCAAAGTGCTCAAGCTTGTTGGGTATTGCAGGCAAGAGCTGATCGACTTCTTCGGTAATATCTGCAATTACAAAAAGGTCTGCCAGGTCAGAAAAGCAGCAAGTCTGAGTATTGATATGCATCAGCTTGGTTGCACCAATCGGCAGCCCTGCCCCAATCAAAACGTATTTTTGAAGGGCTAAATCCCACTGATGTTCATCTTTAACCTTGCTAGAGGATTTGACCTCAATCAATTCCCAGGTAGCTGCTGGAGTTTTCCAAAGAATGTCGCATCGAATGAATAAGCCATTAAAACTGAAAGCGGCTTCAAAAAGGCACAATGCTCCAGCCGCGATCGCATCTTGAGTAGCTTGAAGAGCCTCGTTTCCGTTTCCCACAATCAATTGCCCATTAGGAAATTGCTGACGGGCGTAATGCCCAACCTCTTCGCCCTGGTCGATGATGCGTTGCTGGGCTGGGGAGAGAGCAGTGGCTTGGTGTGGCTCCTGCACTTCCAACCAAAGTTTCTTAAGGCATTGCAGCCCGCTCATAAAGTTGGATTTTGTCAGGAGAGCAGCCATATTTTGTATCGTGAAATTTTAGACTCTGTTCAGAGTTAGAATTCCCGATTCAGGAGGCTGACGCTTGAATGCATGAAATCTTATTGGGAAAGTACCTGACTTTGCAGGAATTTTGCACTTGTACGCAAACGTACAGGAAGTATGGCGATCGCATCAATCCGTATCCGGAAAACCCGGAAGAAACAATCCCAGCGTTAGAATCACTTTGCGAACACATACTCGACCCTGTGATTACTCACTTTGGGAGGGAACGGTTCCAGTTAACCTACGGGTTCTGCTCAAAAGATTTGAAGCGGTTCCTGGCCCAGAAAGACCCAGAGACGGGGATTAAGAATGGGCGAGTTGATCCAAGTCGCGATCAGCATATGGCGCATGAGAAGAACCGGAATGGCAAGTATTACTGCGTTAGCGGAGCTTCCGGAACGGCTCGCCTCGGTGCAGCCTGTGATTTTCGGATTATCGGGTTGGAGAGCGACCCCTTGCGGGTAACGCGAAGCGCGCGCCTTGTGGAGTGGATTCTGGAGCAGCAGTTGCCGTTTGATTCGCTATACTATTATGGGGGCGACCCGTGCGATATCTGCGAAGCAGTACGCCCTATCCACATCAGCTACGCTCCTCAGCAAAGGCACGATATTTGGACGTTTACAGATGGAGGAGTGCCAACAAGGAAGGGGATTGAGAAATGGCTAAAAGACTAAAAAGCTTTTGGTAACCCTGCCTGCTTGAGAACTGCGTTTGCAGTATGACGCGATTTGATTGAACTGTCTACAACAAAGCGCCGATCAGTAATCGGGCTGTACCAGATTTCATGATCTCCTTTGCCTTGCCGTTCAAGAACACAATCAGCCTCCAACAGAAGTTTCTTGAGTGCGGGAGTGAACGATGCAGCCATTACGAGGCAACCTCGATCAATTCTTGCCGGTGGCTAGTCAGTTGAATGGCGATCGCCCCCGCATAATCAGCAGAAATCACATGATTGCTCATCAGCAGGTCAGGAACGATATTTCGCAGTTTTTGACTCAAAGCCTCAATGGTATCGGCTTCAGTTGCCAATCCTGGAACGTCTTCACTGGTTGCTACCCAGACGGCGGCCTCTGCATCCCAAAAAGCACTAACCTGATAAACTGCTGATTCCATAGTTGTCTCCGCTGGGGGCGATCGCGCTTCCAGTTTAAACCACAGTTTGCCTGGGTGCTGCCTGCGATTTTCGGATTTTGGGGCTGGAGAGCAACCCTTTGCGGGTAGCGCCCTTGTGGGTAACGCAAAGCGTGCCCTGAAGTAGATTCTATAACAGCGATCGCCGTTTGATTTGCTGTACTACTCAGGCATTTAGAACATCCTTGAGCACAACGACAGACAAATCCGGAACATTTCTTAAGCCTTGAGCGGAAAGACCAGGGTTTCCATCCAGAGGAGTTCGCTACTCATAAGCCTGATTTCTTGGGCTTGTTGTTTCATCCATAAGGGTTGGAGGATTGTCCAATAGGCTGGATGCAATTCGATGCTGTAGATCACGGGAGCAGTATCGACATAAACAGTGGCATGGTCAGGAATCGTTAGCTGTCCCATGAGTTTTTTTCGTCTTGAATATATTGATCAATTTCTTCGGGAGTTCTGAACGATCTGAGTCGATGGGCATCCGCCAGAATCTCTAGGGCACTCCGTTTTGGAATCTGAGCTTTTTCGGGCAGCAAGACGATAGCCTCAATCTCTTTACCGATCGTGCCTTCAGGCAACTGGATCTCAATTTTGTTTCCAGGAAGAACTCTAGTCACAATGTGGAAAGCTGCTTGCATAGTTTCTCCTTTGTGATATTTTTAATTTTGCATTTTTAATTTCTAATTCTCGATCGCTCCTAGTGCTTTCAGCGTAGCTTTCTCCGCTTCAGTTAAGCCTTTAATGATTGTGTTGTTCATGTTGAATTGGTAGGAGTGATCGCTTTCCTTTTCATCATCCCACCGCAAACTCAGTAAATTGTCGTTTGAATGGGGAATGAAATGCTAAAACAATGTCTGACTTTGGCACACCTCGCTTCATCAGTTCATTGGCAATACCACCTTCTGTGCCATCATGTTGAATCCAGATTTTGCCATCACGAATATCTAGATGTAAACTACAACCGTAGATGCAACGCTCGTCTGACCAACCAACATGGACAACCTGGTAGCGATCGCGCTCTGTATCGAAGATGAGTTCTGTTTCCAAATCTTTGTTTCTAAATTGAATTTCACTGTAGGTCTTTAAAAGTTCTTACACAAGTTGGCGATAGTGCTTTACCTCTGCCATTTGACGATTTCCTCCGCTTTAGGGTTGTAGATGATGAGATGAACTTGATAGCGCTGGACTAGAAGACGCGGTAGTTCCAGGTTGCCTTTAGTCCTCTACCGTCCCCAGTGCTTTCAATGTGGCTTTCTCTGCTTTAGTTAAGCCTTTGACGACCGTGTTGTTCATAGTGCTACTACTCTGGTTCAAGCCATGGGATGTCCAGTCGTCGCAAATCGTGATCGAAGGAGGCAATGGTTCCACCTTTATGACGAGCGATTTCGGCAAGATAAGCATCGACAAAATCAACGTTATTGTCTGCCATTCGTTCTAGGGTCTGTTTTAAAACTTTTAAGGAAGATAGGGGACAATAAGAAAGCTGAGTTCAGTTCCAACGGATGGTTCTTCCCCCTGAGTCACCCCAGCGCAGAGGTGCCCTCACCAACCGCCAATGGCAACGGTTGCACCCCCTGCTGCCGCCTCAAAAACCGCGTGTCGGTCGTCCCAATCTCGACCACCGTACGACCATCAACGGCATCTTGTGGGTGCTCAGAACGGGTGCGCCTTGGCGTGACCTGCCCGGACGCTATGGAGCTTGGGCAACCGTATCAGGACGCTTCTACCGTTGGCAAAGAAACGGACTTTGGCAGCAGATCCTCCAAACCCTCCAACCGCAAGCCGACCGCGAGGGCAAGCTCAATTGGCAACTGCATCATGTAGACGGCAGTGTCATCCGTGCTCATCAACATGCAGCGGGGGCAAAAAAGGGGAGCTAGACCCAAGCCGCAGTCTTTCGCCAGTTGAGCAAGTCCAGCAACGCGAAGCATTGGGCTACTGCAAAGGCGGCTTTAGCACCAAGATTCATCTGCGTTGTGAGGGCAATGGCTTGCCGATGACCTTGCTGTTGAGGGTCGGAGAACGGCATGAGGCAGTGGTGTTTGAGCAATGGATGGAGCCGGGGCAACTGAAGCGGCAATGGGGGGGTCGTCCTCGGTTGCGTCCAG
>JAAUQZ010000404.1 GCA_012033355.1 Leptolyngbyaceae cyanobacterium RM1_406_9 | reverse complement strand
GTTCAACGTTCCTCAAATTGATGGACTGGCAAGCCAGCAAAGCTCAGTCCCATTTTCGCAAGAGTGGGCAAATCAGCGTCATAGTTCTGGACAATGCTTCGGTGCATAGAAGCCATTGCACCTCTGCTGCGCTAGAGCAATGGCAGAAACAAGGGTTGTTGCTCTTCTTCTTGCCGCCTTACAATCCCCAGATGAATCGCATTGAGGATGAATGGCTGCATCTGAAACGCGATGAATTAGCCAGTCGGGCATTTGAGGATGAGGTCGATTTGGCTCACGCGATTATCTCTGGTATTGAAGCGAGAGGGCAACGGGGAGGATATACTGTTGAACGTTTTATGTTTAATTAGGTTGAACTACTTATCCCCGCTAAAGAGTTTGCTTTGTAAATCGTTCAAACATCGCCATCCCTCAAAAAGATCTACTACAAACTTGTACTATTTTAGCCTCGTTACCAAGCATGAGCCTGGCAACGAGTGTAACTTTAGCTACGCCAGAAGCTTAATAACTGGCTTGAATGAAGGCGATCGCCCCTTCCCACTTCACCATTTGATTCAATAAGTGTGTTACAAATAACTCACGCACAGTTCTCACTTCAGACTCGCTTAAAGAGTTAGAAAGATGATCTGCGTAGCTAGGGCGCGATTCTCCTGGCTGAAACCAGCGGTCTAATAAGTGAGAAGTGATGCGAATATCAGTTTGAGTCGGTTCAACCTGGATGTCAACGGTTAGATTTGCGGTGTGGAAAAGCGATCGCAACTCATCTACATCCCAGTTCACCATTGAATCAGATGGATTAGCGTAAATACTTTCTTCGGCTTTGATCAGTCGATTCAACAGTTTTTTGCTAAACCGTTCAGGGTCGAGTAAACGATAAAGCCGCTGGGTGTGACGGGGAATGGTTTCTGCTAAAGTGAGTGAACCTTCCGATCGAAGTAGTTTTACCAATAAGCTGAGGATAGAGGGGCGATCGCTTTCCTGTAAAAAGGCATTGCGTCCAAGAATGTGGTCAAACTGGATATGAGGATACTCTGCCAACGCATTCGGCAAATCTGCTAACGAGGATTGCAGCACAATTGGGCGTGAGAGTTCCGGTAAAACGGTTGTCTGCTCTCTTAATGCTTTAGCATCGTCTGTCGTGCGAACGCAGGCATACACGCCGCCTTCAGGCACTCGGCGTAGTGCCTCCCAGGTGAGTAACCCGCTGCCTGCATTTAAGTCTAGAATCAGATGATGGCGTTGGGGTTGGGCAAGGGAAAAGAGGCGATCGCGCACCCATCCTAACTGTTCCCCCACTTGGCTCAAAGTCCGCTGTAACCAACGATCTTGAGCAGAGTTTGTAGGGCCAAAAGTGAGAACTTCAGGTAATGCTACGCCAATTCCTTCTACCAGCGAGGCAAGCTGTTCTTCTCGTCGTCGTGCGACCTGTTGCTGAATTTCTTCCTCATAGCCCTGGTCAGAGGGTTGATAAAATACTTGCCCTTGAAGGCTGCCAGGCAAATACTGCTGCGCTACCCAATGCTCTCGATAGGAGTGTGGATAAAGGTAGCCGGAACCATGCCCAAAACTGTGTTTATCCCGGTTTGTGTCTCGCAAATGCAGCGGCACATCCTCTTCTCGCTCTCGCTCAACGGCCGCGAGGGCATCAAAAAAACCCATGACGCTATTGGATTTGGGCACCGTTGCCAGGTAGAGCGCGGCTTGAGCCAGCGGATAGCGTCCTTCGGGCATTCCCACTCGGTCAAATGCTTGAGCGCAGGCATTCACGATCGCCACTGCATCTGGGGCTGCCAGCCCCACATCTTCACTGGCAAGAATCAACATTCGGCGAAAGATGAAACGCGGGTCTTCTCCGGCGTAAACCATTCGCGCCAGCCAATACAGCGCTGCATCGGGGTCTGAACCGCGCAAACTTTTGATGAAAGCGCTGATTGTATCAAAGTGGGCATCTCCTTCTTTGTCATACAGAACCGCCCGCTGCTGAATCGACTCCTCCGCCACCGACAGGCTAATGTGAATCACGCCATTCTCATCGGCAGGCGTGGTTTCAACCGCCAGTTCCAATGCATTCAGCAAGGCGCGGGCATCGCCATTCGCCACATTAACCAGGTGGTCGAGCGCATCCGGGTGAAGCTGAATCGTCAGTTTGCCGTAGCCGCGATCGCCATCCTGCAAGGTCTGCATCACCACTTGTTTTAAGTCATTTTGATCCAGTGACTTCAGTTGAAAAATGCGCGATCGGCTCACCAGTGCCTTGTTCACTTCAAAGTAGGGATTTTCTGTCGTTGCACCAATCAAAATTACTGTGCCGTTTTCCACCCAGGGCAACAGCGCATCCTGCTGCGACTTGTTAAAGCGGTGTACCTCATCCACAAATAGAATTGTTTTTTGAGCATACATTCCTCGTTTCTCTTGGGCAGTGGCGATCGCCTCTCGAATTTCCTTGACCCCTGCCAGCACCGCATTGATTGAGATAAAGTGAGCCTCAGTCGTGTTAGCAATAATCCGCGCTAGAGTCGTCTTTCCCGTTCCGGGTGGGCCATAGAAAATGAGTGACGAAAGCTGATCTGCCTGAATCGCCCGTCGCAGCAGTCGCCCCTGCCCAATGATGTGATCTTGCCCGACAAACTGATCCAGCGTCCGGGGACGCATCCGGGCGGCTAAGGGCGCTTCGGTTTCTATAAGCTGCTGGCGCTGCTGGTCAAACAATTCCATAAAGCCCAGGTTAACAAAGCGAGGGATATGTCATGATTATGCTGGCTGTTCAGGACTGCTATATTGTGGTTGACAGTTTTTTTGATTGACCGCGCTGCGCCGAATTTTCTTCTACCAGGGTTATTTGTAGGGTAAGCATCTTCCTGATTCTCTCAACTTTCAGAACAGGAAACTGACTCCATGATTCGCCCCACCTCAAACTTTCATCCCTCCACTGCGCTTGACCTCCATCCAGCAACAGCCGATCAGCCCCGTTTTCCTCACCGCAGAAGTCCGGTGCAACACGGCTGAAAAAGTCTTTGGTCTAACTGGAGCCTTCGGCGTAAGCTTCTGATTCTGCTGGTA
>JAAUQZ010000127.1 GCA_012033355.1 Leptolyngbyaceae cyanobacterium RM1_406_9 | reverse complement strand
ATTGACTGATAGCAGTTAACGAGAACCGGGCGATCGCGCTGAGATTCGCACTCGTGAGAGCCTAACTCTAAACGGTGCCGCAGACCTGCGCCGCATAACTAGTCTGGTCAAGCAAGTCCCCGGTTGGGAGTTTGAGCTTGTTGTAACAAATCCTCGTAAAAAAGCTAGCTAAAAGTCATGACTTAATTAGCCTGCGGCACTTCTAAAGGTATCGCAGGCTAATTAACCACGTCAATACAAATCCCGGTAGGGGCGAACGGCCGTTCGCCCCTGTCTTTGGTTTACCCGTTTGAGAGACGCTGTAAGAAGTTGTTTGAAAAGTAGCTGATATCCCCTGTAAGGGCGTAGCATTCGGCAGATAAACTCTGGAATAGACCCAAAATCCTTGCCCGAATGCCACGCCCCTACAGACTTTTGGGTTACAGATTAGACATCTCAAACATCCTCTAAGCCTCTTGCCTATGGCTGATTGGCGATCGCCTGACTTTACGTTCTACTTGCGTAAGTCCTGTTAACGCTGTCTACTTCCATTGGGAGTGCGTCCGGTTTCGTCATTGCTGCCACCGCGAGGAGGGGAGTTGCCAGGATCGCATCCTTCAGTTCCGTTGCCGATGCCCTGGTTGCAATTGCGACGGCGAGAGCGACGATCATCGTCGTCGTCGTACTCATCATCATCGTCACTGTCGTCATCATCATCGTCGTCGCCACTGTCACTTTCACTGTCGTCATCGCCATTGTCATCGTCGTCATCATCGTAGTCATCGATGCTGATGATGGTGCCTTCTGTAAAGCCGACTTCTTGATAGACCAGGATCAGTTGGCTGACCTCATAGGTAGAGATGCTGCTACTGCTGATGTTAGTAATTTCGACGACTTCACCAGGAGCGGCAGTCAGGGCGGGAGCCAGTCCAGAAATAAAGCAGGGAATGGTACGACCGATCAGAGAGAAAGTACCGCTTTCAAAGGAACTGCTGTAGACAGCACTGCTAGAAGTAGAGATGCTCTGGGTTTGAAACAGGCTCGTGTTGATGTTTCGAGTATCGCTGAGGAAAGTGACGCGGCTATCGCGGTAGCTTGAACCACTCACTTGAGTGAAATAGCTGTAGGTATTGCGGTTTGTGTCAATGACCCCGTTTCATCACTGTCAACGCCGTAAACGGTGCGAACAACGCCGTAGGAACTGCTCTGGCTAGGCAAAATCAGATTGACAGCAGCGTTGTCATCCAGTAGCTCAAACTCGCTGTAGCCAATAAGGACGTTTTGAGGGGTGAACAGGCGAACAACAACGCGATCGCCCGGATTGAGTCCGCGAATAAACCGTGCCCGCTGATTGACCCGATAGCGAAAGTCGCCCACAAATCGCTCTTGCAGGAATGCATTGGGGCGCTGAGCCTTGAGCGAAACGCGAACGATGACGTTATCCAGGGTTGGCTGGGATTGCAACACTGCTAGGCTAAAGTGTCCTCGCAGTGGATTTAACGTGTTGTTTGGCTGTCCTACACCCTGTACAGTAACGGGAACTGAGGGCTGAGTGGTGCTGGACTGAGTGCTGGACTGAGTGCTGGACTGAGTGCTGACTTGAGTAGTGGTTTGAGCAGTTGTCTGGCTGCTCGTTACCTGGGTGCTGCTGGTTTGGCTGCTGGCGATTTGGGTGGTGGTGGTTTGAGCGATCGCCCGATAATTTTGCACCTGTTCCCAGGTCACCTGCCGATTGCGCTGTCCACCGCGCACGTCATAGCGCAGTTGAGCTACTGCCCGCAGTTCTAAGTCATCCAGGTCATCATCGTCTAGCGCGTCTCTCAAGTCATTCAGCGAAATCACCTCTGGCTCTAGCATTACCCGTCCTCGGTTGTTGGTAATGAGGCGGGCACCCGTGCTGCTATAGATCAGTCTCCAGCGCCCGTCTTGACGAGCAAAAATTTGGTAAACAGCATTTGCGTAGCTCGTTTCAGGCTTTTCTAGGACATCTAGCTGCATCACCAGCGACGTAACTTCCTGACGAGCATTCACCAGCCGTGCAAATCTTAGAACGCTATCCCATTCTTGCTGACGCTGACTAACTTGCAGCGGTGCGGGGTCTGCCAAAACTTGAGAATAGCTGCCCAAGATTAACGTTGAAGCCATTAAAGCGATCGCACCCTTTTTCCAGAAGAAAGCTAATTTCCTGCTGGCTACATCTTTTTTGTTGGTATTCATGAAAGTTGAGGTAATTACGGTGAATGGACAAGAACTGATGACCGACGATCGGCTCAACTGCCTCGCTCCAATCAGTTCCCGGTTTTGCTAAGTTGACCTGGCAGGTGAGGCACGAGTTCCCTTTAGTACAAGTTTTTACGATTTGGGTACGCAATTTTTATCAAATCTACATAGATAAGTCACCATCATTTGCTATCCACAATATCCATGTCCGAAAACGGCTAGATTTTCCCGTGAGGCAGATCTATGCTGTGCCCATGAAACTTGATCATGAAACCTGCTATCGAGCAGTACAAGCCCGCGATCGCCGTTTTGATGGGCGGTTTTTTACCGCAGTTCTGACGACTAAAATCTATTGCCGACCGATTTGTCCGGCTCCAACGCCAAAGCGAGAAAACTGTATCTTTTTGCCCTGTGCGGCGGCGGCTCATGAAAAGGGGTTTCGCCCTTGTTTGCGCTGTCGTCCAGAAATTTCTCCCGGTCTGTTTGCCCAATTTGAGGGAGCGGCTGTTGTTTCACGGACGCTTAATCTGATTGCGGAAGGCGCATTAGATAATGGCAAAGTGGCGGATTTAGCGGAGCAAGTGGGAGTGGGCGATCGCCATCTCAGGCGCTTGTTCACGGAGCATTTGGGCGCATCCCCTCTGGCTGTAGCGCAGACCCGCCGAATCCTATTTGCCAAACAGTTGATTGACGAAACTTCCCTATCGATGACCGATGTGGCAATGGCAGCAGGGTTTATGAGCATTCGACGGTTTAACGAAGTGATGCAAAAAACTTACCAGCGATCGCCCGCGAACTGCGACGAATTCATGTTGCAGAAAATCCGGAAAACACACCTACACCCGCCGAAATTACGCTGAAGCTACCCTTTAGCCTGCCCTATCACTGGTCGGCGCTGGTGCGTTTCCTCTTGCCTAGAGCTATTCCTGGAGTGGAGGCAGTCGCGTCTGATTTTTATTGCCGCACGATTTGTCTAGATGGGCTGCACGGCATGGTTGAAGTGCGTCCGGTTGAAGGGCAGAATCATTTGCTTGCCAAGATCCGATTCCCAAAAGTGGGGGCGATCGCCCCCATCGTTGAGCGGTTGCGCCGCCTCTTTGACCTGAACGCTAATGTAACCGAAATTGCGGCTCATTTAGAACGCGATCCCCAACTTCGGGGTCGGGTTGCTGCCTTGCCGGGGCTGCGCGTTCCGGGTACGTGGGATCGCTTTGAGCTGGCGGTGCGGGCAATTCTCGGACAGCAAATTAGCGTTGCTGCTGCAACCAAACTGGCGGGGCGACTGGTGGAAGCCTACGGTGAGCCATTGAACCTGGGAACCTCAATCGAAACATCGCTGCGGTTCATGTTTCCAAAACCAGAGGTGTTGGCGATCGCTGACCTGACCCCACTGGGGCTGACCCGCGCCCGTGCCAAAGCCATTTCATCTTTGGCAGCGGCAGTTGCAGAAGGGCAGTTGCACAACTTTTCCAGTTTGGAGAGTGCAGTTCAGACGCTGTGTAAGCTGCCCGGAGTTGGAGAATGGACGGCTCACTACATTGCAATGCGGGCGTTGCGGGAGCCGGATGCTTTCCCAGCAACGGATTTGGGGTTGCGGCGATCGCTGTCCCCCAACAACCCCCTAACAAAAGCGCAATTGTTAGAAATGGCGCAATCCTGGCGACCCTGGCGGGCTTACGCTGCAATGTATTTGTGGTTGTCAGAGGGGTTAGCTGATGATCTTGCCCTATTAGCAGAAGGCATTGCACTAGAGCCTTGAGATCAATCTCAGGCTCAAAGCTAAAACTCGTTAAAACGAGTTGGAACGGTCTTCTCAGGGGGCATTTGAGTCCGTTGAAACGGACTTCAGCTTTTACCCAGAATTGATTCCAGGGCGGGTCGTCTAGTACATCTTACTTCAGGAGAAAACAGCATGGAACTTTCTATTGACAAGCTCAATTCCCCACTGGGAACCATTCTGCTGGTTTCAGATGGAGAAAATTTGTGCGCGTTAGATTTCGCGGATTATGAACACCGCATGATCCAACTGCTTCAGGTACGGTACGGACACTTTCACTTAAAGGAAAGGATAAATCCGGTGGGGGTCAGCAGCAAAATTCAAGCTTATCTAGAAGGGGACTACAGCAGTCTCGATCAAATCTCGGTTAGCGCAGGTGGAACGGCTTTTCAGCAGCAGGTTTGGGCGGCACTGCGAACCATTCCGCCGGGAACGGCTGTCACCTACGGAGAACTGGCCGCAAAGTTAGGCAAACCGACGGCTTACCGGGCTGTTGGCATGGCAAATTCACTCAATCCGGTGGCGATCGTGGTGCCCTGTCACCGCGTAATTGGTGCAAAAGCAAACCTCACGGGCTACGCAGGTGGACTTGAACGTAAACGCTGGCTATTGAAGCATGAAGGCGTTGAAGTTGGCTAGAAGTCGAAGCTAATTAACTGAATCAAGGCGCTAAGCGAGCTTTCTTAAGGCGATTGGTTTCGTACCAGTCGGCGATCGCCGGAGTCCATTCCCGAAACGGCACCCAGATCAGTTCACACAGCTTTTGCGCCTCAAGCTGAGCATCGGCTTTCCAACGCAGGTCTAAGAGGTGGAGGAGCGATCGCACATTTGCCGACAGCACCCAATGCTGCCGCACATCAAAGGGAATCAGCCCCCGTGCGTGTTCTTCTGAAAAGCCCTGGTTGATGCGCTCCTGGTAGCGCTTGCAGGCCGCCAAACACCAATCTAGGTCTTGCTGCCGCTGCTCTGGGGTGTATTCGTAGCGCTTGCCCTGCGATCGCTGTAAGCCCCCACCGGACGCAAGTAGAACACATCTTCAACTTCCCGCTTGCCCTCAATGACATCTACAATCCGCTGCCCGGTATATCTCATAGATTGCACATCAAAGCTGATGCCGACGCGATGAGTCCGAATTTGCTGCATGGTGCTGTGGGGAAACCAGCCGCAGTTGAGGACAATTTGCGGATGCTCCAGTGGGCCGTAGTGTCCCCGGTTGCCTGCTAGAAGCTGTTTGACGATAATGTCTCCGGCTTTTTCTTCGTCGGGCCAGCGATCGCGCTCATCGCAGACAAACCCCTCCGCGTAGTCCTGGTGCATCGCGGCATAAATCACCTGCTGCGGGTTTGGGGTTTGGGAAATCACGGCAACGGTAAAGCGATCCATAGGACTTGGGAGGATGTAAGGGTTGGGCAGCAGAATGTATCAAGCTCTCTAGAATAAGCCCTGATTGTCTCAATGCGATAAATCCTTAAGTTTTTTACACAGGTTGGCAAGAAGTATTGCTCTAGAGCCTGATCCAATCTCCAGGAAGGCGTTGCTGATTGAAGGGATAAATTCTCGCAGGAGCGAACGGCCGTTCGCCCCTACGGGAGACACCGGAACAGGTAAATCATCCCTGTATTTAGCAACGCCTTTAACCAATGAGGGTTTCGGGGAGCTATAAGTCCCGCGCTGTACCGGAACGGTCAGCGTCGGGATACATGGACTCCCCGCGTCAGACGCAGCAGTGAGCGAAGTCTGACACACAGTCTTTGCTTACACCCTAGTTTAAGAGTACAATTGCATCAATTATGCGCCTTGACGCGGTGCTTCCAACACTACGTCAAGACGACTTCCCCTCCGTTGATTTGTCCAACAAAGGAGCAAGTTCATCATGCCAGATTTCAAACAATTCGCTTCAGTTGCATTGATTGCAACATTGTTTCTTCCCGCTACACCAGCAAGGGCAAATCCCGCACTAGTAGCCGCCCCAGCCATTTGCGCCACTGGAGTTGGTTGTATTTTGATTGGCACTGCAATAGTTGGCGGAATAGCTTATTACGTTTGGCAAAATAGCCGAACGGGTGAGCAATATCACGTTCCCATTGAAGATCCCGAAGAAGAATCAGATTCAATGGGTCGCAACGCTCAACAAGGAAGAGTCGTTAGAGCCGGAAGCGCAAGCGAGGCTCATACTATTTGTTCTGGTTGGGCAGATGGGCGCAGAGTTGGAACGCCTACAAACCTAGGCAATGGTCGGTGGAGATGTAATTACTACTAGGAGACATCATGGAAATAGCTTTAGAAATGCCAATGGCAATGAAGCAGAACGAAGTTGTTCTGTTTATCAATCTTGCATCGGTTCAGCATCAAGACCCCGTCAAAACGCTCAACACTCTTCAAGAAATGGGCTATACGCCCGAATTGAAGCTATATCGCTGGAAGACGGACGAGAAAGAGCGGGTTGACGCTTGCGCCTTACTCCATCGTGAGGTTTCGGATGATCCGGAGTCTGTTTTCTCACAGCTTGAACTCAGATGGGATGAGCTTGTAAACACCTTTGGTTCAGGCTCTGTTTTCCTTGTAATGGGGTCTGACGAATAACCCATGAAACTGACGTACAAGTATCGGCTCAAGCCATTACCTCAACAGCAAATCATTTTCCAATCCTGGCTAGAACTGGCACGTCGCCAGTACAACTACAGGCTAGGAGAACGGTTTGATTGGTACGAGGCAACCCGTTCAAGGGTCGATGCTTGTCCGTTGGTGGTCAGCATTGCGCCAGTAGAAGAAATCTATCGAGATATTCCACTCACTCGCGTTTTGGCAAAAGGTAGTCGTAAAGGCGAAGAGATTTCTAACTTCCAGGAACAGGGCTATCTCAATTGGCACAGCATTCAGCTATCTGACCTGAAGCAAACCAAAACCTTGTTTCCCGACTACAAACAGCTTGACTCTCAGGTATTGCAAGATGTAGTGAATCGAGTCGAATACGCCTTCTCCCGCTTTACTAAGCCAGATGCTAACGACAACCGCAGCGGTAAGCCCAAATTCAAAGGGCAACACTACTACAACTCTTTTACCTATACGCAGTTGCACAACTGCGACATCATCAAAGATGAGCGGGGAAAAAACTGCGTCAATCTGAAAAAGATTGGACTGGTTCCTTTTGTGTTTCATCGCCCAATTCCAGATGGTTTTGAGGTTAAGACAGGCACGGTTTTGCGAGAAGCTGATGGCTGGCATATCAGCCTGGTTCTAGAAGACAAAAGCGTGCCTGTAACGGTTGCAGCAATCCAACCGACCGAAGAGAACAGTTTGGGAATTGATCTGGGCGTTGAGAACTACATCGCTCTCTCTACTGGAGAAGTCGTAGAACATCCCAGGTTTTTCACTGAATCCGCTCGTAAGCTCGAAAAGTTGCAACAGCGACTTGCAAAGCGAGTGAAGCACTCTAAACCCTGGAAGTTGCTCAAAGTTCAGATCGCAAAACTGCATCAGCACATTGCCCGTCAACGACTAGATTGGCAGTTCAAGCTAGCCCATTGGCTATTTGACAAGTGTGATGTGCTGTTTATCGAAGATCTGAAGCTGAAAAACCTGACCAAACGAGCCAAACCCAAAATCAGCAATGAGGGGGAGTGGTTGCCTAATGGTCAGGCGGCAAAGTCCGGGCTGAACCGCTCCATGCTGGATGCAGCGCACGGGCAGTTTGTTCAGGTGCTGAAGTGGGTGGCTTACAAGTTGGGGAAGGTGGTGAAGGAGGTAGACCCCTGGGGCACTTCTCAACACTGTTGGAGTTGCTTGAACCAGGTGCCTAAGACGCTCTCTGACCGCTGGCATTCGTGCGAGTGCGGGGA
The DNA here is from genome assembly GCA_012033355.1 of Leptolyngbyaceae cyanobacterium RM1_406_9. Taxonomy (GTDB): domain Bacteria; phylum Cyanobacteriota; class Cyanobacteriia; order Elainellales; family Elainellaceae; genus JAAUTN01. Next base: position 7,082 of record JAAUQZ010000127.1, on the reverse strand, counting down.
GGAATGTCATCGGGACGAAAACTCAGGCAGACTGATCAAAAAGATTGGGCTGATTTGCTCAATAGTGAGGGCGGATATCACCTCACTTAAAACTGCTCAACGGGCTTTGCTCGAAGGGAAGCCCGTGCTGTATGCGTAGCATCAGCGTCGGGAGAATGTCACTTTTTGTTCCTCAGCAGCACGGAGGAATCATTCAGCAGCACGGAGGAATCACTCAGCAGCATGGAGGAATCACTCAGCGGCAATTAGCAATGAAGAAAATAGTCTCCTCTGGCTCCTAACTCAACCTTGTCACAATCAGAATCGCAGCCTTTTTACCGTCTTAATCTTCGACCCGTTTGAGGAGTTTTTCTTTATTCGCCCTGATTTGCTCCAGCGCAAATCTTTCTGCCTGTTTTTGCGCGACTGCCTCACTATTCCCTGCGTTAAGGTAGTCTTCTCGCTGCAAGTAGACTACCTGCACTACCTGCAAGCAGTTGATCGCGTTAATGTAGCGATACTGGCTCTGATTGTTTACCTGATTGGAGGCGGTTTGGCGTGGCTACTTGAACCACTCCTTCGGTTCAATCTTAATCCTGCGCTCTGCTGAGAAGCGATCGCCCTCAACGGTTAGCGACTCAACCAGGCGATCGCCTCTCGAATCCAATCTTCTGCGTCTGCATTTTTAGATAATGCGGTCTTCTGCCCAACGGCTCGTAGCGCCTGCATGATTTCGCTGGTGGTGTAGCCTAACGCCAGCAAAGTCATTTCGACATCTTCCTGAACGGTGGTTGCCGGGGCAGCATCGGGCAGGGTAGTCAAGCCAGACTGAAGCCTCCAGTCTGCTAGCTTTGCCTTAAGTTCCAGGGCAATTCGCTCGGCGGTTTTTGTTCCCACTCCGGGAGTCCGCGACAGCAGGCGAGTGTTGCTGCTGACGATCGCCTGCACCAGGTCTTGCAGCCCCAACGTATCCAGTAGAGCAACTGCCAGTTGAGGGCCTACGCCGCTGACGCTGACGAGTTGGCGAAACAGGTCGCGTTCTGCCATTGACGCAAAACCAAACAGCACCATCTGGTCTTCTCGCACCTGTAGATGAGTGAAGACCTGCACCACTTCGCCGACCGGAAGCGTCTGAGTCATGCGGGGAATTACCTGTAGCTCGTAGCCAATCTGGTTGACTTCGAGCGTGAGCATCACCCGACTGCTGCTGATTTTTTGAATTGCGGCGAGAGTGCCTTTGAGGTAGCTGATCATTCAACTGGCGGGGCGGGGCAGTTCTTAGCCAATTTAGCTGAAAAAGCCAAAATGCTTTAAGCCCTCTAGAATACCACCTGCACAATGAGACTGCGCTAAGTAGCGATCGCCCGATGGGTTTTCGTGGTGCCAGTTGAGCAGTTCTGGCTGAGCGTTGCCGACGATAATGCCGCGTGAATGGTTTGCCTGAAACATCGACAAATCGTTGCCCGAATCGCCACAAACAACGGTTCTTTCCCTGGGCATCTGAAAGCCTTGCTGAAGGAACCCAACGGCTGCTCCTTTGTTTGCCCGCTTTGGCAAAATGTCCAGGTCATGCCCGCTGCTGTAGACCAACTGAGCGTCTAAGCCCTGATCTTTGAGTTCAGCTTCCAGGCAAGCCAACACTTCTTTAGACGCAGCTTCTTCCAGGAAATAGCTGGCTTTAAAGTCTCCCTGTTCCGTTTGCGGTTGGGGAGTTAGGTCGTTGAACTGAGCGGCGATCGCCCTGATCTTTTCTCGATCCCAGCGCTGGTTAAGCTGGCTTGTCCAGGTGGGGTCGGGAGTATCTCCATCCTGGCGATAAATTTCGGTGCCCACTGCCAAGACTAGCAGGTCGGGTTTGATCAGCGGTTTCTCAGAGCGCAGTTCTTCAAACAAAGGGAGCGATCGCCCTGTCGCATAGACAATCACCGTGCCGTGTTCTTCACGATGCTGAAGCAACTGGTGATTGAGTCTTTCTAGCGCCTCATCATCCCCCACCAGAGTATTATCCAGGTCGGTTACAAACAAGAATCTTGCCACAGTTCCCCCTTACTACTCACGCTACCGCAAAAACTGCTGAGGCTAACGAGATCACAATACACTGCAAGGGTGCTTCTTCGCTGTTTCCTAGATCGCTTGCTAATGAACTCTTTTCGCCGAAAGCTGCTTGCCGGGCTGCCCCAACTTGATCATCGCGTTTGGATTTTGATTGCAGGTCGTCTTCTATCTCAAGTTGGGAATGGATTTACCTTATTCTATGCGCCGATTTTCTTTGTCAACCAGGTTGGGCTATCTGCAACAATCGTCGGCATTGGCATCGGCAGCGGTTCCATTTCGGGCGTGCTGGGGCGGATTTTGGGTGGCTCGTTTGCTGACTCGCCTCGCTGGGGGCGCAGAAAAACCCTACTGCTATCGGCGGCGGTTTCTGCCCTGGCAGATGTGTTTTTGGCACTCACTTACGACTTTCCCATTTTTCTTGTAGGTAACTTGCTGATGGGGCTGGGGATTGGGCTGTATTGGCCCGCGACCGAAGCCGTTGTCGCCGATCTAACCACGCCCGACCAGCGCAATGAAGCCTTTGCCCTGACGCGGCTGGGAGACACGGTGGGCTTAGGTTTGGGCGTTATGGTCGGTGGCGCACTCCTTGAACTGACAGGAGCCTATCGCGCTCTGTTTGTAATCGATGGCCTCTCATTTTTAGTGTTTTTTGGAATTGTGTATGGGGCGATCGCTGAAACCGTCAACACCGAGCAGGGCGATCGCTCCCTATTTAAGGGATGGGGAGTGGCATTGCGCGATCGCACCTTACTCATCTTTGCCCTGGTAAATATCCTGTTCACCACTTACCTATCGCAGATTAATAGCGCCATGCCGCTCTATTTCACTAACTTTGTGCCCGTGAGCAGCAACGCATCAGGCTTTTCTACGTCTACCATCAGCACCTTATTTTCCTGGCACATTGTTTTGGCGGCTCTCACTCAGCTTCCCATTGCTCGTTTCCTCAATCGGTTTAGCCGTGTGCAGGCACTCATCTGTTCGGCGCTGTTTTGGGGAGTTGGGTTTCTACTCATCTGGACGACTGGCATCGCCCCAGCCAGCCACTTACTCTGGGCAGTTTCGGGTTTGAGTGTGATGGCGATCGCCACCGCCGCCTACAACCCGTCCGCTTCTGCCCTTGTCGTCGATCTGGCACCCGAATCTTTGCGGGGCGTTTACCTCTCAATCAACTCATTGTGCTGGGCAGTTGGCTATTTTGTTGGGCCAACGGTCGGCGGCTGGGCGATGGATCAAAATCGCGGAATTGCCCAAACCTTCTGGATTGCCTCCGCCTTCAGTGTCCTGGTTGGAATCGCGATTTTGCTTTACTTAGGCAAAGTTATTCGTCGTTTAAGTTGAGGTTTACAGCAGTTTTCACGCGGGTAAACCACAGATGCCCCGTAGGGGCTTGGCAATGCCAAGCCCCTACGTAGAGGTATGGCTAATGCAACTGAGAATTGCTGTAAGTGAGGTCAGTTGAGGCAACCCACGCTTCGCGTCATCAGAACATCACTTTTTTCGTAGCCCGTTATTTTCAAATTGGGATAAGATAGCTTGAACTAAACCAAAATCCATTCGCAAGGCTGGTTTTCTGCGTAAAGAGCTTGGCGTTGTAGATGGAAAAAGCATCTTACTCAGCCTTTAGATCCGCCATGAAACTAGCCGCACGCATCAGTCAGGTCACGCCTTCTTTGACATTGGCAATTTCTGCTAAAGCAAAGGCGATGAAAGCGGATGGCCTTGACGTGTGCAGCTTTAGTGCGGGTGAACCGGATTTTGATACGCCTGACCATATCAGGGCGGCGGCGAAGGCGGCTCTAGATGCAGGCAAGACGCGCTATGGCCCGGCAGCAGGAGAGCCAAAACTGAGAGAGGCGATCGCCCAAAAGCTGCAAACCGATAACAGCCTGTGCTACGGCGCAGAAAACATCATTGTCACCAATGGCGGCAAACAGTCTTTGTTTAACCTGATGCTGGCGCTGATCGAACCCGGCGATGAGGTGTTGATTCCGGCTCCTTATTGGCTGAGCTATCCCGAAATGGTGAAACTGGCAGAAGGAACCCCAGTGATTCTGCCAACTACCGCCGAAACGGGTTTGAGAGTCACGGCAGACCAGATCCGGCAAGCCGTTACGCCTAAAACCAAGCTGCTGATTTTAAACTCACCGTCCAACCCAACGGGAATGGTGTACACGCCTGACGAAATTCGGGCGATCGCCGATGTTGTGGTTGAGAAAAACCTCTGGGTCGTTTCTGACGAAATCTACGAAAAAATCCTCTACGACGGAGCAAAGCATCTCAGCATCGGTGCGGCTGGCCCAGAAATCTATGAGCGCACCATGACTAGCAGCGGTTTTGCCAAAACCTACGCCATGACGGGCTGGCGAATCGGCTACCTGGCAGGGCCACCCCAAATTATCCAGGCGGTCACGACCATTCAAGGACACAGCACCTCGAACGTGTGTACATTCGCTCAGTATGGGGCGATCGCCGCCTACGAAGGCTCTCAGGACTGCGTTCAGCAAATGCTATCTGCCTTTACCCAGCGGCGACAGTTCATCCTCAATGCTGTCAACACCATTCCCGGCTTAAGCTGCCCGAAACCAGACGGAGCCTTCTACGTCTTCATCAACATCAGCAAAACCGGAATGAAATCCCTCGACTTTTGCAGCGCCCTGCTGGAATCTCATCAGGTGGCCGCTATTCCCGGCATCGCCTTCGGCGCAGACGATCACATTCGCCTCTCCTACGCCACCGACATGGACAGCATTCAGAAGGGAATGGAGCGGTTGGAAGCATTTGTGAGGGATGAGGGATGAGGGATGAGGGATAAGGGATGAGGGATAAGGGATGAGGGATGAGGGATAAGGGATGAGGGATGAAAACGGAAGTTTTTCGTTCCTTTTCTCGTTCCTGGCTTCTAGCCAGGAATGCAGTTCTGGAGGCTCTGCCTCCAGTTGCAGCTAAAAGAGGCAGAGCTTCCGAAACGGCATTTCCAGGCAAAGCCTGGAAACGAGCAAAGCGAAGCCTGAAAACAAGCAATCTTCGTACTGCCATACCTTTCCTCCCTCATCCTCATCCTTCCTCCTTCCTCCTTCCTCCCTCCTTCCCATGATTCCTATTGCAGACAATTTGCCTAACCGCAAAATTCCAGCCATCACCTATCTGCTGGTTGCAGTAAATGTGGCTTTGTTTGCAGTGGAGCTAAAGCTGGCAAACGAGAGTGAATTGGGCGATTTTCTAGGCACCTGGGCAGTCGTTCCCGCGCGAATCGTCAACCTAGCAACCGATATGCTGGACGGAAGCTGGATCGCGGCCATTCTCATTTGTATCGTCACTGTGCTGGGACTGTTTTTACACAGCGGCTTTGCTCATCTAATCGGGAATTTGCTGTTTTTGTTTGTCTTTGGTCGCCGAATGGAGGAGCTTCTGGGGCATGGGAGATTTCTCCTGCTTTATCTTGCCTGTGGCATGGTGACAAGTGCAGTTCAGGTCTGGAGTGAGCCAACGCTGGATGTACCGCTAATAGGGGCAAATGGGGCGATCGCAGGTATCCTAGCCGCCTATTTACTCAGCTACCCAAGAGCAAAAATCGAAACCATCGTACCGCTGGTAATTCTTTTCATTCCGATTGAGCTACCTGCGCTGTTTTACCTGTTTTGGTGGTTTGTGCAGCAGATTTTTTATGGCGTTAGCACCCTCAATGTGGAAGCGAGTATCAATTCGGGTAGCTTTGCCTATTGGATGCACAATGTTGGAATGGCGATCGGAGCGGTCTTGGTTTTTCTGCTGAGGCGAACTAGCTTCAGGCGAACTAGCTCCAATTGAACTGGACTCCCAAAAACTCTTCTAGCTGCTCATTGTGGGGTTTGAAATATTCGCTCAAGGTTTGACGAATATCATCACTGGGTTGAGATTTGTACTTGCCAGGATAGTGTTTTGGATAGCTTTTAAGCTGATATTCAGGCAAGTTCAAAAACTTAAAGGTTTGCTGTACGACTGTTGCAGAATTAGCGTACAGGTCTTCACTCTTGATAATTAGAAATTGCTCTCTTGGGAACAGAGACATCCACCGCTTGAGGGCATAAACATAGAGACTGTTGAGCAAATAGTTCCACGATCGCCTGAAGTAGGTTCCATCCATTAAAGTTGCTTCTGTTGCATCTTTGAGAATGTCTATTTCTGCATGAATTGCTTCTTCTAAAGAACGTTTTTCGTAACTTGCTCTCACAATATCGTAGTAGTGAGAAATGGTGCGATCGACTGGATTTCTGAGAAGAACAATTAATTTCGTGCTTGGGCAGGAAGTAAATAGCCGCTGGTCTGCCTGTGGAAACATCAGGTAGCAGGGCGTAGCGTCTCCAGTGACAAATCTTTGACCCTCAATTTCAGGAGCAAAATAGGAGCGATACCAGGGTAATCCGCAGTTAAAGTAGTGGCTAAAAAAGTTAATTTCTTTTTCTAGAGGAGGGATAACTTGAGGATGTTCAGCAATGTATTTGTAGAGTGAAGTCGTCCCAGCTTTCCCAACCCCAATAATGACAAAATCTGGATTGCGAGGCTGGTCAAACTTCCAGGACAGGTTAACCAGGTGAGGTTTGGCAGCGATCGCCTGACGATAACAAGCCTGCTGATAATATGAAATTGCTTCATCGGGCTGGTCTTTAGTAGACAAAGCATTTCCCAACTGAAAATAACTCCACCAGTTATTAGGGTTCAGTTGAATCGATGTTTGATAGCAGGAAATCGCTTCATCTAGCTCCCCTCTTTCTAAAAAATCCTTTTTAACCCAGGGATAAAACCGATGGGCGATGCGTCGGGTAAAGATATCTCCTAGCCTTTCGTAGCCCCCATAGAAATTTGGATTAAGTCGAATAGTTTGACGATAACAGTAAACTGACTCTTGCCAGCGTCGCTGTCCCGCCAGAGCTTCACCCAACAAATAATAAGACCAGCAAAATTCTGGGTTTAAATCAATTGCCTGACGGTATGCCGCGAATCGCCTACATCCAATTCTCCCACCTTGCCAAGCTGCGTCCTAGCTGATAGGGAGCGGTGAAATCTTAGGG
>JAAUQZ010000403.1 GCA_012033355.1 Leptolyngbyaceae cyanobacterium RM1_406_9 | reverse complement strand
CAACCCCTTCTCCCAAAAAGGGGAGAAGGGGAGCCGGATTAAAAGTCCCTCTCCCGCTCTGGGAGAGGGATTTAGGGTGAGGGCTGCAAAAGTGGGATGCACCCTGAGGACTCCTTGCTCCTGATTAGGGTGATTGCTGGCTTTAGGTATGAACGGGTGTATGGCATTCGGCAGGTAGACTCTGAAATAAACCCAAAATCCTTTTCCGAATGCTACGCCCCTACAGACTTCCTCTAAACTTATTTTCAACGCGCAATTTCTCCAGGGGCGGGCTGCAAATAAGGTGAGATGTTGGGGGCAATCTCACAGGCTGTGTCCTGGTTAATTTGAACGTAGCTAATGCCATCTCTTTGATTTAACACGTTGATACAGCGTCTTGTGCTGACTCGTGGCTGAGCGTCGGTTCCCAGAGCAACAAATACCATTGCTTCATACTCTATGTTGCCTTCGGGGGTGAATGTGAGTGAGTTGTTAGAATCTGGAATTGAAAAGACTAGCCGATCTGCCGGAATGCTGGGAGACAGCGTTCTCCATTCTCCAGGCTCGGTGGTGTAGGGCGATTGCGCGACCTGAATACCCGAATTGGTTTTGCGAAAGTGAACGGTTTGGTTGCGACCTTCTAAGATTGCCTGCTGCTGTGCCTCTTTCAGCGATTGGCGAATTTGCTCGGACAGCAGGTTGACGCGGGTTTGATCGACCAGATTGACGAAGTTGGGAATGGCGATCGCCGCCAAAATTCCCATGACGCAAATCACGACCAGCAGTTCAATTAGCGTAAATCCCTGGTTGAGAAGCCAAGACGGGCGATCGCTTCCCCCAGAAACTCGCAACCTGTGAAGTTTCATTACTCGCCTCCATCTGTCGCCAAATGCTGTAAGCCTGACACAGGTGGCTGAATGCTAGGTTGAACGCCCCCATCACTAGAAGAGCGAATAGGTGAATAGTCTGACTGGTTTTCTAACTGAACTGACTGAACATCTGACTGAGCTTTAGCGTGAACCGTTGCCAGATATTGCTCAGCCTCCTGAAGCCACTGTCTCTGGTCGGGATGCATTCGAGATGCGTAGCGGCGGCAAGACTCCCAGTTCGCCAGCACATCAGTTGATCCCTGGCTTTCTAACAACTGTGCCATCAGGCAGTAGGCAGACGCTTCCTCGCTGTTTAGCTGGATTGCAGCTTTCAAATGAGATGCGGCTTCAGGGTAGTTAGCCTGACTCAAGTAAGCCCAGCCCAAATTTTTGAGCATGGAATATCGAACAGTATCACTTTGTTCTAGTTTTAAGCCTGCTTGCAGCAGCAAAATTGCCTGTTCTGGCTGTTTTGCCAAGATATGGAGCCGTGCCAGGTTGCTGTATGCCTCCGGTAGCCCGGCTGCTTGAGCAGTCGCGTAAGCCGTGCGGGCCTGATCCAGGTCGCCTAGCTGCTCATAGTTGCGCCCCAAGTGGAAGTAGGCTTCGGGGTAGTCAGGTCTGAGGGCGATCGCCGCTCCAGATCAACCTGCGCCAAATACAGTTCCTTTGCAATCTGGTGAGTCATTCCCCGCTCATGGTAAGCCGTTGCCATTCGCATCGCTCCCCACTGCCAGCCTGCCACCCCGACACTTAGGGCGATCGCGACTCCAGGAATTGCCAATGCCCAACGCAGTTTCTTTAATCGAAAGCGCTGAGGCAACAGTGCGGTTTCCTGTTCGTGATCGTGCTGCTGAGGATAATCTTGAAGGTCATGTCCCTGCTCGATCGCATCTAGATGCTGCCAGATTGCGTCGGTGTTAGACGGTCGCCTACCTGCCGTTGGAGCCATCAAGTGGTCAATCAGGTCCGCCAGGGAAGGGCTAATCGACGGAGCCTGATCCCGCCAGCGCAATTCGCCTGTGTAGAGGTCAACATCCAGTTCTAGCGGGTGTTTGCTCGTTAGCAGATGTACCAGAGTGCGGCCCAGCGCAAAAAAGTCAGACTGGGGCAGTGGTCTGCCGTCGATTTGTTCTGGTGGAGCATAGCCAGGGGAGCAAATTCCGGTTAAAGCCTGCCCGCCGCCCACCTTCACCAGCATGGTAGGAGTAACTTCTCGCACCGCCCCAAAGTCAATCAGCACAAGCTGACCGTTTGGACGGCAAATAATGTTGGACGGCTTGATGTCGCGATGAAAGCACTGCTGCACCGAGTTATTGTGCAACACTCCAAGAATGTCAACCAGTTGTTTTAACCAGGCGATCGCCTGAGCTTGAGTCACGGTTCGGCGCAGCTTACTGCGTGAATTGACCCAGGAGTTTAAGTCAACCCCTTCAATAAACTCCATTACCAGGCAATGCAGCGTTTCAGATCCGGAGCCAGGGCGAAACTGAAAGCATTCCTCTTCTACTCTGGGAATTCCTGGATGGCGAAGCTGCCGCAGGACTTTTGCTTCTCGCTGAAATAGCTTGGCGGCGATCGGTGACTGATTCAGCAGAACCTTGAGAACCTTTTGCGTTTCTGGCTGTCCTAAGCGGACGTTCAGCGTGTCCTCAACCAGGTAAGTTTTGCCAAAGCCCCCTTCTCCAATCTGCCGTTTGACGCGATATCGATCGTGCAGCAACAGCGGCGAGTTACAGTGACGACACACTATAGCTGATGCGCTGTCGGAATCAGCCGGATGGGGCAAGTTGGGTTAACGCAATAATGAGGTTTAGGTCTCAACGTTGGCTAAGTCAGAATCGTTTTAGAACTTGAATTAAATTGTTTACTGGGAGAAGTTTTTCCTTTCTTCCTACGGGACTAACCCATCGGAAAGATAAACTCACAGATCAGTCTAACCTTCCACCTGGGGTTGTGATCCTCACCTGAACGGTTGATTCTAATACTTCTCTAAATCTTCACGAATGACAGCCACAGCATCAGCTTGCAGCATATCGTCAATCCTCTATGTGGGTGAGGCATTCAACAATTTTCTTTGTTTAAAGATAGAGAAAACTTTATGGTCGAAAACTAACGACCACCTCAGATAATCTTCTATAGCGCTCCGCGCTTGGATAACTAACGGTTGTTTTGTGAGAGCCGCGCGGAGCGCGGCTCTCACAAAACAACCTG
>JAAUQZ010000126.1 GCA_012033355.1 Leptolyngbyaceae cyanobacterium RM1_406_9 | reverse complement strand
ACAGAAAACCAATGTTTAAGATTAGGGGTTACAAAACCTCTTTATTTTTAGTTTTAACGCGCTGATAAAACTCTTCCATCAGGTCAATGAACGAACTGTCTTTTTGCCAGAACGGAGGAAAGTCTCCCTGCTTTTTAATCAGCACCGCCGGAATGTTAGTTTGAGGGATTGCTTCAAAGCTTTGCGGCAGGCGTTTTTCACCCATCCAAAACTCCCTCAAATCGATCTCATCTAATGTTACTGTTTCCGGCTTAGTGTAATAGCTAGACGAGGGACGCGGTGCGGCTTTCTCAGCGGTCAGTTCTGCCGATAAAGCCATGCCTAGTGGAGACTTTGCTAACTCTGTCTTGAGAGTTTCCCGACTCAAACCGCGCAATTCAAACAGCAAGAACGGGTCGCTGTCGAGTTCGGCGGCAACCAGGTAATAGACTCCGGCAATATGTTTACAGGGATTGCTGTAGTCGGGGCAAGAACAGCTTGTCTTGAAGTCTGATTTGCTGTGTGGCAAAAGGTGTAAATCTGATGAGGCAAATGCTTCTTCAATGTTGTCTGGCATCTCGTTGAGCAGTAGCTTGGAGACAAAGCTGGCTTTAGAGGCAATATGGGCGATCGCCTTTTTCCACTTTGCCTGGGCGATCGGCTGAATCTCAATCTGGGTAGTATAGAGCGGTTCCTCGTAAACGCCAAAATAGGGATTCACCGACCCTCTCACTTGGGCTAATACGACTCCATCGTTGATTCCAAAACTTTTCACCTTGCCGCCGCTCGCATAGGAACGTCCGCGACTCAGCCGACCTGAATCGGTGAATGCTTCCAGCGCTTCAATAAACTTTTGTCCCCACCAGGTGCGGCTAAATCCAGCCATACTTTCCTCCTAAACGGCTATTCTAAAATGGCGCTTTGATTGAGTGAAATTAACTGTTTGAAGGCATCATTATCTAATTCTGTGAGCCAGGACTCATCCGCCCCGACGATCGCCCCCGCCAGTTTCTTTTTGTCTTCAATCATCTGGTCGATGCGTTCTTCTAAAGTGCCGATCGCCACAAACTTGTGAACAAATACATTCTTTTTTTGCCCAATCCGAAAGGCGCGATCGGTTGCCTGGTCTTCGACGGCAGGGTTCCACCAGCGATCAAAGTGAAACACATGATTGGCTTTGGTGAGAGTGATTCCTACGCCTCCTGCTTTGAGCGAAAGGATAAACACAGACGACTCTGTTTCAGGATTTTGGAATTCGGCAATCATTTTTTCTCGCTTGTTGCGAACCGTGCCGCCGTGAATATAGTAGGTGTTATAGTGCAGCGTTTGTTTCAGGTATTTTTCTAGCGCATCGCCAATTTCGGTGAATTGAGTAAACACCAGGAGGCTCTCACCTTCCTCCATGACTTCGGTGATCATTTCGCTCAGGCGAGTGAGTTTGTGCGATCGCTCCGGTGTAAACTCACTGCCATCCTGAAGAAACTGCATCGGGTGATTGCAAATCTGCTTGAGTTTCATCAACGTTGAGAGAATCAACCCCTTGCGCTGAATTCCTTCTGCCTCCTGAAGCTGTTTTTCTACATCTTTGACCGTTGCCTCATAGAGAGAAGCCTGCTCTTTGGTGAGGTTACAGAATAGCTTTTGCTCTACCTTGTCGGGCAAATCTTTGATGATGGACTGATCCGTTTTCACCCGCCGCAAAATGAACGGCTCCACCAGTTTTTTCAGAGTGGCAGATCGCGTTACATCATTGTTCTTTTGAATTGGAATCTCAAACCCCTTCCGAAACTGAGCTTCTTTACCCAAGTAGCCCGGATTCAAAAAGTTAAAGATTGACCAGAGATCGAGCAAACGGTTCTCAACAGGAGTTCCCGTTAGCGCCAGACGGTGATTTGCCGAGAGTTTCAGAATTGCCTTAGTCTGTGCCGCTTTAGGGTTTTTGATATTTTGCGCCTCATCTAACACCAGTCGATGCCAGTCTACCTCGTGCAACAGTTTGGCATCCTTCCGTGCCAAAGTGAATGAGGTAATCACCACATCATGGTCTAGACAAGTCGCTTTAAACTCATCTTCCGTCTGGAGTCGTTGGTTGCCGTGATGCACCACTGCCCGAAGACGGGGTGCAAACTTCTCAATTTCCTTGTGCCAATTGCCCAAAACCGAAGTGGGCGCGACCAACAGCGTTGGCGGAACGGCTGTCCCTGACTGCTCTGCCAGTTCTCGCTCCTGGATCAGTCGGGCGATCACCTGTACGGTTTTGCCCAGTCCCATATCGTCCGCTAGACACCCGTTCAGCCCTAGCGTCTCCAGATAATATAGCCAGGAAACGCCACGCTTCTGATATTCCCGCAGGGTGCCGTTTAGCCCTGCTGGATCAGGCATTGGTTCCAAACGGCTCTTATCATTTAGCTTTTCTAACATCTCGGACAAAAGCTGATCTCGATCTAGATCAAGCTCAAAATCATCCTCTGAGTCTGCCGTCAGCTTCATCAGGTCAAGCAAACTCATTTCGGGATTCTCTTTTTGCTGAGTTTGCCAAAACTCCAGCATTTGCTGCATTTTTTGCTGGTCTAGCTCAACCCACTGTCCGCGAAACTGCACAAGGGGAGACTTTGCCTCAACTAACTGTTGCCACTCTTTTTCGCTAATTTTTTGGTCGCCGATCGCCAACTCATATTCATACTCCACCAGCGTCTCAAAGGAGAAATAGCTCTTAGATTTTTTGTCCCCCGCAGGCTTTTTACCCGATGCCTTGAGCCGCACCTTTGCCCGCTGTCGCCCTTTGGGTGTCCACCAGGCTGGAACGATTACCTTGTAGCCCGCTGCCTCCAGCACCCAGGCAGATTCTCGCAAAAATTCAACGACTTCATCTGTTGTGAGGAAGGCGCTTTCCGGCTCGTTGGTTTCTAACCCTTGCCAGAGCTTCGGATAAACTCGTGCAGCATATCCTAAATTGAGCAATAGGTTTTGCTCAAAGTCTTTGCCAAACTGTTTTTGCAGTTCCTTTTGCTGGGTTGAGCGCGATCGCCAATAGTCCAACAGAGGAATTTTCAGAGACGGATCGGATTTGGGCGCAACCTGAAATTGAAGCTGCCATTTCTCCTCAGCCTTGGCGGGGGAATGCAGTTGAAAGTAAAGGTGAAAGGGCGTTTCGGTTTGAGTGCGACGGAGGCGATCGCTCCACACCTGCCACTGCTGATATTGCTCTAGGGCAATCGATGAAATCCAGGGCATTCCGCTTTTGTGCAGATTTAAGCAGCTATAGATGAGGGAGTCAAAGATCTTCTGATCAAAGGCACTGGTGGAAGGGGTATGCGTCACGATATCCGTGAGTAAGCACTCAGAGAAGTGCCGCAACAGCGTCTCTTTGGCATAAAATTGGGGCTGATCAGGAACCGCTTCAAAGCCTGCAACACACACCAGCGGCATATACTCAACGTAGCGCTGAACCTCTGTTTCGTACTGTTCAGAAACAATTTCCCAGGCGGGGTAAATTTCAAACTTTGAGGCAGTCTGTTTAGATTGGGCAGATTGTTCCGATTTCGCAGATCGTTTCGTGCTGTTAGATCCGGTGGTCTGTTTAGATTGGGTGGAGCGGGTGGTTTTGACCGATTTTGTTGCTCCGGTTTGTTTCGCTTGAGCCGCCTGTTTGGTTTGCGTAGACCGTTTGGTAGAACTGGGCTTTGTTTCAGCCGCAGATATTTCCCGATATTTGAGTGCAGGAATGTATTGATCGGTGAGAATAATTTGCTTGAGAAATTGCGTATAGTGATACCAAAACAGCAGGTCTGCTCCTAATTGAACCTCTGCTAAATTGTGCAGCGCAATGAAATGTAAGTCGTTGAGCAAGTTGATGACATTGCTGACTGACGCATAGCGATGAGTGTTTGTTTTGATGGAGCGATCGCCCTGTAACAGTCAATTTGCCAATATTGGAAGTCAAATTCTTCTGACGTTTCTGCTTCTAAATAGCGCGAGAGTTCCAGAGAGGGTAAAGGCTGATCGGCAGCGCTGGGCAAGAGAAAATGCTTGGGTGAGATGGCTTCTCCTGACTGCGAAGATACTATTTTGATGCCTAATTCATCAGCCAAAAATGTTGCTAGCTCTGAACGAGCAAGCTGACGCGGATGGATGGGTTTACTTCTTGAGCGTTGTTTTTTGCTCTCGGTTGTCTCCACCCAAAGATAGAATGCACCCGTTTGAATGAATCCATTTTCGGTCTGAGGAATCCAGGTTCCGTGAAGAATTTTCATCGGTTCTCACCACTGAAATTCTTAAATTAAGGTATTTCTAAGGTTATATCGTTTCTATGTGAAGCGGCATATTCTAAAAAATGTTCTAGGGATTTTCGTCTCGTTACCAAACTCCGCCTCGTTGCTAAGCTCCAGCTTGGCAACGAGTTTAAAGACGAGTTTGAAGGGCGGAACTATAAAGGCTCCACGCAGGTTGGAGATAAATGCTTATAATAAATAAACTCAAATGTAAATTTATATGAACTGAATGATTATGAGTCAGTTGAGTTTGGAGCAGATTGCAAGTCAGTTAGACAGCCAAAATTCGCGCGATCGCATGTTGGCACTGGCTTCTTTGAGAGATGTCCCAGCGGCGGATGCGGTACCGCTGATTAAGAAGGTGCTAGACGATGAAAATCTGCAAATTCGCTCAATGGCTGTATTTGCGCTGGGGCTGAAACCTACTGAAGACTGCTACCCCATCTTGATCAAGCTATTGGAAACTGATCCCGACTACGGCATTCGGGCTGATGCGGCTGGTGCATTGGGCTATCTGGAAGATCCTAGAGCGTTTGAGCCGTTGGTGCGAGCGTTCTATGAAGATACTGATTGGCTGGTGCGCTTTAGTGCAGCAGTTTCGCTGGGCAACCTGAAAGACCAGCGAGCGCATGATGTGTTGGTTCAAGCACTGGATAGCGAAGAGGTTGTGCTGCATCAGGCGGCGATCGCTGCTCTCGGTGAAATCAAAGACGTTAGCTCTGTCGATCAGATTTTGCGCTTTGCCCAATCTGAGGACTGGTTAGTTCGTCAACGCCTTGCTGAAGCATTGGGAAATATGCCAACTCCTAAGAGCATTTCGGCGCTGCACTACCTGGAAAAAGATCCTCACCCTAACGTTTCTGCCTCGGCAACCATTTCGCTGAAGCGGATTGCGGAGGGCAAGGAGGAGGGGGAGGGATGAGGGATGAGGGATGAGGGATGGATGACAAACCTGGGAGTGTGAATTTCGACTACGCTCAATCTACGAAGACCAGAGGATCGTAGGCTGAGCATAGCCAAAACCCAGGTTACGAAAAAATGGACTTTTCAGGAGTTTCGCTTTATCTTCCTTCTTAAACTTTTCTAACCCCTAGCCCCCAGTTCCTTAAACGAAGTTGAGGGTGCCGCGATCGCTATCTAGCTCGACTAAAAGTCCAACGGGGAGGGCAGCATTCACGCCGTCGTGTCCAAAGGGTAAGTCGGAGACGATGGGGATGTTGAGGTCGGAGAGGCGATCGCGCAATACTTCTTCGACTGTGAAGCTGGGCACCTGAGCCGGAGGGTGACACTGGCTAAATCGTCCCAGGGCAATGCCTCGAATTTGGGAGAGCGCGCCGCTCATGCGCCATTGGGTGAGCATCCGGTCGATGCGGTAGGGCGCTTCGGATACGTCTTCTAATGCCAAAATTACGTCGGTCAAATCGGGCTGGACGGGGGTATTGAGCAAATGGGTGGCAACGGTGAGATTGGCAGGCAGGAGGGGAGCGATCGCCCGTCCATTTCCCCAACCGTTGCCCCGCAGTGGCTCTAAGGGATTGCCCGCTACCCAGTCAAACAGGCGTTTGGCTGACCAGTCGGGTTCTGATGATAGGGTAGTCAACAGCGGTGCGTGTACGCCTGAAATGCTGCGTAGACTGAGACTCCAAAGCAGACTGGTAACATCTGAAAAGCCAATTAGCCATTTGGGTTCAGACTCTAACCAAGCCCAATTTTCGAGCAGCCTTGCGCCGCCATAGCCGCCTCTGGCACAAAGAATTCCCCGACACTCAGGGTCTTTTAGGGCTAACTCTAGCTGCGATCGCCGTTCCAGATCGGTTCCCGCTAAATATCCCCATCGCCTATCGTAGCCGGGGCTTAGTTCAACCTGATAGCCCTGCGATCGCCACCGTTCCACACCTCGCAGAAACGCCTCTCGCTCTCGCAACGTGCCGCTGGGGGCAATGACATGGAGGCGATCGCCAGGTTGGAGGGGTACAGGAGGGGTACAGAGGTGCATTGAGATGATTGGTCAATGGTCAGCGTTTCTAAGAATATCGTCAAACCAGGCTGCGACGCGATCGCCCATAGCTGCCATTGAGTATTGGGCTTCGGCTTGTTGGCGGCAGGCGTGGCGATCGATTTGGTCGAGATGGGCGATCGCTTGCACCAGCCCTTCAACCAAATCGGGTTCTACTAGCCAGCCTGTTTTGCCATCTTGAACGATCTCGGCGGGGCCGCCACGTCGGTAGGCAATAACCGGAACGCCACAGGCTAGGGCTTCGATTGCCACATTGCCAAAGGCCTCAACCCAGCGGGGAGTCATCAGCAAACCGCGACACTGACCCAACACTTGCTGAAGCTGTTGGGTGGGCAAAAATCCCTCATAGCGGACTGGTGCATTCGGGTGTATTTGACAAACCTGTTGCCAGTAGTCCGGGTCGGGCATCGCACCCATTACTTTTAAGGGAATCTCGGTTTGCTGAGAGGCGGCGATCGCATCTTCAATGCCTTTTTCTGGGGCAATGCGTCCAACCCATGCCAGCGATTCACCAGGGACAAGCTGAAACTGGTAGCGAGATAGATCTAACCCATTTCCTAGACAACGACACCGTTCGGCAAAGCTAAACGTAGCGGCTTGAGCCTGACTGTGAACGCCAATCGTACCGGGAAACCGAACGGCAACTTGCTCAATTGCCTGATCCATCGCCTGAGAAAGGGAACCCATGCTGACCAGATGGGCGATCGGGCGATCAAAAAAAGGCGTGAGGTAGAAGGGTAGCCAGTCATAGGCAAAGTTAACGAGCAAGTCATAGTCTCTTTCTACCTGACGCGCATATTCCCACATATTGGCTAGCACCGCATTGGTGGGCAGGCTAACTGGGGCATCGCGTTTCAGCGTTTGAGCCGTGATTTGAGGATTTCCGGCAATTTCAACGAGTGGTAACGTTTCTTTTGAACCTTGAGGAGCAACGATTTGCAGGTCGTGTCCCCGCTGATGCAATTCCTGAGCAATGTTGTGTAGCGTCAGTTCCACCCCGCCCCCCAAGCCTGAACCCAGTGGCCCGACTGGGGTTGAGAGTAACAGCAGTCTCATTTAAATTTTACCTCAATCATGCCAACAGAGAGTTTTCTGAACCCCCTGCTAAGTTACGCGCTCCGGTGCTGACTGGACGTTGGCGATCGCCCCAATTTGTCTAGCCAGAACGCAAAAAGTGCTCATTCGGTGGGCTAGCGCTAGCGTAACCCGCCCAAACCAGAACCCCGTTAAGAACCAATCTCGCTTAACCTAACCTTCATTAGCTGAGGTCAAACGTTATACCATTTCTTTGTGAAGCTGACTTCAACAAGGGGCTTAAGCCCCTTGTTTCACCAGGATTGATTCCACTCAAGCTCAAATTGAATTGGCATTACCAATTGCCCGCTCAAAACTCGCTTCAAAGACTTTCCAAATATTCCAACAGGTCTGCCATCTCTTGAGGGCTAGGCTGAAACTGAGGCATAGGAGGAGTTTCACCACTTGTAACCTGATGAATTAGCCCGACGCGAGATTTACGGTCTGAAATGTGGTGCAAACTGGGGCCAACCCGACCATCTGCATCGATTCCGTGACAGCTAGCACAATTCATTTGGAAAATGGCTTGTCCTTGCTCGGTGTCACCCGTCAACGTCAAAACATCTCGCACGTAGGGGTCAGAATAGCTGAACTGGTAGATGCCCAAAAGCACAAGCAGAACTGCCAGCAGAACTGCCAGAATTGCCAGAGCGATCCCCTGAATCAAATTGTCCGTTTTAGCAAGCTGATTATTCACCAAAGACTCAAGAGAATGCTGTCTGAAAATACTAGAGACAAATGTACAAGGAATTTCTCATCTCCTTACATAGCTTAATTTTTTTTTCGTAGCTTGTGCAAGGTGAACTGATCTGCATTTAGGCAAATTCCCGCTAATGGGTAACGGCTCAGGGCGACAGGCGGTATTATGAGAGTCAGGTAAAAAAGATTAATTGACCTAACTTTACATCCACGAGAGGAAGATTCGTCATGGTAGAGCCATTGCTTTCAGGCATTGTCTTGGGTTTGATCCCGGTAACTTTGGCTGGGCTGTTTGTTGCTGCTTACCTTCAGTACAAGCGGGGGAATCAGCTTAATTTGTAGAATTTGGTGCTGTAAGAGGATATTTGAGAAGTTACGAATCCTTTGAAGGGCGTGGCATTCGGGCGATGGCTCTCGGTCTGTTGCGGGTCTATCTGCCGAATGCTTCGCCCCTACATATGTCTGCTGGCTTTCTTAGAGAATCATTCCTCAACTTTGCTCCTGTAAAAGGTTAGAGCGGTGTTGCCATAGGTTTTTTGGCGACAAATTGTGAGGGTGGCGATCGCTGGCAACTCATGTTCAGGGTTGTGTTCTGCTGCCAGTTCGCCGTTCTCTGCTAAAAGGTGGTGATGGGCGATCGCCTCCAGCACAGGCTGATAAAGCAGGCCGGCATAGGGCGGGTCAAAATAAATTCGGTCAAACTGCTGCCCTGCTAAGGTGGGCAAGCGCTTCGCTACATCTGCCCGAATCACCTGAAACTTTTGGTCGCTGTGGGCAATTCGCTGCCAGTTTTGCTGAATCACGGCGCAGGCTGCCCCTGACTGCTCAATTCCAATAACGACACTTGCGCCTCGGCTTAGCGCTTCTGCCCCCATTGCTCCACTTCCGGCACACAGGTCTAGCCAGTGGCAGCCCTTAATTTTGCCCTGCCAGATGTTAAACAAAGCTTCTCGCACCCGCGCTGGCGTTGGACGGGTTGTCAGCCCCGGTAAAGTTTTGAGCAATCGATTGCCGTGAATGCGGAGAGTCATGGGGGGGGAGGTGTAGTAGGGGGGAGGTGGGGGTGTAGGGAGTGGGGAGTGGGGGGAATTTCTAAAATTTTTGTCTAGGTGAGACGAAATTGCGTTTGATAAGTGCCGCTCTGCGTGTCAGCTTTTTAACCGGACTATAGTGCTGATATTGAATGGAACAGGTAGCGCTTCATTTAACATTCAACCTTAGCCTGAAAGCAAGATGGTGACTGCAATTTTATTCCTCCGGATAAAACTGAGAGCGTGGTTCACTTGATCATCTATAACTTCTATTCTCCACTGGCACAGGTTCCTGCACGACGATAGAAGCGGAATTGGGAAGCTGACGTACATCAGTTCCTTGACTCTTTGCCTAACTTCGCTTCAGAACAGGAAGCCTGACATGAATTCTGCTCTCTATCGTGTGGTGGCAGCTACGGCTGCGCTTGGTTCCCTGGCTGCTCATGAGCCTGCATCAGCAGCCCCGACTCAACCCGAAGCATCTTCTCCTCAGACTAACGTGAGTGCTTCTCCTAGGGCGGTGGGAGCGATCGCCCCTACTCCAATGGCGACCCCTGACGTGCCAACGGTTGACTTTAGTAGTGGTGGTATTAGCAATGGTGTTAGCCATAGCGAACCTGTTTCTGTGGCTGCATTGTCAAGTGTGACGAACTCAAATGCAGTGCCCTTTTCACAACTGCCGCCGCTGCCGCCCGTTTCATCGACTCCGGTTGCTTCACCTCAGCCAACCCAATCCACCGCTGAACCTTTGCCAACCGTAGGAGTATCGCCTACGCCTGTTCTCAGCAATCCTGCTCCCACTCAAACGGCTGTTCAACCCAGAACAGGAACTCAGTATCGGGTGATTGTGCCCGCAGCGACGGCTGAAATGCAGCAGCGGGTGAAAACGGCTGTCCCTGATGCATTTCGCACGGCGGTGAATGGGCAAACGGTGATGCAAGTCGGGCTATTTCGAGAACAGAATACCGCTGAGGAAATGAAACGCTCTCTCGAACGGCAAAATTTACAGGCTTCTGTGATTTCAGTGGGGGGCAGCGTTGCGTCGCCATCGCCGCCCCAACCTACGCAGCCTGTTCAGCCGTCTCGACCGTCGCAACCGTCCCAACCCACACAGCCTGTTCAGCCGTCGCAACCCGCTCAACCTGCTCAGCCCACACCCGCTGCAAATCAGTCCATGTATCGGGTTGTTGTATCGGCGAGTACGGCTCAAGCCGAACAGCAGGTGAAGGCGATCGCCCCCGATGCATTCCGCACGAGAGTCAACGGTCAAACGGTGATGCAAGCTGGACTATTTCGAGAGCAAAGTGCTGCCGAAACGCTAAAACAATCCTTTGACCGACAAAACTTACAGGCTTCTATCATCTCCATTCCGCAAACCGTCACCCCGTCACCCCCCGCTCCGTCACTCCCCACCCCCTCCACCCCAATGCTGTACCGAGTAATTGTGCCTGCAACTTCGGCTCAGGTGGAACAGCGGGTGAAGGCGATCGCCCCTGACGCATTTCGCACGACACTGAATGGTCAGACCGTCATGCAGGCTGGACTATTTCGAGAGCAAAATACCGCCGCTAACTTGCAGCAATCTTTGAATCGGCAAAACCTTCAAGCTGCGATTGTTTCAGCGCCAGCAACCGTTTTGCCCCCCTCACGTCCCTCTCAACCTCCGGCGGCAATGATGTATCGAGTGATTGTGCCTGCGAGTTCGACCCAAGTGGAGCAGCGGGTGAGAGCGATCGCCCCCGGTGCCTTTCGCACGACGCTGAATGGTCAAACTGTGATGCAGGCGGGACTTTTTCGAGAGCAAGGCACTGCCGCGAACCTACAGCAATCGTTGAATCGTCAAAATCTTCAGGCTTCGATCATGCCCGTATCAGAAGCGAGTGTGAATCTGCCTCGGACTCCACCTTCTGGCAGTTCATCGGGCCAAGTTCCCAGAGAACGAATTGTGGTTGTGATTGACCCGGGTCACGGGGGAAGAGATCCGGGCGCAATTGGCATTGGTGGACTGAGGGAAAAAGACGTTGTGCTGTCGATTTCTCGCCAGGTTGCAGACTTGCTAGAGCGAGAGGGCATTCAGGTCGTCATGACTCGCGCAGATGACCGCGCCCTAGAGCTTTCGACCCGGGTGCAAATGGCTCAGCGTGCCAATGCAAACTACTTCGTCAGCATTCATGCCAATGCGTTGAACATGAGTCGCCCTGACGTGAATGGGGTAGAAACTTTTTATCATAGAAGCGGTCGAGAGTTGGCTCAGTCTATTCAAAACAGCATTATGCAAAGCGTCAATATGAACAATCGCGGCGTGAAACAGGCAAACTTTTACGTGCTGCGAAATACGTCTATGCCTTCTGTTCTGGTTGAAGTGGGGTTTGTCACCGGGCGAGACGATGCCGCCAAGCTGAGAGATGCAGGTTTCCAAACGACGATGGCAGGGGCGATCGCCCGTGGAATTGTGCAAAATGTGCGATCGCGATGACTGCTCCTTTGATGACTGCGCCCTTACCGAATCGCAGCCCGCTCAGCCGGACGCTGAAATAGCGCTTGAAACGCCGACTGTCGCTCTGAGGCTGGTTCGGCAGCAGAGTCCCAAAGACTTTCATAGAAGAAGAAAGCGACTCCTAAACCGCTACCTCGAGCAGCCCTTACCTTAGATTGAATCAGTTGCATGGGCACTGGCATATTTCTCAAACCCGTTAAAACGCCTGCCGCAGTTGGAATTCTTTGCTGTGCCTCTCGAATTTCGGGACGGGAAATTTGTTGGGTAAAACTTTGCAAATCGGGACGGTAAACTTGGACAATCAGTTCATCTACGAGATCTCGCCGCACCCAGGTTAGCCAATCCTGGAGATAGCTCCCATAGGCAACATCGTAGGGGTTGGGTGAGACTGAAAAAATCGCGTTAGGCTGACGCTGTTTTACGGCGTGATTGAGCCGTGTGATGAATGCGGTGATCTTATCTGCCCGCCAGCGCACCCAGTCCGGATCACGAGGATTTGCAGGCACATTTCGGTTAGTCTCCTGCCTGTATAAATCCATTGTGTAGCGGTCGTAGCCAAACTCAACGGGGAGGCTGGTGTGGTCATCAAACTGAACGCCATCTACGTCATACTGGGTTATGGTTTCTAGCACCAGGTCAGTGAGAAATTGCTGTACTTGAGGATGAAAAGGGTTTAGCCACATCACTTCACCCGCTGCACTCAGGGAGGTTTGTCCGCCGTCTCGCTTTTGGGTCAGCCAAGCCGGATGGTTGAGAGACAGTTCTGAATAAAGCGGAGTCATGAACCCAAACTCAAACCAGGGAATCACTAGCAAATCTCGCTGATGGGCTTTGGTAATCAAGTCGGCGATTGGGTCTTGCCCCTCTAACCCTCTACGCACAAAAGGCTGAATTTCGTGCCGCCGCGCCACTGCGCTGGGATACAGCACATAGCCAGAGTTCCACACGACGGGATAGACAGTGTTGAAATTAAGCTGTGCCAGTTGGGTCACTGCATCTTCAAGTTTGGCACTATCGATCATCACATCGTTGTCGTTGCTGGTAATCCATACGCCGCGAATTTCTTGGGCGGGCTGGGGGGCGATCGCAGGCGGCAGATTCCCAGAGGAGGAGACTTCGGAAGACAGCCCAGCAGCCAACAGTGCGCCAGAGAATAGGACAGTAGCGATCGCCCCCATCGCAGCGAGAGTGATATATTTGAGCGATCTCCTCACAGGTGTAGTAACTAGCCCTTGACAACTCCCCCACTTCAACCCAGCCTTAAGCGCAAAATGCAATTTCATAGATATCAAACGAAGAGACAGCTACCCAAACTCGCAGTTGTAAAAAGAAGTTTACAGCCAGACGGTTCACAGGTATTAGTCTTTACTAAAGATTTGCTGATCCAGCAGGACAGCCTGGCTAAATAGGTCAGATATTTTTCTCTCGTTTCCCTATTCCTGACACGCCCCAAGCCAGGTACTTGCTTTAAGAGCGATCGCTTGTCATTTTGGTTTGAATCTGGGGTAACTCAGCAGCACTGACTTCACCCACTAATGTTCGATTTAGCATCGGATTATCCTGGTGAGTAAATCCTGTATCGCTGTCTGGGTGAAATACAACAACTGTTAGCCTATCGTCTTTAGTACAAAATTGGTGCAGACCGTTTGCCGGAATCCAGAAAATGATGCCTGACTGTAGGTGAGCGATCCCTTGAGGAGTTTTACACTCTCCTTGCCCCTTCACTACAATTCCGAGGCGATCGCTAGGATGAGTGTGTAGAGTTTGTTCCGTTGCAGGTGGAAAGTACATTGCATTTAAACAAGGATCACCTCGCAGAACGGGTGGAATGAGTAAACTGCTGGTGCCACCATCAATGTAAGCAAAGCGTCCCTGCGACTCGATTGGGCCACCCAGGCTGAACATCCCTCGATAACTTGGGTGAGTGATAACGATACCGGATGTTCCTTTGCCCCCAATGCTTCCTTCCCCAGGCAGACAAAAGTACATACCCGAATGCAGATGGTAGGCTTCTGCTCCTGCCAGACCGGATAAACTGGCTAGTCCTTGATAGGTGTATCCAAAGTGAGTTCCGGTGTCAGGTAGATCAATCACACGATTCTGCCAAATTTGAAAGGTTGCAGGAAAAGGGGGTTGGCTAGAGCTTTCAAGCTGATTTTGTTGAAGTGAATATGTCTTTAGCAACATCGTAGGGTTATGGTTAAAAGCCTCAGACCAAACTCATGTACAGACCAGGTGAGTTGATTAATACCGTTTCTAGGTGCAGCCTTAAAGAGAATTGATATCAAGTGAGAACTCAATCGGTTTGAATAGCGATTCTTCAAGCTGCCGTCGTGATTCGGGAGGCATCATACAGCCATCACTGTTCAAGCATTCAACCAACAATTGAGTCGCGTAATAGTACTGCTTTAGCAATTGTTTTTCGTGCAAGTTAAATTGCCACTCTTGACCAATATGATGACGATTTTTGGCTACATTTCTCGCTTTGTCGGCAACCTGCTTGACGGCTTCATCATCGGTTGATTGACCTTGCAAACGATTTAAGAGTGTTTTGAGCGTTTCTCGTGCGTTGGCTTCTAGTTGTCTGGAATCCAGGGCAATTTTAATTGCAATCATCATAACAAAATTGGCAGAGCCAGCCGTTTGAATTTTGCTAGCAGAGTTGGTCTGCTTTTGATCGTAGTTTTGAGCGATCGCGATCGCATCCTTCAAACTAACAGTATCTAACATCCGAGTTAGAAAACTAGCACAAACCAGTAGATTCGCAGAGCGATCGAGTTGCAGGGCGATTGAGCGGTTTTCGTCGATATCAAAGTCAATATCAAAGTAAAAAGCACGAGCTGCTGGCGTTTTGCAAAAGGAGAATTCTGGAGCTTGGGCGCGATCGCAAACATAGCTCAAAAAGCGCTGCAACAGTTCAGAAGATGCAAGCAGCCGGTCAATTTCTTGTTTCATCGCAAATAGAAGCAACGAAGCATCTCTTAGCATCTCAGCAACCAGCAAAAAGACTTCTCGCCAACGTCTATCACAGACAAGATAAGCCAGATTCTGAATTGCAGTTTCTAAAGAAGTGCTGCTGTAGGAAACGTCTCTAGCAACAAAATATTCGTGAAATGAAAGGTGCGAAAAAGAATAAATGCCTTTTGCCCGCTCGACTAACAAACCATGTTGAGCCTCAATCGAACGTAGAATTGCTTCGCTATCCAGTTGGAGTTCCTCTGCGGTGAGACTTGCTTTAGACAAGTTGCGGATATAGTCTGTGATATATTGCTCAACCAGAGTTTGCTTAAAGAAATAATCTCTCTGTTTAAATGTAATTGCCGCTATATAGCTAAGCAAATCTTCTTTGCGTTGTGGAGAGAGATTCTTATAAATCTGATCTCTTTGAATGCCT
>JAAUQZ010000125.1 GCA_012033355.1 Leptolyngbyaceae cyanobacterium RM1_406_9 | reverse complement strand
TCAATCCGGCTCCCCTTCTCCCTTTTTGGGAGAAGGGGTTGGGGGATGAGGGCAAACTTGCAAAACTGGGATGCACCCAGAACAAACCTTGCCTGTAGTTCGACATAATGAAAGTTATTCACTTCCATCTCGGTCATGATGATTCAACCTAAAGTAATTTCTAGACGAGTAGTTGGGTTTGCGATCGCCCTTTTGACAACCGCCAGTCTAGTCAGTCTGTTTGCTCTAATGCCTGCACTCAAGTTTAATGCTCAACCCCAACGGCAGTGGTCAGCACAATGGAGTGGACAGCCTGCGATCGCTCAGCAAATGCCGGAGGGATTACCTGGTGCAACTGAACCCTGGCAGCAGGTTTATCAACTCATCCCAGAGTTGCCTCTAGAAAACCACTACATCAATGCTCGCACAGGAGAAGCCAGCCCTAACAACACCTTAGTCAGTCGGTTAATTCGCTATCACCTTTACACTAAGAGCCGCCCACCTAACTATCGGCTTGACTGGAAATTGACAATGGCAGACTACCTGGGCGCAAATGATTGGATACGGGCAGAACTTTATCCCAGTGGAGACACTCTAACCGTTAACCCAATGGAGGGCGACGTGGCTGTGATTCGCAGCCTCAACCGCGCTCAGAGAGACGCTCTGGTCAATGCAATGGTAACTATCTTTAGCGGACAGGCTAGTGCGGCGACTGATCCTGAGCCTCCTGCTAGTTCAGAAGAAGCTAACCCAACGCCTCCCAATTCAGGCAACAGTCCAATCATCCTTCAACCCCGTCCAGGAGATGCCCAGCTATTACTGCCCTAACCGATGGGTTGTTTAACACTGTTTTCATATAAAGCTGCATCTTTTGGAACGGGGTACGCTTCAAAAAATGCAGCCTTGAAGAGAATTGGCACAACACAGCGCTGTAACTATGGCACGTCAAGTAAAAAGCGGTTCTGGGTGGCGGTTAGGCTGGGACGCAGAAGCATCGGAATTTCGAGGACTAGTTGGAGGAGATGACTGGGCCATTGAGTTGACCGAGGCAGAGTTAGATGATTTCTGTCGGCTTTCGGCAAAACTGGCAGAAGCAGTGAACCGCATTGCAGAAGAACTGATGGATGAGGAGAAAATTACCTGTGAGGTTGAAAGTGACTTGCTGTGGCTGGAGGCAGAAGGTTATCCAAAAGCTTACGGTTTGCGTCTAATGCTGCTTTCGGGTCGTCGGGCAGAAGGCTATTGGTCAGAGCAGGCTGTACCCGCCCTGCTTCAGTCTACGCAGGTCTTAAAAGTCTTTTGAAGCTATCTCCTGGCGCTGTCCATTGCTCACCATTATGTTATGCTTGTTAAGCGGTGTCGGGGCGTAGCGCAGCTTGGTAGCGCACTACTTTGGGGTAGTAGGGGTCGTGGGTTCAAATCCCGCCGCTCCGATCGTACAAAGCCCGCTCAGTGAGTGGGCTTTCGCTTTTCAAGCACCGACCGCAGACAAGACCTGTTCCAGACTGAGCTGTAGTTCAGGAAAATGGCTGATTCAATCGGATGCGAATCTCGAAATAGCTTTACCTGATACTCTCCCATCTCACTCAGTTGGTAAACAGAAAAGGTTGGCTGTTTGGGAGAACCAATGTAACGTCTTCCGCCTAGACCCAGATAATCAACAATCCAGTACTCCGGAATGCCGAGTGTTTCATAGTCTTCTAGCTTCATGGCGTAATCGTCGCTCCAATTGGCAGGCAACCTGCCTGGGAATAGATTGAATCATGACAGTTATCATGTTTGTTTGTGCATTTTCCGCTCTAAAAGAAATCTCGCAGCCAGGGATGGGAACCTGAAAAGAGTTGAGTTGCAGTGGCGATCGCCCCCTCAGTCACTTCTAGCTGCCCCAAAAGCCGTAGCTGATGCGGTGAAAACAAGCCAGTATACAGGGGTGCTAGGCTGCGAATATCTAGCCGCAACTCACCTTTACCTCCTTTAGTAACAGTGCCTTGCCCGTTTGCAACTGAAAGAATGAATCTACCGCTGTTGTTAGGCAGCAGGTCATCTTGAATGTCTAGATGCAGTTCTGCTTCAGCAGCATGAGGATAGCCCCGCTTTTCTAGAGCGCTGGTGACATTAACGATTCGCAGCAGCCAATAATCTGTCTCGTGCAGGTTAGCAGACTGTTCCGGCAGCAGCAAAGTGAGCGGATCAATGGCAGCACTGCGCCATCGCACCTGCTTAACTTGAGAACGATGGTTTGCCAGAAATTTCCAAAAGCTGTGCCCAGCAGCAGGAGTGAGAACTGCCCAATCTAGCACCACCAGAGTGGCACAGTTGTTAATCTGCTTGGAGCTAAAGATGATGTAGCCCTCAGGCTGAGCGTCCCCAAACAGATAGGCGTAAACGACTTCGGGCGCATCAGGTTTAAAGATTTCTTCCCAAATGGCGGGATGCCGGTCGAGGTTGCCGTTGTTTAGCTGGGCTTGCTGCTGGCTGAGCGCTTGAAACGTCGCGGCAGTTGGGGAGTGAATAGGTTGAATCGGTAGCGATCGCCCCGTCACCTGAATCGACTTAGCCGCAATTTCCCAGGTGCAAAAGCTGCCGCCCTGCTCGTAGCCTGCCTTGCGATAAAGCTGCTGGGTTGCCGGATACAGCGCAGAAAGAGCCGTCCCGTTGGCGTGAAGGTCTTGCAGAGTTTGCTGCATCAGGCGATCGCCCCACCAGAACCGCGATATTCCGGGG
Organism: Leptolyngbyaceae cyanobacterium RM1_406_9; assembly: GCA_012033355.1. Taxonomy (GTDB): domain Bacteria; phylum Cyanobacteriota; class Cyanobacteriia; order Elainellales; family Elainellaceae; genus JAAUTN01. Next base: position 12,265 of record JAAUQZ010000125.1, on the reverse strand, counting down.
CAATGCCGACGGCCGCAATTCCCGTCATCGGTACTCGCTGATTGCCAAACCACTGACCCATCGGCAAAGTCGCCAACCCGCCCGCTAACTGCCCTGATGCCCGCAAAACGCGAAAGTTTTCTAGACCAACGCGCTTAAAGTAAGCTTCACTGCTGCCCGGTGGACTGTTAAAGCACTGTTCTAAAATGGCTCCTAGCCGCTGAGCGTCTTTAGAGTCAGCTAAAGTTCCGTATTCAAACTGCGATCGCATTGAAGTCATCTCTGTTTTATCTACTTCAAGGATCTACTATGCCATGCCACTTCTTGCACAGGGTTACACTAAGTTTTTAAATGCTCTTGTTCCAATACTCTAAACCCGTCAAAATTACATTCTCTAACCATTGCTTGAAGCGTTCTATTAGACTTTCTTCTACATCTGCATAAGAGAACTGGAATGGAGAATCTGCTAAAGATTGGATGTCACTAATATTGCGTTCTCCTTCCTCAGAATCATCTCTATAGTATGCACACGCAGTACACACAAGTAATCCTCGGTACTCATGTCCAAGCACATGGAATGAGAGAAGAAGGGTCGTTGATGCTTCCACATTAATAACCAGTTGAATCCAAGTATGATAGTTCCGAAGATTAGCAAAATACCCTAACTGTTTAGCATTTTCCACTACTTGATAGCGATGATAATAGGAGCGAGAATCACCAGCAGGGGCAAAAGTTGTGAAAATCTGTGCATCGCCTACAAAATTCTGGACAGATAACCTAATTTCATCAGCAATATTTTGTAGGCGAATCAGAGCAATATCAAATAGGTGTGAAGCAAAACTCTCCGCTTTCCTACATTTTTCTTGAATAGATGTCGATTGATTTTTCTTTAGTTTTTCAGCAATAGAAGAAATAATAACTTGAGTTCTTCGCGCCTCTGATGATACCTGTTCTGACAAACCAAGGCTCTTTAGAAAAGCTTGCTTTTGGCTCTTAGAAAATAAATTAATTAAGCCAGATAGGTTGCCCTGGTCTGCCTCCTCCAAAGCTGCGAGGTAGACTGCTCGATCGTCACGAGTCAGAACTAAAGGAAACCAACTCGCTTGAATGAAGACCAAACTAGCTAAACAACGAGCAACACGTCCATTTCCATCTTGAAATGGATGAATCTGTGTGAATCGATGATGTAGCCAAGCTGCCTCTACTTCGGGAGAAACTTTTTGCGCTTGATGTTGCCGATGCCACTGAATTAAATTATCCATTTCAGAAGCAACTTGCTCAGGAGGGCAGTAGTAGTGAATGATGCTGCCATCTTGCCGCGAAGGGTGATTGGGCTGGCTTTTCCAGTCACCCCGCAGCAAAGGCACATTCACAACCTGCTTAGTTAGTGGATCGAATGCTTCAGTTGTTTCTTGATGCTGAGTTAGAACCTGATGTAATTGCTTTATGTAGGAATTTGATAACGTTCTTTGTCCACCTACAAAATCAAACAATCCTTCAATTGCAGTTTCTTGGTCTTTAATAAGAGAGACTACCTGCTTAATTGGACGATCCGTAGCACCATGAGGAATCAATGCCTCATTAATTCCCTGTTCAATCAATAAGCGAGTAATGCCACGATCTATGGTGTACAGACGCTCAATTATTCCGGTTTCAATTGCTATTTCTCTACGCAGTTTCTCATTAAAAGTTTGAAATTCTCCTGATTGACGTAGACGATCTGCTTGCTCATTCCAAACGGTTACTAAAGGTGGCAACTCAGAATTTGCTAAATCTTGCCAGCCTGATGGCAGGTCTTCTATGGGTTGCCACAACATAACGCTCACGCCAAATATTTGCGCTGTCTTCTAGAGAAACTTTATTTATTATTGCGCTCTAGCGACAGACATTGCTCCATTGGCTAGGGGATCAACCGCAACCCAACCATTTGCCGTGAGCTGCTGCGCCTCAAAGTGCAGGTGGGGTCCGGTGGAGTTGCCGGTGCTGCCAACCCAGCCAATGACGCTGCCTTGCTCAACCCAGGTTCCAGGCTGTACGGCAATGCCAGATAGGTGAGCATACAGGTTGCGGAGCGTTACACTTTGATTTTCCAACACGACAGTTAAGCCATATCCGCCCATGTTGTTGGCTACGACAACCTGACCAGATACAGCCGCAATTACCGGAGTACCCTGCGGTGCGCCCAGGTCAATTCCTGCGTGGAAGCGGCGATCGCCAAAAATGGGGTGAATTCGCCAGCCAAAGGCAGAAGTCAGCGCCGCTGGAATCGGTAGCGGAAATGCCATGCCGATTCTGCTGAACTGCTGACTCAGGGCTGTGGTGACGGAGTAGCCCGTGAAGCGACCAGGCGCGGTCGCACAGTTGATGCTGCCTGTGGATTGTACAAGTACTGCAAATGGGTTTTCAGTCTCAGCTTTTTGCCAGCTTAAGGATTGCTGTGGGAGAGCGCTTGCCTTACCAAATCCTTTATCGATTCCCTCAAGGGGTGAAGGCAGTCCAGCGGCGATCGCCAATGCCGGGTCAGTCACAACCAGACGAGGAAGGGTGATATCGGGCAAGGCTGAGCTAATTTCAGAATTGCGATCGCTCGTTTGGGTTGCCAGTTCTCCGGTTGGAGCCTCTGCCAGAGGGGCATTCGGCGAAACTGGCTGTTCGGTTTGCTCAAATTCGCTAATAGTTGGGTAGGTCTGCCCTAGAAATAGGGAGTCAAAAACGGCGGGAATGGTTGTAATTCCAACCTTATTCAGCAAGCTGTCTAAGGTCGAGCCAACCACATGGTTGAGTTTAACCTCACCCCGACGGTTGGCGCTTGGCTGGTGTTGACCTGGCTCCTCAGATGCCGCTGCCTCAGATTCTATTTCCTGGGTCAGTTTGTTGGCTTCTGATACGGTAATGGGCTGCTGGGGAATCTGGCTGATTTGCACCTTTTCCAGCTTTGAAGTTTGAATCAGGTTGATGGTTTCATTCGCCGCGTTAGAAATGGTTAACACGGACGCAAGCTGCTGATCGGGTGTGAGCGTAGCAGGAGTAGCCACAAGCTGAATTCCGCTCAGGTTGACCGCAACTGCGCCTGAGTTGTCTGCTGACGGAGCCACAGGAGCTAGACAGCGATCGCCCTGATACCCAACCAAACCAGGAGGCAGCGTCCGAGCGCCAATGTTGGAATAGCCTGCGGTGGGATAGCTTAACGGTGCAGCGGGGTTTTCAGCGATCGCCACACTTTCCTCTGCTTCTAGCTGTGGCTGCTGAGCCACCTCTATTTCATCGATTTTGGTCAGTAGTTCTGTTTGAATCTCGGTCGGCAAAGCAGGATGTTGAGCGACCTGACGCGCCTGGTCAAACTCGCCCACTTCAGCGTAGTGAAGTGCCGAGGCAACCAGGTTTTGGCGAAATTCTGCCTCGCGTTCGGGTTGATCTTGCTCTACAATCGCGGCTAGCTTTTCTGCCAATTCTTGTCTTGCAGTCTCCAGAGCAACGGAAGCGGCGATCGCCTCCCCTGCTGGGCTAGCAGTCTGGGTTGTCTCCGCTGGTGCAGAATCAGGGGGTGTTGCCGCCTCGGAACCTTCAGCATTGGGTCTATGGTTGCTTGGTATCTGCTCTGAGTCACCAGCAGCGCTGTTTTGGGCGGCAGACGGCTCAGCCACAGGAGCTAGATCTGCCGCGTGGGTTGGGATCGGTTCAACTCTAATTTCTGTCAAGTCCGGTGGAACGCTGATGGGTTCTGACACCGTTTCGGGCGGAGCAATGGCTTCCGGCTGAATCAGGGATGTGGCATTGGTCTGAATCGTTGAATCGCTACTTTCTGTAGGTTGAGAGGGAGAAGGGTTAGCAGTCGGGGTAGCCAGAAGGGGAAACGCATAGCTTTCAAGCATCGCAGAAGTTACAACAACCGTTGTAAGGCACTGCCCGATGGGTCTAAGAACTTGCTTCATCAAGAACAAAAAGTAACGCCGCACAGCAATACAAAGGGAGGGTGAGGGTTTGACTTGCTGACCCAAAGCAATTGCTCAAAGTTGCACAAGCCCTCAGAATGTCATTTCGGGGCTGAATGACCTGCATCCGGTTAATGTCAGCAGTCAATTCTGAAAACCGTTGAGCAAAGAATTGGAATCGCAACGATACCATAACTCTTCCGCCGCCCGATAGAGTTTGAAGTTTAAGTGAAGACGTTACGGTATAAAGCGATCGCGTCTTTCAAGAATTCCAAAAATCCTATACGTTTCGCCTTTTATCCTGTCTCTTCATCACCTATGTCTAGCCACGCCCTTCAAACTAATCTGCAAGATGTCTGGCTTCCCAATGAACCAGATGCCGTTTTTCAGCTTTGCTGCCTGCACTCGGAAAGATCCTCCAGTGCGATCGCTGCTTCCTCTACCTCCGCAATCCCGAAACCAAGATGGGAATTGTGCCTTACTGCTGGACTCGCAGCGACGAAATTCCTACTGTGCTGGACTCAGACTGGAAAGCCGAGCCGGAGTCTTTACCTGAAGAAGATCCGCTGTTTGCAGCCGCCCTCCGCACTGAGGCTTCTATTTTTGTCGAAGACGTAGAAACTGCTGATCCTAAGGTAGTTAACTCTGCATTTGAGCGGCGTGAATTCGGTCATCGTGCCCTGGTTCACGCGCACCTTTGTCAAGATGATCAGCTATGGGGCGTTTTGCAGCCCTGCGTATTTGGGCAGCCGAGAGCGTGGACAGACCTCGACCACACCGTAATTGACCAGGTTGTGCAAAAAATTACGCCTCTGGCGATCGCCTATGTCAAAGCTGCAACTACCTCTAGCTAGTACAGACGGCTCAATACATAATCTGCAAGCTTGATCAATGTCTGACGAGACTCTGTAGGAGGCAAATCGTTCAAGTGTTGGACGGCCGTCTGAGCGTGCTGGGCGGCCAGTTCGCGAGAACGCTCGATTCCCTGACTGTCTTTGATTAGGGCGATCGCCTGTTCCAAATCTCCATCTTGAGCAAACTCTCGCTCAATCAGCGCTTCCAAATAAGGCTTTTCCTCTAGAGCGTAGAGAGCAGGTGCGGTCAAATTGCCGCTCTTTAAATCAGACCCAGCAGGCTTACCTAAAGACTCGATTGAACCTGTGAAATCTAAAATATCATCGACAATTTGAAACGCCAGACCAATGTGACGACCATAGCCATAGAGATGCATTGCCACCTCAGCCGACACATCACTCAGCAACCCTGCTGCCTTCGAGCTATTGGCAATCAAAGAAGCCGTTTTGTAATAGCTTTTTTCTAAATACGCTTCAATGGACAGGCTCGTCTCAAAACAGCTTAACCCTTGAAGGATCTCGCCCTCTGCCAAATCCATGATTACTTCCGACAGCAGCTTCACGACTGCCAGATTGTCTAAATTTGCCAAATACCAGGAAGACTGAGCAAACAAAAAATCTCCTGCCAGCACTGCGACCCGATTGCCAAAACTGCTGTGAACTGTTGGAACACCCCGTCGCATATCAGATTCGTCTACCACATCATCATGAACCAGACTGGCAGTGTGAATCATTTCGGTGATTTCAGCCAGCCGACGATGCTTAGAGGAAATATCTTGTCCGGGCATCGTAGCGCGAGAAATCAGCAAAACGATAGCGGGTCTAAGGCGCTTCCCTCCTGCCCCAAACAGGTGTTCTGCGGCAGCATACAAAATGGGATGACGTTCACCAACCAGATTTTTTAAATTTTCTGTGAGCAGGCGCAGATCCGCTTCAACTGGGGAAAAGAGAGAGGTCGCTGAGGTCATGAATGAGCCGCTTCAGGCGTTAGATTACAAAATTTTACATATCTTAGCTCTATTCTAAGGCAAGCCTTCTATATCTGAACGAGGATCAGGGTTGATATAGAGTTTTCTTCTCGCCCGCGACTACTCAGAACAGAGTTAGCAGTCAGCATTTACCTTGAAACATTAGACTGGGTGCTCACCTTTCGTTGGCATCTACTGCATCTGAATTAAGGTTAGATCAGCCGTCATTCTTACATAAGCGTTGATTATGGTTTAGAGCAGTCTGTGACAGGTCGATTACATCCCCATTTCGGGTTAAGCCTTATCTTTAAAGCCGAATTTGTATCCTTTCAAATCATCCCTTTTCGGTAAGTAACAATACTCAGTAGAAGTGTCTTTACAATCCTACCTGTTCTAGCCTTGTTTTGATCGCCAGGTGCCGTGAAAAGCCCATTTCAAGCTCATGTAGATTTGTTAAGTCTATGAAAGAATGTCCTATAAAAAACCAAAATCCTGTGCTAGGATTTTATAGAGATTTAAAAGTTTTCGGACTTAACGCGAATAGGGCTACAGCAGTTGTGAGGTAGCGGCAGGGGTATAAGGAGTTCTAATTCTGCACTCCTCTTTTACTCCAGTCTGCTCTCCGTCTGGAGCTAGTCAGGTTAGTTCGTCGATTATCCAAACTCAAGCTGTTTTTGTAGCTTTGAGATGGCTATTCTTTCGGAATGAGTCTCCTGTACCGGATTTTTCCTAGAGGATTCATCCTGCAAGGCATGACTTTGAGAGAATAGGTCGCCGTCTGTCTGATGGCTTAAGGTTTATGCCTTAACTTAATTTTTAATTTAGTTTGAACCCCAACTTCTATCGGTTTTATTGTTATGACGTACAACGGTATTCCGCTCATCATTCCAATTCTGGCGGCAGGCTACCTTCTGGCAGTCTATTTACTGCTAATGCTTGTACAGCGCTTACAGGCTTAGGCCCACTTCTTCAGGCTTATTGTCAGGGTAAAGGGGAAAGTTAAAGAGGTACGTTTAGAAGTGCTGGACGATCGCACGCTCTCGTCCTTTTACCTAACATCTACCTGAAGAGTGATCATACACTGAATTTCTTCTCTTATACATCTGTACAGAGGCGATCGCCCCAGAATGCGACATTTGAGGATGAAGAACTATAGCGATAGCGGTAGCCATATTGATTTAGGACATTCTGTGGGATGGGCATCTTGCCCGTCCGGGCAGGTGAGACACCCACCCCACAGGTTGTTCAATCCGCAATCCTCAGCGGTCGCCATTCTAGCAGTGATTACACGCTGACTGCTTCAGTTAGATTGACCTGCTCAACAAGTGGGGTACATCCTAACCATTGAACTGAGACTTGCCGGAAATGCTCAGGGTTTCCAGTCACGCAAAAGCGCGTGGGCAAAGGCGGGCGGGTGCTTTTTAAGCCCAAAAGATCTAGCTCCTGGGCAGCAGCAGCTACCACATGGACGGCTGGATCAACTAGCTGAACGGAGACAGGCAGGATAGCTCTTAGTATCGGCGACAGGTGGGGGTAGTGAGTACAGCCGTACACCAGGGCATCAATGTTTTGATCAAGCAAGGGGGTGAGATATTCCAGGGCGATCGCCTTCGTGTAGGGAGTGTAAATCTGATTTTGCTCAATCAGCGGCACAAACTCTGGGCATCCAACCTGCCACACCTCAACGGTGCTGTCTGCCTCTAGAATCGCCTGACGATAGGCATTGCTGGCTGTAGTTGCAGGCGTTGCAATCACCCCGATGCGTCTGCCTTGCTGAACAGCAGCCCGCGCCCCAGACAAGATTAGGCGCAGGATTGGAATTTCAATTTCAGAACAGAGTTGATCAAGGGCGATCGCATCACTGGTGTTGCAAGCGACGACAATCATCTTCACGCCCTGCTGACACAGCCAAGTCAAAATTTCTCGCGCAAACTGAAGAATTTCTGACACAGAGCGAGTGCCATAGGGCAATCGAGCCGTGTCGCCTACATACAAAATCGATTCGTTGGGCAATTGCCGATACAGTTCTCTCAAAACGGTCAGCCCACCTACCCCACTGTCAAATACACCGATTCTGGCTCTTTGAGGGTGATCTGGATGGGCTAAAGGGTCAGGTAGCAAGGGTCGGGGATGAGTCAGAGAATGAATGCCAAGATGGAGATTTGCTCCAGGATAAAGATGGGCCTTAGAAGAGTTAGACACAGGGAATTTCAACACAGTAAAGCTGATGACCACAGTAAAGCTTACCGTTAAAAGTTGTAAAGCTTTAGCTAAAAGTTTTGCTGAACATAGAGAAGAATGCCACGAGCGATCGCCCCTGCTATCTGACTGCGATAAGCCGGATCGGCTAAGCGTGGCGCATCATCTCGCCCCGTCACAAACCCAGTTTCTACCAAAACTGCTGGCATAGAGGTATTTCGAATAACATAAAACCTTGCCTGACGCACACCTCGGTCGGCTGAACCTGTATTTTGCACAACGCTAGCGTGAATCACCTGGGCTAGCCGCAAGCCATCGTTCGAGTAATAGTAGGTTTCTATCCCATTCACATCCGGACGACTCATGCTAATGGCATTGGCATGAATGCTGACAAACAAGTTTGCATTGGCGCGTTCAGCAATTTGGACGCGGGGTTCTAGATCCAGGTCACGGTCATCCTGTCGGGTCAGGACAACTTGAACGCCCTGTTGTTCCAGCAGCGAGGTAACTTCTAGCGAAATTGGCAACACAATATCTTTTTCGCGGATGCCGTTAATTCCGATCGCACCTGGATCAGGGCCGCCATGTCCCGGATCGATCACCACTACAACGCGACTGTTGGGCACACCCGGTAAATTAGCAGGGGGATAGCCAGCACTGGGCGGCGCAACAGGAATGGGATTGCCACCAGGAGGGCGCTGACCTGCTTGTTGAAGTTGCAGTGAAAGCAGTTGTTGACTGGGTTGATTGACTCCACTAATGTTTACTCCAGCGGCAGGCTGCACCAAAATTACAACGGTGTCATTATCTTCCTGGCGTAACCGAACTCGCCGCAGCGGACTGTTTGTCCCTAGTTGAGGACTTGTAACGTTATTGGCAAGCCGTGCATTTGGAATCGTGATTTGATAATCGGCAGTTGTTCGATCCCATCCAGAGGTGTAGGTGATTGGCTGATTTGACTGGATCAACAGTTGTGCGCTATCGCTTCCCAGTTCAATCCCTTCGATGGTGGCGGGTTCGGCGGGTGGGGCTTGGGCAGTGGGGGGAGCAGCGCTGACTGGCGGTTCATCTTCCCTGGCAAACCCGCTAGTTGGAATCAGCACCACTCCGCCAAATTCGCTAGCGGTCGCTTCCCAATCAATATCCGGATCGGACAGTTCAAGCGTGACTCTGGCGATCGGCGGATCAGACTCAAGCTGGCTGATTTGAACTCGCTCTACGCCGAAGCGCTCTACCGGAATTTCTGACGTCAGTTGCGGCGAAATAGCAGTATTTTCCAGGTCAAAATAAATTTCACGACGGTTGCGGCTGCGATCGACCTCAATTTCTGGCGTTGCGCCGCTGGTACGCATAAAAAAGCCGTCGGGGGTGACGCGCACATTTTCTAACAGAGTGGCTGCCCCTGAGACAGGGGGAGAATCCGCTTGGGGAGAAGGTTCGCTGGGCGATGGTGTTGTCGCTGAGGGAGGAGATTCTACCCGTTCTGGGGCCGGCAACTGGACAGTCCACTGGGTTGGCGTAGCCCCCCGCACCTGTACCTGCTGCGGGTCAAGCGTGTATCCAGGGTCAAGCTCGATCACGATACGGGCAGTCTGTGCATCAAACTGTCCGACACGCACCTCGCGCACTCCACCCCCCACAAGCTGACTCAAGTTTGCGTTGCCCAGCGTCGTACCCGGTAGGTCGATTACCAATCGGGTTGGGTTAGCAATCAGTTGTGCTCTCGGCTGTACGCCGCTGTCGGTGGTGAAAACAAGCTGATTTTGACTCGGATTAAAGCGCCAAAATTGCAGTTGGGCCGCCTCTGCTGGAGAAGCGATCATCAAAGCGCCTACAATACCCAGAAAACTGGGAATTAGTCGTTCAAATCTCACGGTCTCAGGTTCTCCTCGTTGCTCTAGTCTCATCGCATGGAAGAGACATTCGGTATCGGACAGGTGACAATGATTGCTGAATTTTTACTGCGTTATTGTTATTACGTTGCGTTGTTGTTGCGATCGCCACTCAGCCCACAGAGTTAGCCAAAGAACTTAGATTGGGCATTGCATTGGGGCGCTGTATTGGAACATTAAAGTGGGCGATCGCTTTACCTTAGCAACTTCGCAATCAGGTTTTAGCTTTCGGGTTAGCCAGTTCTTCCAATCGGCATAAGCGATTGCTTCGCTACTCCCGCCACTATTTAAGCACCAATTTTTGAGCACCAATTTTTGAGCACCAATTTTTGATAGGGCTACTTAATGTAAATACAGATTTGGACTTAACGGGTTTGACTAACCGACGAGTAAACGATCGATTCAGGTCGTAGCTGAATATACAGCATGGGAATCGAGTTGGAAAACCGAATTCCTGAGTTTGGTCATCTCAAGCGTTCAAGAGAGGGCTGGCAAGACCTGCAATAGTCTTACTGTTAGCGGCAGGTGAGTTAAGGAAGTCAATAGTATTCCCAAACCAATTTCTGCTCAATCCGGAGAAAAGGTTGCAATCCTTGTAGGATCACAACCTCAAAAATCAGATATTTTCAGTTGTCGCTGCTACTGCCTCATGCCCAGCAATTCCTGGGGCGATGCCAGAAGCTTGATTTTGACTGAGAGAATTTTAGACTGAGCATCTAACACAAACAGCCAGTTCACATTGACGCTGAACACAGGTGTTTGTACTGTGCCTGCAACTTTGTAGTGAGTTTCGTTTTCCAGCGTCTCAAAAATGCCCTGACGGGGATGAAACTTCATTCCTTTTGCTTCCGCTTGCAGGTACGCGGCGATCGCCTCCTCACCGACCTGTTCTTCATCAAATGGAGGATGCATCACACCCTCTACGGCAAATAAGGCGGCCGTTGCCTGAAAATCTGCTAAGTTCAGCGTTTCAAAATAACGATAAATGACTGGCTCTGAGATTCCTGCGATGGTTGATTCATCGGGTGAAGTTATCTCAGGTGTAACCGCCATCGTTGAAGTCCTTAAAATGTCCTGGTTAGTACTTAAGATTTGGTACTCAAGGTAAAGATAACTGATGGAGCGGGCGATCGCCTGCTCCACTGGAGAGATTTTGCCAGTTATAGCCATTGCCGAGATAGTTAAGACAATGGGCTTAAGCCCATTGTTTACACGACAAGTGCTTCACGTACAGAAATATCCTAAGGATTGTGGATCAAATAATCTGTAAAACCAGAGTCTCTGTAGGGACATGGCAATGCCATGCCCCTACACAGGAGAATTACACATTAATAAACCCGCAATCCTAACCTGTATGGCTACAGCTATATAACAGTGCGTTAGTGTTGAACCCGCAATCGCATTTAAATTGCATTAAAAGAGTTTATGAATTCAAATCCCATTACTCCGATCGCTCCGGCTGCCATTGACCGTACTCATATCCAGCAAAAGACTCTAGATTTAGGCTTTCACAAGGTAGGGATTGCCGCTGTAGAAATGCCAGCCTCCCAAGAAATAGTCACCAGTCACCCAACAAAGACTCTGAATGCTCCGAGTGATACGGCTTTGGCTCGTTGGCTGGCTCAGGGCTACCAGGCAGAAATGTCCTGGATGGAAAATCCTAAACGGCAGAACATTCACCAGGTCATGCCAACCGCAAAGTCGGTGATCTGCGTAGCGCTGAATTATTACACCCCCCACGCCCGACCCGACAGCAACGAATACGCCAAAATTTCTCGCTATGGTTGGGGGCGGGATTATCACAAGGTTTTACACAAAAAGCTGAAGGCACTGGCTAACTGGTTAGAAGCTCAAGCTGAAGGCATTCAGGCTCGACCCTACGCCGATACGGGACCCGTTAAAGATAAAGTCTGGGCAGAAAAAGCGGGAATCGGTTGGATTGCTAAAAACAGCAATGTGATCACACGAGAATACGGCTCCTGGGTATTTTTGGGAGAAGTGCTGACCAATTTAGTGCTGGAGAGCGATCGCCCACACACCCAGCACTGCGGCACCTGCACTCGCTGTATCGAAGCTTGTCCTACTGGGGCGATCGCCCAACCCTTTGTGGTTGATGCTAATCGCTGCATCGCTTATCACACCATTGAAAATCGGGCTGAAGAACTGCCAGAGGCGATCGCCCCTCACCTCCAGGGTTGGGTTGCTGGTTGTGATATCTGTCAAGACGTTTGCCCCTGGAATCAACGCTTTGCCCAAGAAACAGACATAGCTGACTTTCAGCCTTACCCCTGGAACGTATCTCCAAAACTGGCTGACCTAACTGAGATTTCTGACGAAGAATGGAATAATCGCTTTCCCGCTTCTGCCTTCGCCGGATCAAGCCTGCAATGCTGAGGCGAAATGCAAGGGCGAGTTGGAGGGGGGATCTGGGGGAGTGGGGG
>JAAUQZ010000402.1 GCA_012033355.1 Leptolyngbyaceae cyanobacterium RM1_406_9 | reverse complement strand
CATCCCTCATCCCTCCCCTCCCCCTCCCCCCATGTCTAAAGCCATTATTCAACTCGAACACATTTCTAAAATCTACGGTTCTGGTAATACAGAGGTGCGGGCGCTGTCTGATGTCAGTTTGACCGTAGAAGCGGGTGAGTATTGCGCGATTATGGGCGCTTCGGGTTCGGGGAAATCGACAGCAATGAATGTGATCGGCTGTCTCGATCGCCCTACATCAGGACGTTATTATCTGGATGGTGTGGATGTGGCGAGACTGGAGGATACTGAGCTTGCCCACATTCGCAACCGCAAGATCGGGTTTGTGTTTCAACAGTTTCACCTGTTGCCTCAGTTAACGGCAATGGAAAATGTGATGCTGCCGATGGTGTACGCGGGAATTCCTAATCGCGATCGCCAGGAACGTGCTGCCGAAGCCCTGACGCGAGTAGGTTTAGCCAATCGCCTGAACAATAAACCCACCCAGCTTTCAGGGGGACAACAGCAGCGGGTGGCGATCGCCCGTGCCATTGTAAACCAGCCTGTATTGCTGCTGGCAGACGAGCCAACAGGCGCTTTGGACTCTCACACGACTCAGGAAGTGATGAGCATCTTTGGTGAACTCAACGCCAGCGGCATTACCGTTGTCATGGTGACGCACGAATCCGAAGTCGCCAAGATGAGCAAGCGCGTTGTCTGGTTTAGGGATGGCAGTGTGATTCATGCCCATCTTGCGCCCGCAGATCTAGGACAGGTGGCGATCGCTCCCTAAATGGGGCACTAAGGATCACGAATTTATTAATGTGTAATTCTCCTGTGTAGGGGCATGGCAATGCCATGCCCCTACACAGATTCTGGTTTTGCAGGTTATTTGATCCACGATCCTAAGTGTGTTCGCATTATTTATCCTCCGCAACTATTTCAGTTGGAGTCACCTCTTCTTCATGGGTCTCACTAACTTCGTTTTCTTCATTTGCTTCGTCAGCCTCGACTGCTTCTACAGAATCTTCAAGCTCATCGGCTTGATTTTGTGAAAGCCGTTCACTCAGTCGGGTAGAAAGTTGAGCAACGAGGATACCGCTGGTGATGATGAAGCCCCAGAACAGCAGCGTATCGGCGGTGGGTAAGGGGGCTGAGTTAAAGTCGGGAAAATTCATCAAGGTGCAACTTGAGCGGACGTTTTACCTTTCTAATCACCAGTAGTTTAACTTCTTGCAGGTTTTACAGGTTTGGCTTGGACTGTGGACATTTTCTCGAAACTCAAAGCAATTACGCCAAATGTCACAATCACAATTCCCAACCACTGCACGCCCGCAAGCCGGGTGAAAGCCCCAGGTGTCAATAGAAAAGCCAGTAATGCGGTCAGCACCGGGCCGGTGGAGGCGATGATTGAAGTTCGTGCTGCACCCAAAAAGCGAACTCCAAAGTTGTTTGAAAGGTAGCCAACTAGAGTTAAAACACCCAGAAAAATGCCGCCAATCGCAAAGCCTAGCGGTTGGTCAATGCCGACTTGGGCAGACCAGCGATCGGGCAGGGGCAGGGCGGGGAGCAAAATCAGGCTGACGGCAGCTAAAAAGCCGATTGTCAAAAACTGAGCCAAACTGACTGGAACGGGGTGCAGTTTTCTAAAACAAATTTGCATCGAGATTAAATAGCAGGCAAAGGCAACGCCTGACCCGACGGCGATCGCCACTCCTGCCCCGGATACAGCGCTGGTTTGAGTAATTCTCGGCAGCGCAGTGAAGATAATGCCGACTGAAATGATTAGCATCACTCCCCAGCGGAGCAGGGTGGGGCGATCGCCAAAGAAAAACCAGGCTAGCGGCACTGTGATCAGCGGATACATGAATAAGATAGTCACAGCTACGCCTGGGCCAATTTCGGCGATCGCAATGTAGATCAGCACTTGCGACAAAAACAAACAGCCGCCACTGCCAATCACCGTCATCAGCAATCGCCGATCCCTGGAGATCAAGAATTTTTTGATGTCTTGCCAGACTGCCGGATAAAGTCTTTGTGCCACCCAAATCATCAGTGGAACAACGATCATCATCCGCAACAGCAAAATCAGCAGCGCATTGCCCAATCCTAACTTCAGGAACCCACCAAGCTGAAAGAGTCCCAATACGGTTGTTGAGTTGCCGATCACGCCGACCACAACATTGTGCAGGGAAAGAGCGATCGTTGAGAGCAAAATCAGCCCCAGCCCGATTTGAAACTGAGAAAGCCCCATCGGGCGCGTTGGACGCATTGGCGCAACTGCCGGATCGGGTGCAGTCGATGGCGCAACTGGCAAAATTGACGGTGGACGCTGCCGAGGGTGAATAGTCTCATGGGACGGGCGCAGGTTAGAAGGATAGCCCGTTGAATGCCCATTGCTTGAGCCAGCCGCTCACCATCGGAGAGCCTGGATTCTCTAGCTGGCTCTGGTTCTTCAGAGGGCGATCGCGCCCCCGTCTGCTCTCTGACAATTTCTGCCTGAAGCTGATGGCTAAGCCGACTGACCAGTGCCTCTAAAATCGCTTCTCCCTGCTGTTCCAGGTTGTGCATTCGGCTAATCTGCTGGGACAGAGAGCTTTGATAGCTGGTCAGGTCTTGCCGCAGCGAAGTCAGAGTGCGATTTAGCGTTGCGTCTAGCGAAGCTAGCAGCCGATAGGCATTTTCATGATGACTATTAGCGGCGGGCGCGGCAGGCAAATTTGTCCCCACTCGCTGAGGCAAAGTCTGCTCTACTCGCTGCACCAGTGCCCCCTGCAAATGCTGCGCCAGGGCTTGTGCCAGTTGCTTGGCCCATAGCTGCTGTTGCGCCCGCTGCTGTTGCGACAGAGCCGCCTGTTGCTGAGTTTGCAGTTTGTCAATGTCGCTTTGAAGTCGCGCTTTTTCAGCCTGAAGCCGCTGCACATCCTGATGCAGTTGGGAAACTAACTCTTGTTGAAGCTGGCGCAAATCTTGCGTCACTGTGTTCAGAATGTCCTGTGCTGCATTCGGATCAGCCGCTCCAGAATTTTCGGGTAGATTGTTCAGCCGCCCCATCAGTTGCAACCTCTAGCGTATTGACCAAAAACCGCTTTGGGTAAATCTTACAAACCCTGCTATCACTT
>JAAUQZ010000124.1 GCA_012033355.1 Leptolyngbyaceae cyanobacterium RM1_406_9 | reverse complement strand
CCAGCTTGCGATGAACTCCTAGCTTGCGGATTAACTCTAAGCTTGTCGATGAATCTCCGAGCTTTGCGGATGAAACTCTAAGCTTTGCGGATGAATCTCCGAGCTTCGCTAATGAAACTCTAAGGATTGCGGATGAATCTCCGAGCTTCGCTAATGAAACTCTAAGGATTGCGGATTAAATAACCTGTGGGGGTGGGTGAGACATCCGCCCGGACGGGCAAGATGCCCATCCCACAAACGTACAGTAGTAGGGTGGGCAAAGCAAAGCGTACCCACCCCATGCAATGCTTGAATAGATAGACATGAGCAATGCCCTTCACCCATCATTAGTTAGAGCGCAACACCTTTCGCATCTTGATGCAAGCTATCTCTTGTCCAGAGGCTAGCCGATGAGTAGAATGTTCGGTGACTTGAAAGCCTTGCTTACTGTAAAACGCTTCTGCATTGATGGAAGCATCAACCTGCAAAACTGATACTCCAAACGCAAAGGCCGCTTGTTCAAGAGCCGCTAGAATCCGGGCACCAATTCCTTGTCGTCCATAGTCTGGATGTACGTACAGTCCCTGCAATTCCGCTGTTTTATCCACAAAGCCAAAGCCAACGAGTCGATCGCCCTGTCTTGCCACAATCATTTGGCGATCGCCATTCTCAATCCATCTTTGTCTGACCCGATCAATGCGATCGCGCTCAATTGGCAACCTCGCCCAACTATTGATTACCTCTGCTGAATAGAAAGGTGCAGCCGTTTGATGCACCGCTGCACAGTGAACCTCAAGCACCGCCGCTGCATCATCGGGTTGGGCTGGCTCAATCTGAATTTGGGTCTGCATATTTAATCCACAGTCCTTAGCGTTGTGGTGTGGAACCAACCAGGGTAAAGGCTGCCCAGTCACGAGGGTTAGGGTAAGTTTGCATCACGGTTAACATGGACTGCCGTAGTGCCTGAGCATCATCGAACTCCTGACGCTGACGGTAGAACTCAATCATTAGTTGAGAGGTGGCATCATCGGGGACTTGCCACAGAGACACCATGACACTGGGGGCACCTGCGGCGATGAGCGATCGCGACAGCCCCACGACTCCATCTCCAGTAATTTTGCCTCGCCCCGTATCGCAGGCGCTTAGCACCACTAACTCTGCATTGATCGACAGATCTAAGATTTCGGCAGCCGTGAGGAATCCGTCTTCTTCAGCGGTGGAAGGAGCAAGAGCGATCGCCCCCTGCAAAGGATGAGTTTCATTAAACAAACCGTGAGTCGCAAAGTGAATAATTTGAGCCTCAGACAACCGTTGTTTAATCGCGGTTTCAGTCGCCTCTGTGCCTGTGATCGCAGTGGTGTTGAGGAGTTGGGCGATCGCCTCTGCTTCGGCTTCAGCGTAGGGTAGAGGCGTTAAAGAAGCAGGCATGGGAGCAGGATTGCCCACGACTACAGCAGTTTGGGCTGCATTGGCAGAAGATGAGCGCTGCTGGCTCAATTCAAGCACCTGAACGGCTGGTGTAGTGAGTAGAGTGTGTTGTTCTACCAGATATTGTCCGTCTGCGGCTTGCAGTGCAGGAAAGGGAACCAAAAACAAATACTCTTGCGGCACAAAAATTACTCGCTCATCGGGGTTATCGGGGAGCAAGTCAGCGATTGGCTCAACCAGAATTTGGTGTAGCTGCTGCAATCGACGATATTGAGAGCGACGGACTTGAGGCTGCTGCGATTCAGCGGGATACACTTCTGCTAGGGCAACGGGGGCAGGCAATGTGATTTCAGGATGGCTGAGGGTGACGGTGCCTGCATCCAGGTCAACTGCCGTAACCTGATAGGGTTGCCAGTTGGCAGGATCTCCCAACCGTCTCACCAAATCACCGGGGTTGAGTGCAGCATTTTCTCCAGTTCTAGACTCATCAATACCGGAATCAAGGGCAACTTCTCCGCCTCGAATGCCCTGTCGCGCCACATTTGCCAGTTCTGCTAAAGAAACATCAGATAAACTGGGCTGCGATCGCAAATCAACTCGCCGAAATGTCACCTCTCCCGTTGGCGCAATCACCCAAATGAATAGTTCTGACTCCTGGGTTTCCAGGTATTGCTCAGACGCACCGTGAGGGGTATCTACTGCCTGTTCGCGAATAATGCTGTACTCCACCAGTGTGGCGTTCTGGTCAATTGCGGTTTGGCGCAACTGGTCTAAGCTGGGCGGTTCTACGGCAAATTGTTCCTGATCAACGCCCGTTGTGTCTCTAGCAATTAACTCTACAAATGCCCGTGCCCGTCCCCGTTCTGACACTTCCAGAGCGATCGCCGCTTTATCCTGATCAGCCAATACCTCCTGGAGGTTACGGTAGGTCGCTAACTGCGTTTCAAAGATTGATACTTTTAGAGCATCATTGTTACCTAAGCCCGCTCGCAATGACTCCCAAACTTCTACACCTGCAAACAGAACTTGCTCTGCTTCTAGCAGACGATCAAGATTAAACAGAGCATCTCCCAAATTGGTCAGGGCAATACCTTCTCCCAGTCTGGCTTTCAGTTCGCGCATGATTGCTAAACTTTGCTCATGGTGAGTGACTGCTTGGGAATAATCTTGACGATATGAGTGAGTAGTTCCCAGATTCAATAATGTCTGGGCTTCCTGCAAGCGATTGTTTAATTCTCGCGCCAGGGTAATGCTTTGCTGATGATAGTCAATGGCGCGATCAAATTCTGTGATACTGGCATGGGAATTCCCCAGGTTTCCTAGAGCCTGCATCTCACCATAGCGATCGCCCACCGATTGAGAAAGGCTTAAACTGGCGTTTTGATACTCGATCGCCTGCTCATAGTCCTTTTGCACTAGATAGGCATTTCCCAGATTTCGCAAGGTGAGCGATCGCCACTCCGGAGCAACGGTGACTGAGATTTTTTCCAGTCCTTGCGTGTAATAATCAATCGCGGTTGGATAATCTCCTAATGCCCCATAGGCTGCACCAATGCCAGTTAGGGCAATCCCAACATGAGTTTGATCGCCTGCCTCCTGAGCAAGCTGTAACTGCTGTTCGTGATAGGCGATCGCCTGCTGATAGTCACCAATGACAAAGTGAGAAATGGCCAGGTTGTTGAGTGAATAGGACTGCCACTCAAAGTCCTCGGCTGATTGAGCGATCGCCAAATTTTGCTCATAGCAATCAATCAACAGCGCATATCGACCTTCTGTGCGATCGGCTGCACCCGTTGCTTGAATCTGTTCTACTTGTGATTGGCAATTTTGTATCTGTTGCTCAATTGGGCGATCGGATGATGTAACAACCTGATTGGAATTTTGATCAGAACTCAAATTAGGGGATGAGTCATCCAGATCTCCATCGGCGGATGGTGATGACGTGGAAGCCTCTTCATCACTAGGAGCAGCAGCAACAGACTCATCTACTGAGGGTTCAAAAGTGGGTGAAGAATCAGGATTAAATGGATCAGGCTCAACTGGCTCTCCAGAATCAGTGGGATTCGGAGTCACTGGTTCGCTCGGCTCCCCAGGATTGGAGCTATCTGGGTCTGATGTGGTGAAGACGGGAGGAGGACTTTCTGTTGTAAAATCGTTTAATCCTCCGGATTGCCCTCCAGCGTTGCCCTCTCCTGAATTTCCCCCTGAGGAGGTGCCTCGTAGGAATTGTCTGGGGGGTAAAAAGAGCAGCGGTGGTTCGGGCAAAACCACATCCAGCACGATTAGCGGAGTTAACTGGGGGGATTGCGCCAGTGGTCTACCCAGCAACCTATCTGTATCAACCTGTAAGTTGAGGGGAAGTCGCTCAACCGGAAATGCATCTGGAGGTGCAGGCAGATCGGTTCTAGGAGAAGATGAGTCGGCAACGGAAGGCTGAACTGGCTCAACTACATTAAAGCTAATGGCTACTGGTCTAGAGATGGAAAGGCGATCGCTTGCTCTAACGCTAAATCCACTCACTTCTCCTAAACTGTCAGCAGGTGGAGTGTAAACTAAAACGTCGGTGGGGCTAACGGTATCGCCCGGACGCAATACAATTCCGTTGCGAGTGAGTCTGCCAGAGGCGATCGCCGCAATCTGTATCGTTGTATTGTCTGCATTCGCATCACTCGCAGTCAGATTTAGCTCAGCTAACGTAAACGAAATCGACTGACCGAGTTCAATCTGAGGAATTTGGGATGCCTGTGGGAGAGTAGGAACCGTATTTGCGAAAGTGACAGAAACTTCGTTATTAGCTCCGCGAGTCTCCGTTCCAACGCTTGCAAAGGTTTCATCAGTGAGTGTTAGTGTGCCTGCATTGATTGCTCCTGCTGTACCATTTTCGCTGGCATCACCAACAATAAACGGGACATTATCAGTCCCTCCATTATGTTGAATGGTGACACTGCCTCCATCGGCTATTCTATTGGCGCTTTCTCCAGTGATTATGCCTCGGGTGTCGATAGTTGTTCCAACACCTGTTCCGCGTACCGTTCCGTTGGCAAAAATTTCTACATTGCCACTTCTTCCATCTAAGCTAGCAAGTGGAGTAAATGGTGCATTTACTTGTGTATTGGTGTTAATTCGCGTGAATCTAATGTTACTGCCATTAACACTACTCTCTAGCCGAACATTGCCCCCTGTCGCGTCGGCAGTTGTAGCTGACCCCCTAACAAGAGCGGATGCGTCAACGGTTCTCACTGTGATATCTGCGTTTGCGAATAGACTAATATCTCCTGCTGATACATCCACATTTCTGATATTGCTTGAAATGATAGCCTCGGCAGACGTATTGATTCTTCCTGCTGCGATCGCATTCGTAGAGTGGAGGAACACATCACCACTATCTGCCCTCAAACCTGTAGAATCAGCGGAAGCTGGTGCAACGGTGCTAATTCTACTTGTTATGAGTTCTCCTGACTCTACGGTTCTTCCGGTGGTTAGTTGCACGGTGCCGTCGGGGTTAACGATCAAATCAGTGGCGTGATCGATTTCACCTCCGGTTAGTAGTTCTGGCAGTGATGCAGGAGTAAAGGGGAGTGCGTTGGGGCGATCGCCTCCCAATGGCTGCACGTCCAGACTCAAAGGTGAGCCTTCCTGACTGATTCGCACTAAGTTTTCTCCCGGTACGGTGGCGATCGTGATATCTCCTCCTGGAGCGGTCAGCGTTCCGGTGCTGACAACTGTGCCACCAATGAGCCGTAGAGAATGACCATTAGGGACACTCAAATTACCCGAATTGACGATCGCCCCTATCTCACCGGAGGTAAAGGCAAACTGGCTCGGCGTTCCGATTAAGTTAGCAAAATTGTTTTCTCCGGTGGCGCTAAACCAACCTTCATCAAAACCGATTCCGGTGGCGGTTGTAGCAGTAAAGGAACCAGTCAGATTCAGGCTAGCATCGGCTCCAAAAAGGATTCCAGCTGGATTCATCAAGTACAAATTTGAGTTGCCGTTTGTCACCTGAATCAAGCCATTGATGATAGAGGGATCGCCTCCCGTCACCCGTCCTAAAATGTTTATAATGCCGCCTTCAGAAACGAAATTGGCAGTTTGATCCGCATCCAGCCCAAATGCCTCAAAACTGTGAAACAGATTGCTACCTGATTCCTGTCCTCCTTGGATATTGAACTGATCGCCCACTTGAGTCACGGCTGTCCCTACTCCATCATTGGCGGGCTGCACGTTTTGCGCGACGAGCCATTCAGAAGATGCGATCGCCCCATTCCCAATGTCCGAAAACTCCACTGCAAAGGATTCGGGTGGATGAGTGAAAGTTTCAGGTGAACTCACCGACTCCGCAGCAGCAGTTGTGATAGCAGAGGAAATTGCCGCTGGGCTAGGTGGAATAGGGGGTACAGCTTCTGGGGAGAGGGCGATCGCGAGCATAGGGGGTTTACCTCTCAACTAAGTTTATGCTTCGTTGCCTCGTTTGCCTCGTTCCCAGGCTCCGCCTGGGAATGCCAATCTTAGAGGCTCTGCCTCTTATAGAGCGTTTGAGGCAGAGCCTCAAGTTTTTCATTTCCAGACAGAGCCTGGAAACGAGAGGGTAGGATGTGAGATCAGGAGCAACACTCAACTAACGGGGCTGACAGTAAATCATCTAGACCCACTGTTGGATGCTGCAATAGGCTTGTCCAGCTAGATTCCAGAGCTTCATCAGTAGGATTGGCTTTTCGCAGTTGGTTTAGCTGATCGAGTGCGTCATACCAGAAGCCCTCAGCCGCGAGTAAGGCAACCTGTTCAGAGGGAGAAGCAGCCTGTAGCTGTTGAGTGAATTCGGTAGTTGGCGATCGCCTCACCACCACACCCGTTACCTGAAAGTGAGACTGAGTTTCAGCGTCACAAACAAAAGTAAACTGCCAGCGATAGAGGCGATCGGGTTCCAGAGCAGGTGCATCTTCGGGTAGGGGAAACTGTCCGATGCCTGCTGTCGCGGTTTGGAACGTAGTGCGGTAAACTATCTCCTGGTTTCCCTCTTCAGAAAGCGACAGTTCTACCGCACTCGCTGCATAGGGCAAATAAAGCCAGAAAGTAGGATGAGTGGCGATCGTTTCTCCCCAGTTAGTAGAAGGGGCGATCGCCGTAAAAGGAATCTCAGAAGTGAGGCAAGCCGGACGGCTACCTGCATCCTGAGTTTCTCCAGGGGCACCTCGATTGGGCGGATTGTAAGTCACGCTTTTAGGCTGGGCAAAGTGAGTTGCTGCGCTGGATGGAGCAATTAGCCCAACCAATAGTCCTGCTGTAATGAGTTGTGTGGTACTGATCCAATTTCGATGCATGATGATTCCTCTCAGTGGGGCGAAATGGAGTCCTGATTCGGTCGGGTAGATGGGGCAAAACGCCTGCCCAGCAGCACTGCACCACTGCTGCTCACGAGTGCTAAGCCAGCGGGAACAATGGGCAACCACCAGCCTGCGATCAATGCTCCCCAGGCTGTGCCGTATAGGATGACTACTGCTCCACCCAGGGCGATTCCTAATATTTTGTAGCGACGAATTTTCCAGGTTTGCCCAGCGGCGATCGCTGACCAAACGGCAATCCAAACGCGATCGCCCCACTCCGGTAGCGGGTTAAGAATTCTCCGTCCATCCAACGCAGCCGTCAGCAAATGATTGACCATTTGTGCCTGGATGTGTACGCCTGCTACTGGTTTCGCTGCCCAACTACCGCTATCAGGAGTAAAAAAATAATCTGTAGGATTTGTGATGGGAGCGGTCATGCCAATAAGAACGGCGCGATCGCTCAAATCTGGCAGTGGCGCACCGTTTAGCAGTTGAGATAGACTCAGGCGATCGGCAAACTGATCTAATTTTGCGTAGTTAAGTAACACCTGAAAGCCCCAGCGATCGATTTTGTGATAAGCTCCACCCTGCGTCTCCATTGGTGTGAATCGGGCATTCCCCAACTGCATCTGGTGATTATCTAAGGTTTGAGGCTCGATTCCTTCCTGATCCAGGTAGTGAAAGGCAACGATTGTGTTGAGTGAGAAGCGTGTGGCGCAAGGGTCAGCGGGGTCAGGCTGCATAAAAATTAACTGTCGCCGCAATATCCGATCGGGGTCAGCCACCACATTGCTAAACCCCAGTTGTGTTTCCGGCAGGTTGGGCGGCGGGCTGATGCCCGGTCGGTCAGGATCGTCGCTATGGCGAATGCTGCACAGAGATATCACATCGGGCTGCTGTAAGGTTTGCTGTAAAGCAGCAGAAGCTTGACTGCGAAAGATATCCAACCCAATCACACGAGCTTGATGAGTTTGTAACCGTGCGATCGCCTCACTCAACACTTCATCCGGCAAAGGATAGCCGTAGGTATTCACATCCGCTTCTGTTGCCTCAATAACTAGCAGACGTTTGGGTAAAGTTTCTGCTGGACGCGATCGCATGAGCTGGTCATAGGCATTCAATTCCCAGCGCTGCAAGAGTCCCAGCGATCGCACTCCGATAACTGCGGCGGCAATCACCAGACTGGTAGTAAATGCTATCCACAGCGGCAGCGGACGGGCGATCGGTTGAGGAAATGTAGTGGACAATGGGGGTTGTGATGGCGATCGAGGAGTTGCTGGTTGGATGCGTGAATCTTGTAGGGGCGTTTCGGCGAAATGCCCTAATACGGGGAAGCTGGGATGCCTGTGAGTTACGTCTAGATACATCAATGCAAGGTTGAAGTTGCAAGGTTGAACCATACCGCAGCGCTTGCCAATCTAGAGGAGGTTCTGCGGATATGTGATAGAGACAGGGGAGCCAACTGGCGCAGGGAAATTCTCGTTCTAGCCCCTGAAGTCGTTCTCGTGCCTGACGCACTGCCAGATAAAGCGAATCGCCCTGAGAGAAGGCTTTAAGAAACTGAGTCAAAAATGTTTGGGCAATCCGATCGGGTACAGGTTCTCGCATCAAGATGAGTTGCGGCAGGCGCAATGGCTCTAATTCATGAGCTAACCCCATGCCGTCACAGGAGTTAAAAATGGCAAGCTGGAGTCCTTGAGCGATCGCCCGTTGAAGTCCATACTTTAATTCTGCCAGCGTCAAATTATCGTGAGGATTAATGGCGATACAGCCTTGTCCTGCTTGCGTATGGCTGTGTCCAGCAAAAAATAGGATATGCCAGGGCTGATCCCAGAGATGATCGTTGATTAGCGAACGGGGTGGTTCTACCAAAAAAGTCACGTTTGCGTCAGGCAAGGCTTCTAATAACTGGCGATCGACTTCTACATCAATACCGTTACTGTCTCCCAAAATTGCCAGAATTTTGACGGTAGGAGGTACGGGAGAATGAGTGATGGGTTGGGGAATCCGCTCCAGGGTAGGTGCGCCCAGTGTCACCTCAGCCAAAGGATAGCGCTCTACCAGATCCCACAGATGCCAGGGCAGATAAGGAATGTGAGGATCAGCACTGCGAATCACAATTCGGATTGAATCATCCCGGTTTAGGGATTCTCGCAATCGCAGATCTAACACGCGAAATGAGTCAGCGGTGAGCCATTGTTGCAGGCGATCGCTCAACTCCAGAGCCGTTTGCTGACAGGCTTCTACCAGGTTAATTGAGCCTTGATAAACAATGGCTTTGGGTTTGATTCGGGTTGCTCCTTCCAGGCTGCGGTAGTGCTGCTGCCAACGGTGTAACTGTTGTAGAAGCTCTGGATTAGAAGGAAGGGTGCTGCTCAGTTCTAAGTCGGGGCGATCGCCATCTTTGCCAATTTCCAATGTCACCCGAAATCCCTGACGCTGAAAGTCGCCATCGAATTTAAAGGTAACTAATTTAGCGATCGAAGCCATAACAATTCTTTGTTAAGAGAAACTTGTAGGGTGGGCAAAGAGCATCACCCGTGCCTACTGATTGGAGAAGTGCGCTGGAATGGGCACGCTTTACTTTGCCTATCCTACATTTGTTGCTACATTTATTGCGTTCACCTGTTTACAATGAAAGTCTCTGTAATAGAGTAATTATCTAATATGACCTGCACCCCAAATTGCTCACCCGCTTCAGCCGTGAATTGAAGCTGCATTGATTCTGTGCTTCTTGCCTGGGCGTACATTACTTCTGTCCCGGTTTCATCTAACACTAATAGCTTTAGCGCTGAAGGCAGTTGAGTTTGTTCCGCAGATTCTACTTGCACCCAAATTTCGGTTTCTTGCTGCGATAGAGGCAACAGCCCCATCAACAGTAAAACTGGAATTGTATCAGACTCCGTTCTGAGGGTTAGTCTTTTCCCCCGTCGGATGATGGGTGCAGTGGATTCTTCTGCATAAACGGATGGAGCGCGATCGCCCCTAAACCCGAAAGCGGGCTGAGCCGGATTGAGCATCGGGTCAAAAAATTCACCCATTGCTTGCCAACTTGCATCTGCCACATTTTGCAACCACTCACCTAAATTCACAGGTGCAGGGTGTTGAAGCTGGCGCAGATGGTCTAGCAGGTTGTGGAGCGATCGCAACTCCGTTAGAGGAACCCTTTCTGCAATCGCAGTGGAAATAAAGCCAAGAATAGAGGCTTCTCGCAATGACTCATCTAGCTGCACTGCTATATAACCGATGCGATCGCTCCATACTTCAGGCGGAATGTGCATTTCAGTTTCGTTGGGCAGCACCGGACGACACTCCAGAGTGCCGCAGTTTTGTACCTTTAAGCTGGCGCTATCCATTAACCAATGATTGTTGTCATTAGAGGAGTCTGTCTGAAATTCTAAACAGTTCAAATAAAAACTCACTGCATAAATAGCCAATGCATTCAGGTAAACCTGCTTTGCTTTGGGTGGGTCGGTGTGCTGTTGCCGCAGCCGTTCTGCCTGCCGATGGGCGGTCAATGCTAGCGTAACCGTGAAAGGTGGGTCGAGATGAGTCATGGGTTCCCCCGCAAGAAATAGCGTTAACTGAACAGATGCTCCTGAAACTTGGGGGCAAATTTTTGACAACAGCGCTGGAAAAAACTGCTCAGAGTCGGGATTTTGATCCCCAACCGCAGAGAAATATCTTCCCAACTTTTATCATCAAATCGATCGAGAGCAATCATGCGAAAGTTAGCATCGGGGCGATCGCGAATGTAAGTTTGTTGAAACACTTGCTCCGCATCCTGCTCGATGTAATCCCGCAAAAGCTGAACGGGTGACTCGGACTCTTCAGGCTGCGCGAGATGTTCTAAATCATTTAGGTTAGGCAGTTCGACTGTTTCGCGATCGCTGAACTCATGGCGGCAGTCAATCATGACTCGCTCTAGCCGAAAGTTGACCCAGTTCATAAATTTCTTGTCGCCCCGCTCCGGGTCATACTTGTCGATTGCACAACAAATATACGTCAACGTGCGGTTTACTGCTTCGTCATACAGCAAATCGTAAAACGAAGGTGTAAATGTAGTGCGATGGGGACGAGCCAACCGCCCCGAAAGTTTTATTGCAGTTACTAGTTGCGTGAGGGCGTGCTGACGCTCAGCCGTTTTGGGTAAATGGCGCTGGGCCTCAAGCGCTAACTGCTTTAGTGGGGCATCATCGAGCACTTGCTTTAAAGCATTGGTTTGAAGGGCGATCGCCAGTCTCGCACAGATTCTTGTGTTGAGTTGTAGTGGTTCAGCGCATCCACGATTGCACTAAATAACTGATCGCGAGTGCGCTCAAAGATCTCCTGATAGACCCCGGACAGCAATTGCCCTGGCAATGCTCGACCAATAGGGCGCGATCGCAAAATCTCATCTACCAACTGGATCAACACTGGCGTTTGTGCGGGTGATAGTACACCCCTACTCACCAGCAGTTGGGCTTCCTGCATCAGTTGTGTGAGTCGCTCATCCATAATGGAAACCCTGCTAAAACTGTCTCGCTAAAACTGTCTCGCTCAGCGTTCAATTAATAGTAGCGATCTTTACTCCATACTATTCATCTCAATTTATGCTAATTGTTTCAAAACTTAAAATTTAATTCCGTTGCATAAATCTACCTCCTTTCCTCGGAGTGATAGCCAGACAGAAAACTTACTGTTTCTGAACCAGTCATCACTTTGGAGAAACTATCATGGCAGTTATCATTGGAACCGCAAATGCAGACCTTCGCATCGGTACATTGGGCAATGACCAAATTTATGGATTGGGTGGAGGCGATCGCCTGCTAGGTTCAAGCGGCAACGATGCGATCTATGGCGATCGCAGCCCTAGAGGAAGAAGCGTTGGTGTTCCTGGAAATGACAACATCTCTGGTGGCAGCGGCAATGATCGGCTCTATGGCGATCAGGGCAACGATTTGGTTAGAGGCGGTACTGGCAACGACCAGATCTTTGGCGGTACTGGCAATGATCGGCTCTATGGTGACGAGGGTAACGATCGCATCTATGGCGGCAGCGGTGCTGACAGGCTATTTGGTGGGCTAGGTGCTGACCTCCTGGATGGTGGCTTGGGTCCAGACCTGATGGTAGGCGGACAGGGCAGCGATACCTACTATGTTTCGACGGGCGATCGCGTGGTTGAATTTGCCAATCAGGGAATCGACAGAGTGATTTCTAGTGTCACAACTACCCTGTCGAGCAATGTAGAGAATCTCACCCTTAGAGGAGCCGCTCCCATCTCTGGCTTTGGCAACGAGTTGAACAACGTGATTTCGGGCAACAGTAGAAACAATACCCTTTCAGGCTTAGATGGAAACGATCGGTTATTTGGCAATGGCGGCAATGATAATCTGATTGGCGGTAGAGGGCGCGATCGCATCTTTGGCGGTACAGGCAATGATCGTCTGACCGGAGTGCGAACATTTCCCCTTGTTGGTGGCAACCCTGGTGCAGGTGAAATCGATATCCTTACTGGTGGTGGCGGTAGCGATAGGTTCAGTCTGGGTGATACCTTTAATGCTTACTATGCAACAGGAGGCGGCACAGATTTTGCGGTCATCACTGACCTGTCGGTGGGCGACAGAATCGTGCTAAACGGTAGAGCATCAAACTACGTTGTGCAAAACCAGTTTATCTTCCTGCAAGAATTGGGCGGCACTGTGCAAGGAACAGGAATTCGTCGCGTGAATGGCAACTCTTCAGATTTAGTCGGTTTTGTACAGAATGCTGTGGGGCTGAACTTGAATAGCCCTGTGTTTGAATTTGCCTCCCCTCAAATTGCTCCACTTGGATAGAGCGATCGCCATTACAACCATTCCAATTTCGATAATTCCAGACGGGTGCATCTTATCTCATCTCACTCATCTTTGGAAGGGAAATATCATGAATCGCAAAGCAAGTTTGAACTATGTAGTCACGGCGATCGCCATCACACTGGGGTTATTTATCCCTCTACCTGCCTTCGCTGGACCTGCCCTTTACTGGTGGCACATGACCGTTAACACCCCTCAATCGGAATGCCTGGATCGAGTTAGACTCGTTATGGCTGACGAGCGAGTGCCGCTCCGCAGAGAGAACAATGGCACCATCTGGGGCTGGCATGATGATGTCACCACGTCTATCCGTTGTGCTAACCAGGGCAACAATTCTCACGTCACCATCATCGTTACTAGTAATGACCAGGAGTTCGCGAGCTATCTCCTGGATGTTTTTAGAAGGGGAATTGGGGGTTCTTGAGCGAAGGGATTTCCTCATTTACAGAAGACATCAGAACTTTTATAGAGTGAGAAACACTCACATATAGGAAGCCAAACCGATGACCCTATCCTTTTCTAGATTGAGCGATGGCCCCAGAGGTGATGCAGGACGCGATCGCTTCTGACTCAATACACCTAACTAATTAGTGCCTGTTGCCGAGTCGGTACCTAGATCTCCAACTTCTCACAAGGTTGGAGATCTAGGTATTTGAAGGCGCACCCTTTGACTTAATCTCTTTGTTATAGCGGTAGCCATATTGATTAGGACATTTTGGTGGCGCGGCTCCGCCGCGCCACCAAAATGTCCTTGTTCTAACCTAGCTGACTACAGCTATATATGTAGTCTCCCAAAGTAATGGGATAAGATAGACTCAGTACAATCTGAGGTTCTGGAGTTAAAAGCGATCTAGAAGAACGTTTTTGATTTAGAATTTTGAGTTTTTATAAAGCTAAGTCTAGATTTAGAGAGATGACAAGTCAGGATAAAAATTCACAGCAAGATCCGTTTAAGGATGCGATCGCCACTGCCATTAATGTTGGCACTTCGGCTGCCAAAGCGACTTCCGATGCCGTTAAATTTGCGGCTGATGGCGTTATCAGTACGGCTACCGCCGTAGGAGATATCGTTGCACCCGCAGCCCAGCAGTTTGTTGAACGAAGTACCGAAACCATCGGTTACGTCGTCACTCCGATTGCAGAACATCCGCTCACCCAATATGTCTCCAAAGTACCGGGAATCAACCTGCTGATGACCGCTTTAGGACAGGTTGATGTAGACCAGGCGCAAACAGAGGTAGACCATCTGCGGCAGCAATATCCCTTAGAAACACCAGCACAACTGGCTCAGCGAATCATGGCAGATACCGCAATGAAAGCAGGCGGAATTGGCTTATTAACTAACTTTATTCCACCTCTGGCGCTGACGTTGTTTGCCGTTGATATTGCCGCAGTCACAACTCTTCAGGCGGAAATGGTATACCGCATCGCCGCTGCCTATGGCTTTTCGCTAAAAGACCCAGCCCGACGAGGTGAAGTACTGGCGATTTTTGGCTTATCTCTGGGCGGTTCCAGTGCCCTTAAAGTAGGTTTGGGTTTTGTCGAACTGATTCCGCTGATTGGGGCTGCTGTCGGTGCGTCAAGCAATGCAGGACTCATTTACACATTGGGCTACGCAACGTCCCAATTTTATGAAGCCAAGAAAGTCCGTCAAGACTCACTCACTCTTCCCTAGAACAAGGGGCTTAAGCCCCTTGTTCACCTGGCGATCGCCCAATTCACTTTCTGCTGGTGTAAGCCCTGAAAGCAGGTTAACTGGCGGACTTAAACACGAAACTTGTGAGTGATCCGTGCCATTGCTTCCTCTACGTTTTCTCGACTGTTGAAAGCTGAGATGCGAAAGTAGCCCTCACCTGCGGCACCAAACCCTGAACCGGGAGTTCCGACGACATGAACCGTGTGCAAAAGCTTATCAAAAAACTCCCAACTGGTGAGGTTATTGGGAGTCTTAACCCACACATAGGGCGCATTCACTCCACCATAGACTTTTAGTCCGGCGGTGGTGAGTTGCTCTCGGATAATTCGGGCATTTTCCATGTAGAAACTCACCAGTGCTTGAGTTTGAGCCTGCCCTTCATCTGAGTAAACTGCTTCAGCCCCGCGCTGGACAATGTAAGATACGCCGTTAAATTTGGTTGATTGGCGACGATTCCACAGTTTCCATAGGTCTACGTCTGAGCCGTCAGCCGCTTTTGCAGTTAGGGTTTTGGGAACAACGGTGAAAGCGCAGCGAGTTCCAGTGAAGCCTGCATTTTTGGAGAATGAGCGAAACTCGATCGCACATTCTCTGGCTCCGTCAATTTCGTAGATTGAATGAGGAATATCGGGGTCAGAGATAAAGGCTTCGTAGGCGGCATCAAAGAAAATGATTGAACCGTTGGTTCTGGCGTAGTCTACCCATGCCTGAAGGTGAGTTTTGCTGGCGATCGCCCCCGTCGGATTGTTTGGAAAACACAGGTAAATCAGATCTACT
>JAAUQZ010000123.1 GCA_012033355.1 Leptolyngbyaceae cyanobacterium RM1_406_9 | reverse complement strand
GAAAACTACGACAACCTCAGATAACTCTTCTATAAGTCGCTCCAGCGCTTGGATAACTAGCGGTTGTTTTGTGAGAGCCGCGCGGAGCGCGGCTCTCACAAAACAACCTGTACTACACGCAATTGAGAATTGCTATATTCCTAAAGCAATTGTTGAGCTGGGATAGCTGATGTTTAACTTATTGTGACAACTCAGTTCTGAAGGGAGGCTCAACGAGTTCAGAAAGTTGACTGAGCAATTCGTTAAATTAGCCCAACTAAATCCGTGATTGAAGACCCATTAGCCTTTTAGCCTTGTGGTCAAAATGACTGCATTCCACGATAACATTCAGGTTCCATATTGTGGAGGTACAGCAATAATGTTGGTTAATTTACAGTATGCTTGGCGAATAAAGCGTCACAGCGGGGAAAAGTGACTGTAAATCTAGTTTCTTGATTGGGTTCACTCTCGGCGGAGAGGATGCCGCCGTGTAGACGAGTGATTTCATAGGCGATCGCCAACCCCAAACCTACTCCACTATGGACTTGAGAACGGGCGCTATCGGTGCGGTAAAAGCGCTCAAACAGATGGGGTAAATGCTGAGGATCAATCCCTGCTCCTGTATTGCTGACGCATATTCTTACTTCATGCTCTGAGTTGGGTTGGCGATCGCCTGACCAAATCCGGACTTGTCCCGCTTCGGGTGTGTATTTGATGGCATTATCTAGCAAATTCAAAAATAAACTGGTGCAATGATCAGGATCGCCTTGAATCCATAACTTTGCAGGTAAATCATTTGATAGCTTAATCTGTCGATCTTCTGCCAGGGGTTGCACCTGTTCCGTCAAAACTTCCAATAGGTTACTTAAGTCTACGGCTGTAAAAGCAATCGGCAATTGCCCTCGATCGAGTCTAGCCAACAGCAGCAGCCCATTGCTCAGCCGAATCAGGCGATCGACTTCCTGCTGCAAATCGTGCAGCGTTTTTTCATACTCCACGCCCGTTCGGGAGCGACTCAGCATTAGGCTAATGCGCCCTTTAATCACAGCCAGAGGGGTGCGTAACTCATGGGCAGCATCGGATGTAAATCGCTGTTCCCGTTCAAAGCTAGCCTGGAGGCGATCGAGCATTTGATCAAACGTGATAGCCAACTGACCCACTTCATCATCAGCACCTTGATAGCTGATGCGTTGCATTAAATCACTTGCGGTGATCGATTGAGCCATCTGGGTAATGTTGCGAATGGGCCGCAGTGCCCGATTGGAGAGAAACAACCCACCCAACCCTGCACTCAAAAGAATAAACGGTAGATGTAAGAAGATCTCAGTTGGCAAATCCCTTGCGATATCCTCCAAAACCTCAAGGGATTGAGTCATTTGTAGCCAGCCGATTGTGCGACCTTCCCGAATGATAGGTTGGCTGATCACGCGCCAATCAATTCCGTTTGAGACTAGCGTTTTGTAACCACTGTTGTTGGGCACCCAAACTGGGACATCCTGATATCGACCAAATCCATTGACGACCTGCCCTTCTGGAGTAATGATCCGAGCCGCAAACCCTAACTGGCTCAAGCGCATCGCTAAGCTTCGTTGATTAGGTGAGTTTTGAAAAGCGAGTCGATTTCCTGGATCAAGATACAATAACGCTTGAGCCGCCCCAATTTGCAGGCTCGTATCAACCTTGATCATCAGCTTGTATTCTAATCGCAAGTAGATATAGCTTGTAAATCCGCTCAGCGTCAATCCTAGTAGAAAAACATACCAGACCGTTAGCTGTATCCTGACAGGAATGCGGCTCAATCTTTTCATGCCTCACGCCTCATCTTGTCTTGCACTTAAGCGATACCCCACTCCGCGCACAGTGTGCAGCAATGGTTTGTCAACACCCTGATCAATTTTGCGTCGCAGATAGCCAATGTAAACATCTACCACATTAGACTCACCATAAAAATCAGCGTTCCAGATATGTTCCATAATCTGGTCACGAGTCAGGATTTGGCGAGGATGGCGCATGAGGTACTCTAAGAGCGCAAACTCACGAGGGCTGAGGTCAATCTGCTTTCCAGCCCGACGCACAATTCGGTTAGCAACATCCATTTCCAAGTCTGCAACCTGCAAGATGGGGTTGAGCTGTAACGGCGGACGACGCAGTAGTGCTCGGAGACGCGCCAGCAGTTCTGGAAACGCAAAGGGCTTGGCTAGATAATCATCTGCTCCTGCATCCAACCCCTGAACGCGATCGTCTACTTCATCACGAGCAGTCAGCAGCAATACCGGAGTTGTGATGCCCTCATTCCGCAATTTTCGCAGGAGTTGCAACCCATCCATTTTGGGCAGCATAATGTCCAAGATCAGCGCATCGTAGTCGGATGAAAGCGCATAGTCTAGACCTGTACATCCATCGACTGCTACATCTACCGCATAGCTGACTTCATTTAATCCCTGACAGATGAATTGTGTCATGCCAGGTTCATCTTCAACAAGTAGAACGCGCATCTGGCTACAAGAGATAGGAAGAACGGCTCGGTTAAAAGGATTAACGAATTATATCAATCATCCTCGCTGTCTCCATTATGTGAGGGGAGACTGATTTCGACGAAATCTATCTCTCAGATAAATAGCTGTTGTGCTCATCGATAACAACACAACCATTAACACAATAATTGCTGCGGCTGCATTGGTATGAAAACCCTGTTGAGGACGAGATACCCAGTTAAAGGTTTGAATCGGCAAAGCTGTGAAAGGAGTGCGTAAACCTTCAAAAAACAATGGAGGCAGAAATGCAATAAAAGTGAGTGCACCGATCGTAATGAGAGAAGCGGTTTCACCGATCGCCCGTGACATAGCTAGGATTGAACCTGTGAGAATACCTGAAAAGGCTTGAGGTAACACAAGCTCCTTCGTTGCACCCAGCGCATAGGCTCCTTGTCTTAAGCTTTGCGGCACCGCATAAATGGCATCTTCAATGAGTGAGGCAACTAAAGGCATAATTGCGATGCCTACGACGATTCCAGCACTCAAAGCATTAAAGGACTGTAGCCCCGGAACAATTTTCTGCAATAGGGGAGTGACAAATAGCAGGGCGAAATAGCCATATACGACCGTTGGCACTCCTGCAAGGATTTCCAGGATGGGCTTGAGCCAGCGTCGAACTTGAGGAGGCGCATACTCACTGAGGCAAATGGCAGACAGCAAACCCAGGGGAATGGCTACGAGTAGGGCGATCGCCGCAATCATCACGGTCGCACTCATCAATACCACAATCCCATAGGTGGGATTGACAAATAGGGGAGTCCATTGTGTATCGGTGAGGAAGCGCCACAGCGGAACCTCCTGGAAAAATGAAAAGGTTTCAAAGATTAGAGTCGAGATAACTCCGATGGTCGTTCCAACTGAAACTAGGGCAAAGGAACCAAAAATAAATCGAACTCCCTGCTCTATCCATCGAATGAGATGGCGCTGAGGCTGCCATTTTTAGCCCTGGATGATTGTACCAATAAAGAGCTATCTGTCATTGCTGAAATCTCTTGTGTTTTAGTAGGAAACTCATCACCTGTCGTGTGCAATCAAAGAGTGAATATTCATCTTAGAGAAGGGGTGAGAAGTAGCTGGTGTCCCCTGTAAGGGCGTAGCATTCGGGCAAAGATTTTGGGTTATTCCAGAGTCTACCTGCCGAATGCTACGCCCCTACGAGTTTTTGGGTTATGGATTAGACTCTTCAAAAACCCTTTTAACGAATTAACAGGTATCTACCAGATGAGACATAATCGTAATAGCATGACTTGCCCAAACGGGTGTATTGATCTCAGCACTTTCCAATCCTCTTGCGGTCCAGTTGTTGCTATTGTTCAACAAAAAATAGGTTCCTTTTGCTTCGTAAAAAATGCTTTTTGACTGAGCATCACTGGCAAGTTTAATCTTTTCGCCCTGTGAGTTCCTTTGAAAGGAGTTTTGAATAAATTCCATCAAGTTCAAATAATTCTCTGGGGTGACTCCAACACACTTGGTTTCATAATGTTGAGGAAACCCAGCATACCTCTGTACTTTTAATGCCGATGCATTTAGCAAAAACAATGCTCTCAAAGCGTCCCGAAACTCTCGGTTGTCCGGAGTGGGAGGACTTACATACCACTCACGCTCTCCCCAGCCAAACCCTAAATAAGTGTATGTAGAAGCAGTCTCATTGGCATCATACAGATTCAGGTAATTGTGCCAATCAAAATTTTGAGTTTGAGTTGGCACTAAGATCCTGGAATGATATCCAGACCGAACAACGCAAACTTGATAGGTGCAACTTTGCTGCACGGTCGCATACCATCTTCTGGGAAGAATGGCACCCAATAAAGGCAGAACTAAGATTAAGAGAAGAGTGCCCAATAGATAACGCCTTTTTCTCTTAAAAATCTTCATGGCTCAATCATGATTTGTGGATTTACTCAATCAAACAGCTTCTAACTGGCTAAAGGCGTGACTTGAGAAGTTGGAAACACGGTAGGGAGCATATTTTCCAACGCTTGCTGTAGATCTTGGGTAAGATTGGTAACGGCTTGACGACGATTTGTGCGGTAGGCATCCCAGCGATCGGATACAGAGAGTGCATTCCCAATTGAGATATGTGCCTGTCGTCGTCCCAGGTAAGGGCGTTTGCTGGTTGAGTGGGTTCCTTTGAGGTGGGCGATCGCCTGCCAAACCAGCAGTGTCGTTTCGGACAATCGCTCTATGTTAGGTTTTTCCTGCACATACCGTGTACTGATTGCTAACAGCGTTTCTGCAAGACGCATATGCCACATATTGAGATTAGATAATTCCACAGCATAGTTTGCTAACCCGTACTCTACGGGGAGTAGATGAGTTGGGTTAGGAAGGTCCTTGCGATAAGTCCAGTTCCACCCTGCCTGTTCAATGTGATGACGACGCTCTAGCAAATCTCCTTTTGCTTGCAGCCCAAATCCCTGCTCTGCCAGACTTAAGGCGGCTTTGACCAATGTTTGAAGGCGATCGTCAATGCTACCAATACCTGACAAAGGTTGATGGAAAAACCGATTGTAAAACTCTTCTAATAGAGATAAGAGATGTTCCATCAAGTGCAAGAGCCGTTGACACAACTCAGCCTCTTGACTCTGTGGTTTTTGAGATTTCCAATGTTGAGTGTCAGATAAACCGCATTCTGCTTCCATCTGACTCAATAGTGCGTTTAGAGTGCGCCAGGGTGTATGGACATAGTGATATTGAATGCCAATCGGCAAAATCATCACCTGCTCAGGCCGCCCTTCCTGGAGTAAATCTTCCACACACCAAAATCCTAACTGAGCGATGCCCGGTTCCAGTGGATTCAGTCGCTCACTTTGACAGTTGATACTTCCTTCTGGGGCAGCAGCCAGGGGAAAGGAACCTTTGGCGAATAGGTGCCGCGCCGATCGCAATCCCACTAAATCAACCTTGCCGCGTTGAATCGGGGTTGCGCCCATCCGAGCCAGTAGCCATCCTGCGGCTGGACCAGCCCAGAGCGGAATGCCCCGATCGTACAGAAAGTGAGCATGAATTGGATAGCGCAACTTGATGTTTTTCCGGGTAGCTTGCGATTGCACCAAATGAGAAAGCAGATAATACAGACACGGCGGATCATCCAGGGTGGGATGCCGAAAAGCAATTAAAAACCGAGTTTTACCAGACTGAAACTGTTCGTACATATTCACTAATCGGTCGAGATGATCAGTCTGAACATGACTAATTCCATTACGGTAGGACAACCAGAGCGGAAGCAGATGTTGCACTCCATTGACCACCCAGGAATTGTAGGTGGGAGGAATAAATTCTAATGGAGGTTGTACAGTTTTGACTGTCATAATGCACCTCAGTAGGGAAGTAAATTCTCTTGTACCTTTAACTTCGAGCTGGTAGTTACCCAACACCCCGCCCTGGAATCAATTCCGGGCTGATAGCTGAAGTCAGTTGAAACTGACTGGAACGCTCACTAGAAGACTATTTCAACTCGTTTCAACGAGTTTTAGCTTTGAGCCTGAGATTGATCTCAAGGCTCTAGTGCAATGCCTCTTGCCGTTAGTGCAATTTAGTTTTAATGAGTTTTAGCTTTGAGCCTGAATTTCAATTCAAAGCTGTTCAACACAAAATCTTGAACAGCCTCGAAAAGGGTTTTACCTATTCCTCCTCCTCTTCTTGTTCCTCCTCCTCTTCTTGTTCCTCTTCTTGTTCCTCCTCCTCTTCCTGCTCAACCGCTTCCTCAGATGCAGGCGGTTGAGGGGGCTGACAGGCTTGTAGTGGCATTAAGACTCCCAATAGTAGTAATAAACCAATCATTTTTGTTCGCATCGTGATATTCCTCATGAACTGATTAAAACTTATTAAGTGTCTGACGTTGCTTTTGTTTGCAGGATGGGTAAAGGTAGGGCGATCGCCCCAACTCAAGAATTACGGCGAGTTTGAACCCATCGCAGCCATAGTTTTTCGCCCTCCAGCCAAACAAAAACCAGGGCGCTAAAGCCAACGCAAATCGCTAATTGCAGCGGCGATAACCAGTGAGTGCCAAAGAAGTTACGCAAAGGCTCAACATAAATTAGCGCCAGTTGCAGCAAGGTTGTGACAATAACTGCCGCCCAGATATAGACATTAGAGAAAGGATTGAGTTCTAACGTAAGTTGAGTTTGGGAACGAATCGCCAGCGCGTGTCCCATTTGGGCTAAACAGAGGGTGGTAAACACCATTGTTTTCCATGCTGCTGGATCGCCGCCAAACGCTTGTCGAAAGGGGAAGATAGTCATCATCATGGTGATTGTAATCAGCGCCAAAATGATGCCAGCCCGCACAATATAGTTTCCTAGCCCTCTGGCAAAGATGCTCTCTTGCGGATTGAAAGGAGGACGGCGCATCACATCTGGTTCTGGTGGCTCAACGGCTAGGGCTAGAGCGGGTATGCCATCTGTCACCAGGTTCATCCAGAGAATCTGGAGGGGAGTGAGCGGTACACTTTCTCCTGCCAGCAGAATGGGCGTTGCCGCAATCGTGATCACTTCGCCAATGTTAGATCCCAGAATATATTTGATGAATCGACGAATGTTGGTATAAACCACTCGCCCCTCTTCGGTTGCTGCAACGATTGTGGCAAAGTTGTCATCAAGCAGCACCATATCGCTAGCTTCTTTGCTAACATCTGTGCCTGTAATTCCCATTGCAATTCCAATATCGGCTTGTTTAATCGCAGGCGCATCATTCACTCCATCGCCCGTCATGGCTACAAACTCACCATTTTTCTGAAGTGCTTGCACAATCCGCAGCTTATGCTCTGGAGCAACACGAGCGTAGACACTCACCTCTGGCACGACGGTTTCCAGTTCAGCTTGAGATAAACGGTCTAACTCTTGACCGCTGAGGGCGTGGGCACCCTCGAAGGCAATTCCTAAATCGGTGGCGATCGCCATTGCAGTCAATTGATGGTCGCCCGTAATCATCACTGGGCGGATACCCGCCTGACGGCAAAGGGCAACCGCAGAGCGCACTTCTGGTCTGGGTGCATCTAACATTCCCACCAGTCCTAACCAGATCAGATCTTGTTCTGTCGATTCTTCATCATCTGCTAAAGGTAAACTGTCCAAATTCCGCATTGCCAAGCCTAGTACCCGAATGCCGCGACGAGCAAGGCTCTCATTCTGCTGTAGGATGTGCGATCGCTGTTCCACTAACAAAGGTTCAGCCTGATGACCCAACCAAACCGAGTTGCAGCGGTTCAGCACCAGTTCTGGTGATCCCTTCGTGAACATCAAATAGGGTGTAGAGATTGGAGAATAGGGAATAGAAGTGAATTCCTGGCTTGCGGCTTGCCACACGTCAGCTTCTACAGAACAAATGACGCTCATGCGTTTGCGTTCAGAGGAGAAAGGAAACTCACCAACGCGGCGAAAAGAGTGTTCAATTTGGGCTTTATAGATCTGCGCCTTGCCTGCCAGCGTCAGCAATGCACCTTCAGTCGGATCACCCACAATCGTCCAGATGTTGCCAGGTTCAGACTTTAGAACTGCGTCATTGCAGACCGCACACGCAACCAGCAACGTGTGTAACTCTAAACTGGCTTTTGGGTTTTGCGACTTGTCCTTCGGCTGCACAAACTCTCCTTCTGGAGTGTATCCATTGCCCGTAACTTCATAGGTAGCGCTGGGCGTGTGAACCACCTGAGCCACCATCTTGTTTTGGGTGAGTGTGCCTGTTTTATCAGAACAAATCGTGGTGACAGAACCCAGTGTTTCAACAGCAGGTAACTTGCGAATCAGGGCATTGCGTCGCACCATTCGCTGCGTTCCTAACGCCAGCGTGACCGTAATCACCGCTGGTAAACCTTCTGGAACCACTGCAACAGCCATGCTCAGAGAAACCTGGAGGGGCTGCTGGAGCGGCGTAAAATCGCCTGCCAACAGACGGCTCCAACCATCGGGCGTTTGAGTAACCGAGGCGAACACCACAACCGCCACCAGGATGAGCGCACCGCTGACCAATACATTTCCCAGGAACCCCATCCGCCGCTGTAGCGGAGTAGGTTCGCTCTCAACGTCCTGGAGCATTGCCGCTACCCGACCAAGCTCTGTACTCATGCCTGTGGCGGTCACCAGCAGCACACCGCGTCCCTGGAGTACTTCGGTTCCTTGAAAGGCAACATTGGTGCGATCGCCCAACGGCACATCTGCCTCTAAAACAGCCTGGGCAATTTTGCTCACAGGCTGCGCTTCACCCGTCAAGGCTGCCTCTCGTACTCGCAGGTTCACAGTTTCCAGCAGTCGCCCGTCCGCAGGGATTTGTCCGCCTGCTTCTAGCAGCACGATATCACCAGGAACTAGCTCCCGCCCCGGAATTTCTTGCACTTCACCCTGACGTTTGACCCTTACCATCGGCACGACCATTTGCTTGAGGGCTGCCAGCGCTTTTTCCGCTCGGCTTTCCTGTACATATCCCAACAGTCCATTGATGCCAACAATACTGAGAATGGCGATCGCATCTTTCGCTTCACCCAGCAGCGCAGAGATCACGGCGACAGCCATCAGCATGATCAGCATGATATTGGTAAACTGATCAAGCAAAATCCTCCAATGGCTGCGCCCAGCCCTCTCTTCCAGTTCATTCGGTCCAAATTTTGCGATCCGTTCCTGCACTTCAGAACGGTCTAAACCGCGATCTAGATGGCTTTCCAGATACTTCAAAACCGTTTGTGTATCTAAAGTGTGCCAATGGGTAAGTTTCTCAGTCACACGCTGAGGGTTTGGAGTAAGTCTTGTAGATTTCATCATTCCATTGATCAGGCTAGGCTAATTTAAGAAGACTGCTCCATCATTTTCGATTTTCATGGAGATACGATGAGCAGAAAAATCTGTAGTCTCATCGAGAGTGACCTGGAGAACTCCAGGAGTTTCTGTCGGACGAACCTGAACATCCAGTAATCCGTTGTCTTGCCTCTGAAAGATAATCACAACTGGTGCAGGTAAGGCGCTAAGAATGACGTTGGATTGTCCCGATAGAGTGCGCTGGTCAGTGTGTTCAACCACCATATAGTCAATTGCAGCGCCAGTTAAATTGACTAGCTCAACCTGTGCGGTGCCGTTATCCAAAACAACGGTTGCATCGATAGGTTGGCGATGCTCTGGAAGCGGTGGAGTGGTGAAGGAAAACGGTAGCTGAGATACAGGACTTTGATTTAGAAATAACTGTATTCCTTCAGAAGCGTCAGACAAACTTTCGCTGAACGCAGCTAGAGTATTCAAGCTAATCAAGCCAGTTGCCACGTTGCTTGAATCCAGTGTTTGAGCCGATAAGGAGAACGCATTGGCGATCGGCGTAACCGATAAACCGATCGCTAAACTGCCGCTGAACATGATCCAGCCTTGATTAATCCGAAAATCTTTCATCGTCATCTTACGCTATCTCCTTAAATGAGTGGTTAACTCAAAGGGTGTTTGAAGAGTAGCAAATGTCCCCTGTAAGGGCGTAGCATTCGGCAGGTAAACCCTGGAATAGACCGAAAGTTCTTGCCCGAATGCTACGCCCCTACAAACTCGTGGGTAACAGATTAGACTTTTCAAACATCCTCTCAGGTTTCTATGGATCAGACACATTCAGGCTTCATACATTGAATTAATCAAATCGCTATAGCGTTGTGCTACTGGGATACGGCGGATTTTCAATGTTTGTGTGGTTAGTCCATTATCAGGTGAGAAGGGTTCAGGTACAAAGCGAAAATCACTCATCAAATCATCAGCGCGATAGCCAGACCGCTGTTTCACTCGCTGTCTCAACTCATCTTTGATCAGGCTATATACACGAGGATGCATGAGTAATTGGGCTTCAGTGAGGGGTTGCAGTCCCTGAGTTTTTGCCCAGTTTGCGATCGCCTCCACATTGGGATAAATCAGAACCGCCAAACGCTTACGGTCTTGCCCGACGACAACAATTTGACTGATGTAAGGGCTTTGGCGACAAACATTTTCCAGCGGTTCTGGCTCAATATTTTCACCATTGAGTAAAACGATGGTGTCTTTGGCGCGTCCCGTAAGAGTTAATAGCCCATAAGGAGTAAGCCAACCCAAATCACCCGTATTGAGCCATCCGTTGGCAGATAAAACCTGTGCCGTTGCATTGGGGTTGTTGTAGTAGCCTTTCATCACCTGCGGGCCACGCACCAGCACTAATCCGGTTTCACCAATCGCTAAAGGTGCCTGTGTCTCTGGATTAACAATTCGGATCTCTGTGCAGGATAGCGCTGATCCTACAGTTCCCCGAATATTCCAGTTTGCCCGACGCGCCGCTATGACAGGAGAGGCTTCGGTCATTCCGTAGCCGTTGAGAATCTCAACTCCAATAATCTCGTAAAAATTATCGAGGTAGGCAGGCAAAGAGCCACCGCCCGTAATCGCATATTTAAGCTGAGGCGCAATAGATTGACGGATTTTGTGGTAAATCAGGCGATCGCCCAAATAATGCAGCGGAGCAAGCAACCACTGCTGTCTCTGGGCAGCTAAGCGCTGTCTATCCATAAGCTGTAAATGCTCAATACATTGATCGGCTGCAATTCGTCGTTGAGTAATATACCGTTCGCTGATATTGATGAATGTTTTGAACAGCCATCGTGATAAAGCACCTTTCTGCTGCACCTGCTGCTGAATGGCTTCATATAACACTTCCCAGATGCGAGGCACCGCCACAAGGTAATGAGGCTGCTCAGCTTGCAAATCTTGCTTTAGATGGCGGCGATCGGTGTAAGTTAACGTGCAGCCTTTAGATAGCAGGAAGTATTCACAGGCACGTTCATAGCAATGCCACGTCGGTAGGATGGAGAGAACTCGCTCTCCCGGTTGCGGCCGCACCACCACATCCAAAGTTTCTACTTGATGCATCAAATTGCCATGGGTCAACATAACTCCTTTGGGCTGTCCGGTTGTACCGGACGTGTACATAATCGTGGCAAGGTGCGATCGCATCAACGTGGGCGCTACAAACCC
Organism: Leptolyngbyaceae cyanobacterium RM1_406_9; assembly: GCA_012033355.1. Taxonomy (GTDB): domain Bacteria; phylum Cyanobacteriota; class Cyanobacteriia; order Elainellales; family Elainellaceae; genus JAAUTN01. The sequence continues at coordinate 3,659 of JAAUQZ010000123.1, read as the reverse complement.
ATCGCTGAGCTTGAGTAAATGCTGGAACGAAATACATTCATCACTCACTTCGTCAGACAGCAGAATCACATCAAAGATTTTTAGCTCAGTAATGATTTCTCGCAGACGCTGCCAGGTTTTTAAGTCTTGCACAATCACCACAGTGCTACCGCTGTGACGCAAGATGTAGGCTAGCTCTTGCACATCTGCCACAGCGCTGCGAGGCACATTGATCATGCCAGCAAAGAGCGTTCCCAAGTCTGCAATCAACCAGCGGGGTGAATTCTCAGCAATGATAGCAACGCGATCGCCAGCCTGCACCCCCAACATCTGCAACCCACCCGCAAATTGCAGGATTTGCTCATAGACCTGAGCATAAGTCCACTCTAGAACGGGTTGGGCATGAGGGTCATGCAGGGCAATTGCGTTCGCGTGTTGGCTGACTAACTGTTGCCAGACTGTATACAGGGTAGAAGTTGATCTAAAGTCAACCAACTTGCTGCCAGGTGATTTAACCAGTTGAACAACTTTTCGAGCATTGATCTGTTTTTCTTGCATGGCTGTTTTCACCCCAATTCTATAAATGACTCATTCACTAGCTCAATTTGATGATTAATTTGGAAGCAGGAAACCAGACAGCAAGGGAACATCTCCTAAATCCCAACCTTGCTCGGTTTTAACAATTTGATTAGTCTCGGCATCAATGTACACTTCCAAATCATTATCCAGTTCGATTTCCCATGCCCAGCCGCCACTTTCCCGCTCCAGTGTGGCATCTACAGCAACAGTGCCAGGATTGGCTGCAAGCACTGTTTCTACAGCCTCGTTTAAACTCACTGTAGGAGTCGGTTTATCCCAAAAAGCTTGAACTCCTCTCGCTTTGTTCCAAAAGACAGCACCGAGCAGTACCACTCCTACGCTGATCGCACCAATAAACTGCTTGTTAATTCTCATCATTGATCTCCCAAATACTAATACTTGATGGTCGATTTATTTTGGTTCAAGCAACGGTTCAGCCATTCTGCGAACCTTTGTCCTGTAGACTTTACTTTGCACGCCCAATGCTCTGTCAAAGCTGAAGTAGGCGGCTTGATAACGTCTAAGTTTCTGTAAGGCGACTGCTCGAAAAAGCCATGCCTCTTTGTGATCAGGCTGTTGCCGAGAACGAAGTAGGAAGATTCCCCGGTCATGCAGTTTCCAATATTCTTCTGTCTGAATCGCGCTTTCCTATAGCATTTCTGCTGGAGAAGCCAGACTTTGACCGGAGATTGCACTAATGACAACCATAGTCTTACAAAGAAGAATGGACAGTATTTAGCTAATATCTAAGTTAGAAGAGCAAGTTAAGAAAACGATGAGAGTAGAGGTGAACGGACGTTCGCCTCTATCTGTGGTTTACCCATTCAGGATCGCTATACGAGTAAATTTGATCACGGCATTACATCAAGCAGGACTTTGGCAGAACTTGAGATGATCACCATTTATAGCGACGAGCATCACTACCAGAACGCAACGGCAGAACTCATCGACGGTAAGTTTTTACCTCCGTTTGAAATGCCAAAACGAGCAGAAATGGTACTTGTACAGGTGCGATCGGCAAACCTGGGTGAAGTGTTGTCACCTAAAGCCTTCGGGCTTGAACCAATTCTACGAGTACACGATGAGCAGTTTGTCACGTTTCTCAGCACTGCCTGGGAGGAGTGGGTAACGGCTCACGGCAACTATGATGCGCTGCCGCTCAACTGGGCAACTCGAACAATGCGCCAAGATCGCATTCCAGCAGCAATCGACGGGAAGCTCAGCTATTACTCTTTTGATGCGGGTACACCGATTACCGCTGGAACCTGGAGAGCCATCCAAGCCTCTGCTAATGTGGCGCTAACCGGACAAGAGTGGGTGACAAACGGAGAGTTATCTGCTTTTGCGCTGTGTCGCCCCCCTGGACACCATGCAGCGCGTGACCTGTATGGAGGCTATTGTTTTTTGAATAATGCGGCGATCGCCGCTCAAGCCTTTCGAGAGGCAGGCGCAGCGCGAGTTGCTGTACTGGACATTGATTATCATCACGGCAACGGCACCCAATCTATCTTTTACGACCGCTCTGATGTCTTCTTTGTCTCTCTTCATGCCCATCCCCAAGATGAGTACCCCTACTTCTTAGGCTACGAAGATGAGATCGGCGTAGGGCAGGGCGAAGGGTTCAACCGCAACTATCCCCTACATTGGGGAACAGACTGGAACACGTATGGAGTAGCCCTTATGGATGCTATTAACCATATTCGAGAGTATGCTCCTGATGTAGTGGTTATCTCACTTGGAGTCGATACCTTTGAGCATGATCCAATCTCAAAGTTTCGCTTGAAGCAGGAAGACTATCCAAAAATTGGGAAGGCGATCGCCCGCCTCAACCGACCGACCCTGTTCATCCTGGAAGGCGGCTATGCGGTAGACGAAATCGGCATCAATGCAGTTCAGGTTTTATCGAGCTTTGAAGCGGGTTGACTGAACAGTTAATTGAGTCAATTAAGTCGAGTCGATTAACTTACAAACTCTGACAGAGGAGAGATGTATCGTAGCTAACAAATTCGTTATTCTGTGGTCATTGTTAAAACTCGTGTACGCTCCAGCGAGAATTCCTCATGAGCCAGTCCAATTCGTCCGGCGATCGCAGTTTCACTTCCTCCAGTAGTGGCGATGCAGAAACATCTGAGACAAAAGCGGCAGCGGCAGCGGCAACGGCAACGGTTAAACAGGTGATGTCACCGGAAACAGTTGTTGTAGACGAACCCCCACCCAAACCAAACTATCCGCTTTATCGAATTCACCCAGGAGAACCGTTTCGTCTGGCTGACGTTGACCCAAACGCCTCTGAATCCTACAAGGGCAAGAAAGATGTAGAAGCAGAACTGGAACGGCAAAGAGGGCGCTTGCAGAACCTACAGGAACGGCTGTTTGCAGAACAGCAGCGCAGTTTGCTGATCGTGCTACAGGCGATGGATACAGGCGGCAAGGATGGCACAATCAAAAATGTGTTTCAAGGGATTAATCCTCAAGGGTGTCAGGTTTGGTCATTCAAACAGCCGAGCGTAGAAGAACTCAGCCATGACTTTCTCTGGCGCTATCATCAGCGAACTCCCCCTCGCGGCATGATTACCATCTTCAACCGATCGCACTATGAGGACGTATTAATCGTTCGAGTTAAAGAATTAGTGCCAGAAAACGTCTGGCGTGAGCGCTATCGGCTGATTAATGAGTTTGAACATATGCTTACACTTAATCACATTATGGTGATCAAGTTCTTTTTGCACATTTCTAAGGATGAGCAAAAGAATCGTCTAGATAGCCGCTTAGAAAACCCGGATAAACGCTGGAAGTTTTCTTTTAGCGATATTAAGGAACGCCAGTTTTGGGATGACTATCAGCTTGCCTTTGAAGATGCAATTACCAACTGCTCGACTGATTATGCTCCCTGGTATGTGGTGCCTGCAAATAAAAAGTGGTATCGCAATCTGGTTGTGGCACGAGCGATCGCCGACACCCTCGAAGCCATGAATCCTCAATATCCAGCAGAGGCAGGGGAGTTAGATGATGTGAAAATCCCAGACTGAGAATGTCCTAACCTATAGAACTACAGCTATAAAGTAACAAATTTTGCCTGTAGGGGCGTTTCGCGAAACGCC
>JAAUQZ010000122.1 GCA_012033355.1 Leptolyngbyaceae cyanobacterium RM1_406_9 | reverse complement strand
GCCAGCTTTGACGATGATTCTTATCCAATCGATTCAGATTATTTTGCTCGGCTGCTCCAGTTGTTTGAAATCTTCCCAAAAGCGGCTGTGATTGGTTCTGCTATTTTTCATCAGAATGAAACCATCACTCCTGATGAGTACACCGCAACCTGGGTTGCAGACTTTGTAGGATGCGGCTGTGCTTATCGCAGAGATGTTTTCTTGCAGACTAAAGGATATGTACAGCTTCCCCTTGCTTATGGCATGGAGGAAACCGATCTATCGCTGCGGCTACATCATTTGGGATGGGGAGTTCTACAAAGTCCCTGGTTGAGAGTGTTTCACGACACGAAGCTAGAACACCACAATAATCCTAAAATTACCGCAGCCAGTATTGCGAACCAAGCGCTGTTAGCGTATCTCAGATACCCTGTGAGTTTGTGGTGGCTGGGTGGAGTGCAGTGCCTTAGTCGTGTCTCCTGGCTAATGCGACATCAGCGATGGAATGGAATTATGGCAGGTATGTTTTCGATTCCTGGACTAATCCAGCAACAGCACCACCATCGCCAAACCGTTTCCTCTAAATCGTTATTATCTTATCTGCGGCTGCGTCGCGGCGGAGCTTCCGACATTCCAACCCTAGAAGTATTATGACAGGTGTGAGTATAGTGAAGTTAGTGGATTGAGGCAGGTTTGATGTCGTTGGCTGCAAAGAATTTGGAGATAGCATTGGGTAAGCGTCAAGCTCAGGCATGGCAGATTGCTCAAAAGGCTGCTCATCTTTTGCAATCAGAGTATGGCGCAGGGAAAGTCCGGCTGTTTGGTTCAATGCGCGATCGCCGACGAGTTCGCCTAGATTCTGACATTGACCTGGCAGTTTGGGGGTTGCCAGACCAGTTTTATCATCAGGCAATCAATCAACTGTTCGACCTCGATCCAGCATTTAAGATTGATTTGGTTCGGTTTGAAGACGCTTCTCCAGCTTTGCAGTTTGCGATTTCAACCACTGCTACAGACTTGGAACAGTCTGCTGATGCAGCCCTTTTACTACCACTAACGTCAGATAAACAGATCATGGTGCGCTCGGCTGTACTGATTGGGCAAATTCAGCAAAATCTGGATGAACTTGCACAACTGACCCAAGTAGCCCAACGGTTGTGGCAGAAAATTCTGGAAACTAATGATCTAGATTATTTGGGTAGTTTGGCTCTGACGCTTCACAGCTTTTATTCGGGCGCAGAGAGAATTCTTCGAGAGATTGCTCAGGAGATAGACGGCTCTCTGCCCGATGGAGCAGATTGGCATCGACGGCTGTTGCGGCAAATGTCTGCCGATGCTCCGGGTATTCGTCCTGCTGTAATTAGATCGACAACCCGTGAGCGATTGGAAGACTACTGCGCGTTTCGACATTTGGTACGGAATGTTTACACCTTCAACTTGCGACTCGATCGGTTACAGCCATTGGCAGTTGATTTACCTGCTTGCTATCAATCACTGAAGCAAGATTGCGACGATTTTTGTCAATTTTTAGAAATACAATAAGCTATCAATTCTGCATAAATTGGTGAACTCTATCTCATCTGCTTCCTCCTGGATTTGCTGTCAGCTTGGGGCACGAGAACATTATGCGATCGCCCGGTCGCTCCATCAGGCTGGCAACCTATCTCTTCTCATCACCGATGCTTGGGTTGAGCCGCGATCGCTCCTAAACGCAACTCCACATCCATTGTTAAAGTCTCTTCAAGAGCGCTTTCACCCAGACTTAGCGACGGCTCCTGTTACATCATTTACAAATTCATTACTTCAGTTTGAGGTGAGTCACCGACTCCGTAAAACTGGAGATTGGGAACGCATGATTGCCCGAAACCATTGGTTTCAGAAACGGGCAATCCAACGACTAGAGGCAATTCAATCTCGTCGCCCTTTCAAAACGCCACCTATTCTATTTACCTACAGCTACGCTGCTCTTGATATTTTACGCTATGCCAAGTCTAAAGGCTGGATGACGATTTTAGGGCAGATTGATCCAGGGATTGTTGAAGAGAAAATTGTTTTAGCAGAACATCAAAAATATCCTGATCTGGCTCCGGATTGGCAACCCGTTCCGCCTGAATATTGGGAAAGTTGGCAGGCAGAATGTGCGCTGAGCGATCGCATCTTGGTTAATTCAAGTTGGTCGAAACAAGCCCTTCAGCAAGTAGGAATTGCTGAACAAAACATTGAGGTTGTGCCACTAGTCTATCCACCACCAGTTGTAGCGAAAAATTTTCAGCGCATTTACCCCGATCGCTTCTCCCATGAACGTCCTCTACGAGTTTTATTTTTGGGGCAGGTGATTTTAAGAAAAGGAGTAGCAGCACTCTTAGAAGCAGCAAAGCTCTTACAAGGTGAACCGATCGAATTTTGGATTGTAGGTCGATCGGAAGTCACTTCGGCAAGTACATCAAGTAATATTTGTTGGATTGGAGCTGTTCCCCGTAGCGAAACGGCAAAGTATTATCAGCAGTCTGATGTCTTTTTGTTTCCTACACTCTCGGATGGATTTGGCTTGACGCAGCTTGAAGCTCAATCCTGGAAACTTCCCCTGATTGTTTCAAAATTTTGTGGAGAAGTAGTTATAGATGGCATCAATGGAAGGGTTTTACCGGAAGTAACAGGGGGGGCGATCGCACCATACTCCGAAATTTTGTAGAACAGCCGCAATTGCTCATAAAGCTATCTGAATCGTGCCATTCTCAATCTGTTTTTGATTTATCACAATTGGTAGAGCGACTTCAATCGCTGACTCAAACAAAAATCTCTATTTAATTTCTAGCGGCGATGAAAGAAGTCAATCTCCGTCCACTTAATATCGTTTTTTACTCAATTGTTCCCTCGCCCTATCAGAGGGATTTATTTTATGCGCTATCGCAACATCCAGAAATTAATCTGAAAGTTTACTATTTAGAGTCCGGCTGTGCAGATTCTCCCTGGTCTCAGAAGGCATTACAGCCCTACGAAAAAGTTTTGCCTGGACTATTTTTAGCTTGGGGATTGTCTCGGTTTCATCTCAACTGGCATTTGCCCAAAGTGCAGGATGCTGATGTTGTCATTCTCAACGGATATCAAAATTTAACGTCGCAGCTTTTACTGTGGCTCTATGCGAGGCGAGTTCCCTGTATTTTTTGGGGCGAAAAAATTGTGGCGGCTTCAGAGGGTGTTAAAGGCAAATTGCAAAAGGTTTTAGCTCAGGCATTAAAGCAATGCCGAGCAATTGTGGCGATCGGTTCACGCGCACAGCAGGATTATCAACAGCGGTTTCCTCACCATTCCATTTTTAATATTCCTTACTACTGTAATCTTTCAGAGTTTCAAGCAACAGTTCAACGTCCGCGTGATCCGGTGACGATTTTATTTTGCGGACAGATGATTGAGCGCAAGGGGGTAGATCTGTTGCTGCAAGCGTTCGATCGCCTCCTACAAACAGGAGTCAAGGCACGGTTGCTGCTGGTTGGGCGTGAGGCAGAGCTACCAGAAATGATGCGATCGCTCTCTCCTCAAGCAAAACAACATATCGAATACGCAGGCTTCCACGATCCAGAATATTTGCCTCAATTCTTTGAACAGGCTGACCTATTTGTGTTGCCCAGTCGATATGACGGTTGGGGCGTAGTCGTCAACCAGGCGTTAGGGGCTGGATTGCCGATCATTTGTTCGGATGCAGTCGGTGCGGCTGAGGATTTGGTTGAGCCAGGAGTGAATGGGGCGATTGTGCCTGCGGGCGATGTAGATGCTTTGTATACTGCGTTGGCAAAGTATGTATGTGATTCGGAGGCGATCGCCACAGCCAGTCAAGCCTCACTCACTAAAGCAGCGAACTGGACACCAGAAGTCGGGGCAAAACGCTGGATTGAAGTTTTTGAAAAGCTTACGGATTTGACGACTACCGACAGAAAAGGGACTTAGAGCCGCTTACTCGGTAATTTCCCTCGCATGACTTCTCGCCGCCTTCGGATTTTATTTCTCGCCTCCTACTTTCCCAAACCAGACAATTCGCTCATGGGAACGTGGGCATTAACTCAGGCACAGGCGATCGCCCGTCAGGACGTTGATTTATTAGTCGTATCTTTTACCTCCTGGGTTCCCAAAGTTTTGGCGAGAACTGGGGGAGCAAAAGCCTATGCTCATTGCCCAAGTGAGTTTATTTGGCAGGGCAGCGTTCGGGTGCATTATCCTCGCTGGCTCTATTACCCTGTGCCCCCTGTCAAGTCCTGGATGTACACTCATCCTGAACCCTACTTGAGAATGGCGTGGTGGTCGGCGCAGCAAAGCTTCCTTCGGCTGATGGAATTTCAGCCGGATGTAATTTTTTGCCACCATGCCCTGCCGAATGGCTGGATGTTAACTCAGTTTCCCTCAACTCATCAAAAGCCCCTGATCACGCTAGATCATGATTTTGATGAGATTGCAGATTGCCATCGTTTGCCATCCCGCAAAGCAGCGATGCAGCGGGTTGCAGATCGAGCCTGGGCAATGCTGGCCGTATCTAACCGAATGAAACGTGACCTGAATCGGCTATTTCCCTCAACTCACATTCAAACGCTGCACAATGGGGTTGATCCTTTGCCCGATCGCCTATTTCATCAGAAGCGCCCATCGAATTTAGAGGGTAGGAAAGTCATTTTGTGCTGCGCCCTGTTTGCTGAGCGAAAAGGTATTCCAGTTTTAGTGAGAGCGTTTCACCAGATTAGTTCACAGCATCCCGATGCGATTTTGCGAATTGTAGGTTCTGGTCCAGACGAGGCGGCGATTCGAGCAACCATTACAGAATTAAATTTGGGCGATCGAGTTCAAATGGTGGGACGTAAGCCCCATGCTGAGGTATTACAGGAAATGGTTTGGGCAGACTGTTTTGCCTTAGTGGGATGGGATGAACCCTTCGCAACCGTTTATCTGGAAGCAATGGCAGCCGGAAAACCTGTCATTTGCTGTAGCGATGGTGGCATTACTGATGTGTTGCAAGATGGGGTTCATGGTTACACGGTTCCTCCAAGCGATATCCAGGCGACCGCAGCAGCACTCGATCGCATCCTGACTCATGATTTAAAGCGAATAGAGCTAGGACAAAATGCGAAACACTTGATTGAACGCGAACTCACTTGGGATGTCCAAGTTAAGAAATTACTGAGTTTATTTGAGGCGGCGATCGCCCAATCACAGGTTGCACTTACTGTTTAGGGAGCATTATGACTTGGACAGATTATTCAATTGAAGTAACAGATTATTTTGAGCCTAAAACCTATTACCCTCCTGCCCCAGTGATGGCGGGAACGGTTTGTCTTCTATTAGGAGTATTTCTGGCCTACAGTTCATATCAAGCTGAGGACACTCCTGCAACAATGGCGCGGGCTGCTGCTATTCCAGTTGGAATTAGTTTTGCAGTGAGCGTTTTTCTGGATAGCCGTAAAGGGCTTTGGAACCTATTCCGCACTGACTTACTTTGTATTGTTGGTATTTATGCATTAACGCTGGCAGAATTTCTGTTTCCGCAGAAAGATTTTAACCAGATGACAACAGTGCCGCTAACCGCTGGAGCAATTAATATGACTCTTTTAGGAGTTGCGGGTTTAGCGATCGGCCGTCATTTAGTTTCTCCTAGACCCATGCGATCGCGATGGCTGCAACTCCAGGAAATCTCTAATAAAGGGCTATTCAATGTCTATGTGATCTCAGCCTTCCTGGGATTGCTACATATGTTGCTGTCTGTTGATTTTGATCCGGTTGCTTTGATAGAAGGGATGTTGGGGCCACGATTCTCAGAGCCTTGGCTGCGGGGTAGATTGGGTGGCTGGGACAGTTTGCTAACTGAATTAGGATTAATGCGCTACATTATTCCGCCGCTTGCAGGAGTAATGTGGAACCGCCGTCGTTCTTATGCTGTCTGGCAGCTATTAGTTGCGGGCGCGATTTTTGCGCTGATATTATTTCATGGTTTTTCAGGCGGAACGCGGAATATTTTTATTGCCTATATCGCCACATTCCTAATGGGCTACCTGCTCACACTACCTAGAATTAAATTCTGGGGCATCGTCATACCAATTTTGCTTGCCGTCTTGATCTCAGGCTATGGTTCGTATCATATGCTTGAATTTAGAACAATGGGGCTGCGTAAATATATTGAGACTCAAGCTTACAACAGTGAATCCAGGCGAGATACCTTAGCAGTTGACTACAACTTGTCTTCGATGGGTCCACTGGTTGAGGCACTTCCTGCAAATCACCCATTCCTGGGGATGGAAATTGTTACCTGGTCGCTAGTTAGACCTATTCCTCGCGTATTTTTTCCTGGTAAGCCAGAAGGGTTAAGTGTCAGCATTGAGGAAATTGTCGGGGCTGAAGGCTGGACAGTTGCTACAACCTACCTGGGTGAAGGCTACATGATGGCGGGGTGGTTTGGGGTGATTGGGGTATCCCTATTTTTTGGAGCGTTAGCAGCCTGGTGGAATCGAATGGCAATGCGCGAACAGTCTGATTATGCTCTGGTTGTTTATGCTCTAGGTTTTTTTGCAGCAGGAATTACGATGCGAAGTATGTTTTGGTTGACGACCGCTATCTTACCTGTGATCGCTCTGATCGTTTTTCGCAATTTCACTTCCGATCGCTAGTCTGTTAACTATGAAAGTATTGCACGTTATTCCCGGTCTTAGTCCAGCATTAGGAGGTCCACCTCAAGTCGCCTTGAATCTAGTGAAGTCGCTCCGGGATTTGGGAGTCGATGCAGAAATTGCGACGACTAATTTTGATCATCCTCAGGCGTTGGATGTGCCTCTCAATCAGCGAGTAGATTATACATTTGGCGCTGGTTCTTCAGACTCTGTACCGGTGTGGTTTTTGCCGTTTAATCCGCCTGCCTTAAAGGAGTTTATTTTTTCCAGGGCGTTGACGGGCTGGTGCTGGAAACATATTCCTGAGTACGACGTGATTGACAATCACTATTTGTTTTCTTACGCGCCGACCTGTGCTGCGGCGATCGCCCGCTGGCACCAAACTCCCTACACAGTCCGAGTAATGGGGCAACTCACCCCCTGGGCACTGGCTCAGAGTCGCCTCAAAAAACAGCTTTATTCCACTTTAATTGAGCGGCATAACCTCAATGCTGCTGCTGCGATTCACTGCACCACTCATCAGGAAGCCGCAGAAGTTCGCCACTTTGGGATTAACACATCTACAATTACGCTACCTTTGGGCGTTTATGCTCCAGTTCCAAACCCAGAGGCGCGATCGCAGCTACGAACGCAGTATCAGATTCCAGCGAAAACACCAGTTGTTCTATTTTTATCGCGCCTGCATTACAAAAAACGTCCTGAGCTACTGCTGCAAACTCTACACCAGTTGAAGCAGCAAAATTATCACTTCCATCTATTAATTGCGGGTACAGGTGAGCTGGAATACATACAACAGTTAGAACAGCTAACTACCTCTCTCGGTTTGACAAGCTGCGTTTCATTTACAGGATTAGTCGTTGGTGCGGAGAAAGATCGGCTTCTTCAAGGATCTGATCTGTTTGTGTTGCCTTCCTATTCAGAGAACTTTGGCATTGCGGTTGCGGAAGCTTTGATTTGTGGTTTACCTGTTATCATTACTCCTGGTGTTCAAATTGCTTCAGACGTTGCAGCAGCTGAGGCAGGACTGGTGGTTGAAGGGGCAGAAAAACAGCTAGGAAAGGCGATCGCCCAACTCCTGACTAACCCAAAATTGCGGCAAGAACTGGGGGAACGAGGACGCAGTTTTGCCAAATCCCAGTATTCCTGGCGCACCATTGCTCAAAATTTAATTCCAGCTTACGAAGCGATCGCAAAGCGAAAGAAACTGCCTTGTCTGGATATGTAGCTCAAATATTCAATCAAATGTTAACACCAGCAGCATCATACGTTTTACCAAATTATCTGAAGATAGCAAAATGGAGGGATAATATCTTATCCTTTCCCATTCAAAATTCTTCTCGCAGTCTCATTGCCAACAGTTACTATTTTGGTCATCCTGTGTGGGCAAGAAATTACCTGGCAATGGTTCATCGAGATCACAACTTTCAGGAACGCTGGCTTGCTGTCACAGGAAGTTGGCAGGACAAAATCGTGGTTGATATTGGCTGTGCGCCTGGAAATGTCTATGCGTCACTGCGCGATCGCGTGGGTGTGCCAAAGCTACTGCTGGGCGTTGATGTCTCACGAGGAGGACTTGCGATCGCCCAAGAGTTAGGCTATGTGCCGATTCTGGCAGATGCTCAAAAGTTACCCCTAAAGTCAAATTTTGCCGATCTAGTGGTTCTCAATGCTGCTTTACACCATTGTGATGATATGGCAAAAATGCTGGCTGAAGCGGCGCGTATAGTTCGTCCAGGGGGTTTGCTCGTTACCGATCAAGATTTGCAGGAAACGATGTGGTGTAACAACTGGATTGCCCACACAGTTTGGAATTTGCGCCTACCCATTTACCGTTTTCTAAAGCGTGGAGGCCATTCAACCAATGAGGAACAGCACTGGTGTCAGGCAACTGAAGCGCATCATGTACCAGGAGACGGCGTGACAGAAGCCTTCTTCCGAGAAATCCTGAAACCGATCGGGTTTGAGGTGAATCTCTATCCTCATAACCTAAATGTCGGTGCTGAAATTTTGCGGGGCGAACGAGGCAAGCAGTCGTGGAATATTGGACTGGCACAACGATTGAGCGGTCGTGATCCTAACTCGATTGAAGGCGCTCTAGTGATGATGTGTGTAGCAAGAAAATTGCAAAAGTAGATTGCGCGACACCCTTGCAAAAAACGATCGCCAGAGTATTTTCTCTAAGAAAGTTGCGGCTAAAGTTAGTGCGATGGGCACTTCTTAGCCTGGTAGGATTTTTGGTGAGTCTGCTGCTGATCATTCCAATTCGACTGGCGATCGCCACTCATCAAGCGCCTCATCCCCAAGCTATTCTAACGCTAGGCGGTAACCCTGCTCGTGAGGAAGCAGCGGCTCAACTAGCCAGATATCATCCGTCTCTAGAGGTTTGGGTTTCGACGGGGGAAACTCCTCAAGACGCGCAGACAATTTTTCAAGCAGCAGGTGTCTCAGATGAACGGGTTCACCTGGATTACCGTGCCGTAGACACAGTGACAAACTTTACAACATTAGTTTCAGACTTTAAGCAGCACCAGATTCAGCACGTCTATCTGGTTACATCAGATTTTCATATGCCCAGAGCAAGGGCGATCGCCACTCTCGTACTGGGCAGCCAGGGAATCACATTCACTCCAGTTGAAGTTCCCTCAACTTACCCCAAGGAGTCATCAATTCGCATAGCGCGGGATATTGGGCGATCGCTCCTATGGATTGTGACCGGACGAACAGGCGCAAGGCTCTGGGAACGGATTTCCAGTCATCAATTATTTAGCTTGAGCAACTAGGGAAAATACTTCAATGTTTTTGCTCAAATGTGAAATCTAAATGAATTTGCCGAACTCAGTATATACACAGAGATGCATATCACTTATTTTACTAATTAGTCTGTTGATAACTGCTGAAATTTAAAGTTGTTGGGTAATGGTTGATTGGTGATTATTAATAGCTATCTGTTACCAATCACTAATGACCCAAAACGGACACAGTGCATTACTAGTTTCGGGTGCGATCGCTACAGCTAACCTGTTTCTGGGTATCCAGATTCTTCTAAATTTGCAGCATTTAGACTGCTAATCAACTCAACGATAACCACTTTGGTTAGTTGCGATCGCTGCATTTGTTCGCCACACATTAGATGTAAGAAAAGATGAAGAAACAGTTCCTAACTAGCGCCTTAATGATGGGCGTATTGACAATTTCCTTCCTAGCACAAGCTGCTCCAGTTCAGGCTAAGAATGGACAAGGGAACAATCAAGGCGGTAACTCAAGCAACAATACCAGTTCTTCTGATTTACCCCTTCTATCTGGTCATCCTTGCTCAACTAGTAACGTATTGCTAGGAAGTAGCGCTGCTAATGCTTGTTTCGGGGAGGTACTCACTCCGTCCAACGATGTTGGAAGTTCGCCTAATTTGCTTGACTTTCTCAACCGTAGTGAAGACAAACTCAATTTTGGCTATATCGGACAATGGGTTGCTGCTGGTAAAGAGATTCAGAACGGTAATGGAACTGCTTTGAGCTTTTCAGCAGGTACGTTCACATCTGCTGCTTCGACAGAAAAAAACGGGACTTGGTCTTTAGGACTTAACAACAACGCTTTAATTCAGGCACTTGTGATTAGCGTTAAAGGTGGTAATGGTTGGAGTGCTTATCTGTTTGATCCAGCTAACTTAGCAAGCTCCTTCTCAGGAACTTGGTCAACGCTGGGATTACTCAACAACGGAGGCAATCAGCCTAGCATCTCACATATCTCTGCATACTACGTGGTTGGTCAGCAGCCTCCTCAACCGATTCCTACTCCTGCTCTCATTCCTGGAGCGATTGGTGTGAGTGCTGCACTTCTACGGAAAAGGAAGCAAAAGAAAGAAGACTCTCAAGATGCTTAGGGCTATTCTTTAAACTTCAAAAAGCCGAGTAGCCCAGATGCTGTCAGTCCAAACCAACTGATCGCGTTAAAAACAAAGTAGTGCTGATCGCGTGATCTATTTCAATCATGCGATCGCTTCCTATTTCCACTCCACTATCTCTGCCATGATGCAACTCGACTGCTACACCATCGGCTCCTATACACCTGGCGCACCCTATTGGAAACAGCTATTGTGGTACTTCATTGGCTCCCCTCTGGTGCAAAGCTACTGGTTGCCCATGTCTGCCCTGAAAGTGTGGATTTTGCGCTGTTTTGGTGCCCAGATTGGTCAGGGAGTGAGGATTAAGCCCAGAGTGCGAGTGAAGTTTCCCTGGCGGCTGACCGTTGGCGATCAGGTCTGGTTGGGAGAAGATGCCTGGATTGATAACCTTGCTCCAATCACGATCGAGAGCCATGTATGTATCTCACAGGGCGTTTATCTGTGTACAGGCAACCACGACTGGAGCCATCCTCACTTCCAGCTTAAAATTGCAGCCATTCACATTGAAGCATCAAGCTGGATCGCAGCGAGGGCTGTGATCGGACCGGGCGTAACGATAGGCAAAGGGGCAGTGTTGGCACTGGGTAGTGTGACGGGGCGATCGCTCGATTCAATGACAATATATTCTGGAAATCCAGCACAACCTATCAAGATACGAAACATGGCCGTGCTGCAAAACTAAGGGGAAGTTCAATCTTCATCTTCCCCACATCCGTCATCTTCCACTACATGAAAAGAGAGTTGCAACAGATCACCAAATCCTTAGTTCAGTTCCCAGCCCTGTTAATTTCTTGCTGAGATGCTACCTGCATTTGATCAAAGGCGGCAGTGAACAACCTACTAAAGCTCAATCATCTCTTGAGCGATCGCCTTACTGCTGCCAGGATTCAAAAACTCAGAGATGGAATCGTCGCTAGCTAAAAAGTGCTGCCAATTCCAGTCCAAATGAGATTGCTCACTCCTACTTGGGCATCCTACAAATAGGTAGATGAACCTGATGGATTGAATTTTCCAGCTATCAAAAGATAGCTGGAGATTATTTTTTGAAGAGACACTGGTAGCTATTTCAAAAGTCGAAGGTGAGACGTATTGAGTGCGATCGCCGCATCTTTTGTTCAAGCCAGGACACCTCTGTTGTCCGAAAGCAAAAAGAATGCAGTGGAAAGCGCTGTAAAGCTGTGATTGTGCGATCCTCCGATCGCCACTTCATTTCACGGTATCAATCAGCAGCAGGGGATTGGAAGAAATATTGGACTCGTCAGCACCAACTGAGAAGAAGATTACCGCAATAGACCATTTTGGTATGCTGCCTTTGGTGTAGCTGAATTTTGGATTGTCGATCCCCTATTCACGCTTGCTCGATATCCCAACCGAAAGAATCCTAAGATCCAGGAACCCATCATCTCAGTTGGTAGGCTAGTGCCCTCTCAAAGCATCCTGGTTGAGCGGGAGTATGAGTTTGAAAGCTTTACTGGAGGCGATCGCATTAAATCTCAAATTTTTCCAGACCTAGAACTAACTGTCGAGCAAATCATCGCTTTTGGACAAGGTTTTTGAGTGGACGCGATCGCCCCAATTTCTGACTAGTTGCGTATTCCGCAACTAGTCAAGCAGGCGAAAGCCTTGCCAGAATCAGGTTTCAAGTGATGAAAAAATAAGCCGGACTAAATTTGGACTAATTCTTGACTGGCTCTCTGTCAATGACCAAAACGCATCGGGTAGCTCTTCAAACCTAACTGTGCAATGGGTATCTTGCCCGTCCGAACAAAGCAGGCAAGAAACTTGCTCCTTAGCGGATCAATTTCGCAAAAAACGCATGTCGGACATGACCAATAACCTTACCCTTTAGAGAACAGCCGAAAATAAACAGACTGAAACAACTCTTTTATCGGAAACACCACATAGGTAACTGGGTTGATTGTCACAATGATGTTCCTGAAGTCACGCTTAGCGAGTGCGACAATCGCCCAGGCTACCCAAGTCGGGTTCATCACACCAACCGGATTCAGGTTACTCTTAAACGGGCCAAGGATCAGCTTACGAATAATGCAAGGCGCATCTAACCGCCGTAAAGTAATCAAACTTCCCAAAGTGCGCTTGGATAATTCATATAGAGGACTCAGCGCCGGACTGACCTCTGCCTCAGAGGTGTTAATCCAAAGCTCCTTAATTGCCTTGTGTTCCGACTTTTGTACTGTATTCAGAAATAGTTCCGCCAAAGCCCAGACAGAGAAGGTGTTGACCTCAAATGACTTTTGAATTGCTTCAGCAGTGCGATCGCCATGCACATTAATCCCATGATTGATAATCAGAATATCAACCGTTTTAAGGCGGTCGCCCAACTCATTTTCCTGCCCAGGTTGCCATTTAATCACCTCAATCGGAGTGTCAAACTCCAACCCATCCGAAGTTGTCAACGCAATCACCTTCGCGCCCTGCTGAGATAACTGTTGAATCAATGCTCGCCCCATTGAACCAGACGCGCCCGTTACCGCAACTCCCTTTCCCTTCAACGACAAACTTGTTCCCAACAGCTTATCAAAATAGTGAAGTGACCAGAATAGTAAGCATTGCCCTGATCGAAATGGTGTCGCCAATGATAGGTTCGATTCACCATCCATTGATCTGGAATTTTGACCAAATCTCCTGGCTTATGGGTTAAGTCAGTTTGCAGCAAAAAGCCTTGAGAACGAGCTAGCGCTGAGACTAAAAAACCTAACGAATAAAGACAGCCAATGGCCAAACCATAGCTTTGAGCAGATACAGCGATCGCCCCCGTGATGAGGGTCATGGCGATCGCCTCCGGCACATCGTTATAAAGCTGGGCCTTGCAATAAGCCTCAAGACTCACCATCGTTAAATCTCGCCGATAGGCCTTGTGATGCAACGTATGAAAAGCCTGAATAGGCTGCCAGTAGTGTCCTGCCAGATGATAAAAATCTCGAATTAATTCTGCTAAAACGATCGAAAAACACCCAAGTAGAAGTTGACTTACAAGCAGATTCAAATTCATTTTTAATCTTTTGAAATTACCATTTCTTGCAGCATTAAAAGATGTCATTGCAATCCTAAATAAGTTGTGAGAGACGCACCCCGGAGAGGTACCCCTCTCACAACCCGCTCGTCTTACGACTGATTTAGGACTGCTCTAGTAAGCTAGAGATGACAAAGACAGCCTAACTACCCGCAAAGTAATTTAACATTCATACCCTGGATTTTCATCCGCACCAAACATTCAACTTCAAAGCAAAGCAATACGTATCACAATTAGACTATCTTATCTCCCCTCAGGACTCACGTTGAGACAAAAAACCTCAGCTTGAGACAAAAGCACAGACCTTAGGAGATTTCTAGCAAACAAAATACCTGTAGGGGCAGGTTTAGCATCAAAACTGTCGGTCAAATGCAAAGATTCTCGCAGAATCTGCCCTTACTCAGGGGTAAATGCTTTCTTAGAAATCTCCTTAACAGGTGGAGGGATCTGAGCATTCGTAGCACGGGCTTAGCGCAGCATAACCTTAAAAAATTAGGCGGGAAACACAATAGAGTCATGCCTCCCGCCTAAACATATTAGATTTTTGGAACTTTAAGCTTCTAAAACCTCAGCCTCTACTTAAGCAGAACGACGCTGCTCCTCATGCCGTCCCTCTGCAAACTCCTCAAGCATCTTGCCCACAAAAGCAGGAATGTCATTAGGATTACGGCTCGTCACCAAGCCTTGATCAACCACAACCTCTTGATCAACCCAGTTCGCCCCTGCATTCTTCAAGTCGGTTTTGAGAGACGGCCAAGAAGTCATCGTCCGCCCCTTCACAACATCTGCCTCAATCAACGTCCAGGGTCCATGACAAATCGCCGCAACAGGTTTGCCCGCCTCAAAGAACGATTTGATGAATTTTACGGCTTTTTCATTAGTACGCAACTGATCAGGATTGGCTACACCACCCGGAAGCAAAAGCGCATCGTAATCATTAGAATTTGCACCATCCAGCGTCAAATCAACTGGAAAATTATCGCCTTTGTCAAAGTGATTCCAGCCTTGAACAGTATCACTTTTTGGTGAAATAATGTGAGCCTGAGCACCAGCCTGTTCAAGCGCCTGCTTAGGTTTGGTCATTTCCACTTGCTCAAATCCATCCGTAACTAGAATGGCAACCTTCTTCTGATTGAGCTGTGTCATCTTCAATTCCTCTATTGCGTCTCATTCACTGTGTGTCCTCAACTCAGGAAAACAAAATCTCCCGTCGAATTGCTTAAGCCACACAGATATCAAGGTATTGCAATCCTTTCAGCTTGCCCTCTATTTCCAGGTTGACCTGCTCAAACATCTGTTCTTCCTTTAGAGACATAAGGATAAACCCCTGAGTCACGCTTGTACAAGCTCCAAAACTCTTTCAACAGGCTTGCTACTCACGCAAACAGCTTTAAAGCTTGTGTCCCATAAATAGACTCAACTGCATTGTAGTTGGACTTATTTAGAGTCATTTGAGTCTTGAAATAAGACGTAATCTCAGAACTGGCTGAAGTAGAGAAATTAGCTACCCCTTCACGGCGTTGCTGAATAGGGATATGAATACGCCGAACCGCGCTCACCTTAAATCCCTCTCCCGTAAGAGAGGGATTTAAGGTGACTCCCTTCTCCCTGGGGAGAAGGGTTGGGGATGAGGGCAAACCATATCGTGATTCAGCTTC
>JAAUQZ010000401.1 GCA_012033355.1 Leptolyngbyaceae cyanobacterium RM1_406_9 | reverse complement strand
GGGTGGGTGGGTGGGGCAACATCACTGGCAATACTCGTTTTATCTTTACGGGTTGGGGTTGCCTTTGGCGGCGATCGCGGCTGTATTGCTGAAAGAGGGACAGTCCGGACAATCTTCTGTAATTCTTACAGGACAAAACCAGCAGCTTTTACAGATTTTGCGCCAGCCTCGCACTCTACAGCTTTATTTAACGCTGGCTCTAGCGGCCTCGGTGGTTTATTCGGTGGTGATTTACACGCCGCTGTATCTGCGCGAAGCGATCGGAGCAACACCCTTGCTAAATGGCAGCGTTCTGGCAGTGCGGGCAATTGGGGCGGCGATCGTTTCGGCTCTGGTGGCTAGTCGATTGGCAAAGGCGGTGGGAACTGAGCGGGCGATCGCCCTCGGTTTCACGCTGATGTCTCTAACGCTGGTGACCATTCCTTTCTTGGATCAGTTGGAAACGATTATGCCAACCGCCGTGCTGTTTGGCATGGGGTTTGGGGTAGTTGTGCCCAACGTTTATGACCGTTTAGCAGATCAAGCACCTTCAGAACTGCGCTCTAGCGTATTGGCGATCGGCACAGGCTGCAACTCGCTGGGACAATTTATCTCGCCGCTGGCATTAGGCCCAGTTTGGAAATACGCTGGACTGCCACCCGTGTTCTATGTTGCCGCCGCAGTTGCCCTGGGAACGGGACTACTGAATTTGCTCCAGCGTCCTCAAGATTCGCACCGATAAAATTCACTCTGATCAGACTCAAGGATATACTTTTCCCTGGTTCCTAAGCCAGAGCTTAGCGCGATGTGTAACTAAAGTTTTGGAAACCCTGATTTCCTGTAGAGCAGGCATTTTGCCTGCTTGATTTGGACGGGCAAGATGCCCACCCCACAAGCGGCTAGAAAAAGTTGCACATTGCATAAGCTTAGGAACGGCTGAGGAGAAGCTCTAGCTTCATCCACCCTGAAAGCGAGGAAACTGGAGCTTCAAAACTGACATTCCCAAGCTCCAGCTTGGGAACGAGTTACCATTCCAGAATTTATAAGGTTAGTTTAGGAAATTACCGAAAGTTGGAATAATCAGCAGCAGCAGGTAAGCAAACGCTGCACCACCGATTCCGCCAATCAGAAATCCACTGGCAAATTCATTCCAGCCCTCTTGGTGGTCAAAGGCTTCAGGTGGTCTAGGAGTTGTAATCGTTTGAGTGGGCTTGGGCGGATTGCTGCTGGCGTATAACGACATGGCGATCGTTGAGATGACAACCAGTCCCACCGTTGAAAGGAGTCCTGACAGGTTGGCAATATCAGTATCGCGCAGCGGGCCCAGCTTTGCAAAAGGGCCAAGAATCCAGTATCCGTGAGCCATTCCCACCTCTAAACCTCGCCGCAGAGGAGACAAGCCCTTGCGGTAAGCAGGCAGGTTGTTAATAAGCGCCATTGTAAAGTCTGAAGCATTAATCGGAGTCGCCAGGTTCCCGTTTTGCGGATCGGCAGCAGCATAAACCACTTCCCGATTCCTGGGATCACGAGGACGATCCTTCGACTGGTCTACAGCTTGACTAGGAGATTGCATAACTCGTTCAAACCTTCAATAAAGGATGTGGGACTATGCTAGGGATACGCCAGTCGTCCCAACATCATCCCAAAGAAAGACCCCAGCTCGAAGATGCTTAAACGTCACAATTGGTAATAGTTGTAACGCTACGCGCCTTACGACAAATGGTAGAGAGTATGCTCTCTGCATTTATCTAGGGTGCCCGTCCGGGTGCCCGTAGGTCAGGAATGAATTCAAAGCTAACGTTGAGTTGAATTGCGCCGGAGTGCCACTGCTGGTTGTCGCCTGATATCTCTGCATCTGTGCCCGACATAAACAGATGTAGCTCTGGGGCTTGCTCTAGCTGCTGCATTAGCTTTGCTTCTAGCTGCCCCAGCACATCGGGATACTTACACCAGTGACTTTCGTGAGACTGCACAACCACGTCGTGGGCAAGAGGAAACACGTGGGGTTGAGGAGGCTGTCTGGTGGCTATATCTAAATGCCAGTCTTGCTCTGGGGTTTTGCTGGTGAGGCTGGCTAACAGACGCAGGGTGCCCGTCTCCCAATTGCATCCAGGCTGGAGCAGGTTAACTCGAATGCCGCCTATAAGCTGCATTACTTCAAAGGCGCTACGGCTAAAAGACCAGAGCAGTTGGCGGGTTAAGGTTTCTAGTCTAATCTCCTGCTGCAAAGCGTGGTTTGACTGTGCAGGAGAGGCTTGCAGCAGGTCTACTAGATTACAAGCATCTCTGACAATTAGCGGAATTAGGCTTTGAGAAGAGAGATTGCGATTTTTTTCACCCGCCGCTCGAAAGGTGGGCAACTGCTGGATATTACTGGCAATCTGTTGTTGAAGTAGGGTTTTGGAGTATTTTTCTAGCCAATCTGGATGGGTGAATTTAATCTGGAGGTGGCTTGAGTCTGAGGAAGGGGTGGGGAAAGGTGCCGTATCGATAGCGTTTGAGGGGGAGGGATCAGAGGCGATCGCCCCTCCCTCTTCCCCTCCCTGCTCAATAGAAGCCTCCGCAAAATCTGGAAAAGCGATCGCATCCGTCGCAACAAATTCAAACCCAAGCTGAAGTTGAATTGAACCCGACTGCCAGTTGTGGTTTGGCGCTAGGGCATCTACTTCAGCACCCGCAAAAAATCGGCTGACTGAGGGGGTTGTTGCTTCAATCTGCTGGATCAGATCTGGCAGAAATTTGGCAACCCACGTTGGCTGCTGACAAGCGCTGTACTGGTCAGACTGGAGCATCGTGTTAGATGGCAACAGAGATTGGTGAACCTGTAAGGTCGCTAAATCCAGGGATGCAGAAAGTCCAGGAATTTTGGTTTCTAGTGTTGCAACCAGGCGAACGATTCCAGTGCGCCATCCCTGTCCCAGCTTGAAGGCTCTGGCGGGAATGCCCTCAAGTAGCTGCATCACCTCATGGCTGCTGCGGGCGATGCCCCAGAGCAGCCAGGGAGCCAGGTCTGAAATCAGAAAATAGCTTTGCCAGCGACCTCTTGCGGGTATCTCTTCGAGATTGCCCCTTCCCCCCGCTAAGTCAACAAAATCTAACCGAGGCGGCTCAACATAATTC
>JAAUQZ010000400.1 GCA_012033355.1 Leptolyngbyaceae cyanobacterium RM1_406_9 | reverse complement strand
TCATCACCGACCGCAAGACTGGAAAGTGTCGCGGTTCTGGCTTTGTCACCGTCAAAAATGACGAACAAGCTGACCAGTTGATTGAGAAGTTTAACGGCTTCGTCCTCAAAGACAGTGCCCTCAAAATTGAAAAGGCACTGCCTCGCTCCAAGGGCAAAGAGGAGGGCGATGCAAATGAAGCTGAAACCAGCAGCAGCAATGCTCCTGCTCCTAGCAGCAAGCGCGGCAAAGGCGGCGGCGGCAAGTCCAAGCGTCCTGCTGCGGCAAGCTCTTCTGAGCAAGAAGCGGTGCAGCCCGATCCACGCTGGGCCCAGGAGCTAGAGAAGCTGAAGCAGCTTCTTGCAACCCAAACTGCTAACTCATAGTTCTGTAGTTCTGTAGTTTCTTGATTGCTAGCCTCGAAGACGGTCTAACGCTGCTCGTCTGACAAGGGACTGGTTGTGGTAACAATATGCCTGCTGTAGTAGAGGTTGGGTCAAACCTGATTTCTACTGCGGCAGGCATATTTTTTCCAGCGCTTCGCGCTTAGTCATTAGGGCATTGTTTGAACGGAAGATCGAGGTTGATTGCGTCGATTTCTTGCTGTTCTAGACGGTTAACTTCACCAATGTAGGAGTTGAGAATTTGGGACAGGCGGCTGTCATAGAAGCGGTGGAGGCTGTGATTGGGGGTGGCGGGGAAACCTCGTCTTTTTTTGTGTCTACCGCCAGCACCCGGATCAAAGGTTTGAATGTTATGGGCGATCGCCCACTCGATCGGCGTGTAATAGCAAGCATCAAAATGCAGGCTGTCAAATTCCTCTAAACAGCCCCAGTAGCGCCCATAAAGCTGATCGCCTTTGGTCAGGCAAAACGACATCGCAACGGGTCGCTGCCCTTGCTCGTCATAGGCGGCGACTAGAGCAACCCGGTGACAATAACGGGGGTAAAGCTGCTCAAAGAAGCGGCGGGTCAAATATTTGCTGCCCCACCAGCCAAACTTGTCGCAGGTGTCGCCATAGAAGTCATACATCTGGGAAAGCAGCGATTTAGGAATCTCGTCTCCGGTGAGTACCGTTAACCGTAAGCCAGCTTTCTCAACGGACTTGCGTTCTCGCTTGATGTTGCGCCTTTGATTGGCGTTAAATGCACCCAAGTAATCATCAAAGGTTTGGTAGCCCTGATTTTGCCAGATATAGCTGTGGTGTAGCCAACGGACAAAGCCGTGTCGCTCCATCACCGTGCGCCACTGCGGATCGACATAGAGGAAATTGCAGCCGGAGACGCGGTTGCGGGTACAGAAATGGTCGATCGCCTCTACCATCAGTTCTGTAATTTCGTCTTCGTCTTCGTTGGGGGCAATCAAAAAGCGATATCCCTCAGCCGGGGTAAAGGGCGACATTCCCAACAGCTTGGGGTAGTACTGTACGCCTAGTCGCTGGGATAGGTCTGCCCACTGGTGGTCAAACACAAATTCGCCGTAGCTGTGTCCTTTCAGGTAAAGGGGCGCGGCTGCAATTAGGGTGCGATCGCGCCATACCGTCAGATGATTGGGCAACCAGCCTGCTTTGGCAGTAGCGCTGCCAGACGTTTCCATGTTGTTGAGCCATTCCCACTCCAAGAACGGGGTCTTGAGTGGCAGTGCCAGCGCATCCCATTCGGCTTGGGGGACTTCAGCCAGCTTGTTAATCCAAGCTAGGGAATAGCGGGGCTTGAGTTGTTCCACCATGTCTATATCGGATACCAGTCAGATATCAAGGGGTTAAATTGGCTTATTTAGGGGCGATCGCCAGCGTTTCAGGCTTGCCAGGGTCGCCGCTCAAACTTACTCCGCGTTGATTTGCGTGGAGATGTCGGATGATTTTATAAATGGTTTCGATTTTGTCAGAAGCGTTAACCTTCTCAGCCAGGTCTGTCAGGCAGATAGACTGTCCCGTTTCTTGCAAAACCTCAACCACTCGCCGTTGCAAGTCTAAAACTGCCGCCGCTGCTTTTTTACCTGCCTCAACGCCAGGTTGGTGATAAGCGTTGATGTTAACCAGGGAAGCGTAAAAACCAACTGCTCGTTCATACAGCGCAATCAGCGCCCCAACGGTGTAAGGGTTCACTTCAGGAATTGTTACCGTGATCGAGTCTCGCTGATTTTCATAGAGTGCCTGACGGGTACCTTGAAGCAGTCCCGAAAGATAGTCTCCAGAGGTTACGCCTGGTTCGACTGTAACAGATTCCCCCTCGCGGTCTTCCAGCACCTCAATAAAGGTAAGAAAAAAGTTCGGTACGCCTTCTCGCAACTGCTGCACGTAGGCGTGTTGGTCAGTTGAGCCTTTGTTGCCGTAAACCGCGATGCCCTGGTAGACCGTGTTGCCAGCCAGGTCTTTCTCCTTGCCTAAGGATTCCATCACAAGCTGTTGCAGATAGCGCGAAAATAGCAGCAGACTGTCTTTGTAAGGCAGAACGACCATATCCTTTTCGCCCCTACCGTTTCCAGCAAAGTACCAGGACAGCGCTAGCAGTGCGGCTGGGTTGCCTTTGATATCGGGTAGGCGGGTAGCAGCGTCCATTTCCTTTGCGCCAGCCAGCATCGCGTCGATGCCAATTCCCTGAAGGGCAGCGGGAAGTAGACCGACGGCTGACAGTTCTGAGGTGCGCCCACCCACCCAGTCGTGCATCGGGAAGCTGGCCAGCCACCCTTCAGTTTGCGCTACTTTATCCAAATTGCTGCCTCTGCCTGTGGTTGCAACGGCATATTTGGCAAAATTTAGCCCCTGTTTTTCATAGGCGTGCTTGATTTCTAACATCCCATTGCGGGTTTCAGGAGTGCCGCCCGACTTGGAAATGGTAATCACCAGCGTCGTAGAAAGTCGGTCTTGCAATTGCGCCAGGATGCGATCGATTCCTGCGGGGTCGGTGTTGTCAATAAAGTGAATGTTCAGGGGTGGAAAGACCGGAGACAGAGCCTCCGCAACAAATTCTGGACCCAGTGCAGAACCGCCGATGCCAATGGAGAGAATATCGGTAAATTTTTCTGCCTGGGGCGGGTGAATTTCGCCGCTGTGAACTTTCTGGGCAAAAGTGCGAATTTGCTCTAGCGTGTCGATGATATCTTGTCTTTAATTTCTGGGGG
>JAAUQZ010000121.1 GCA_012033355.1 Leptolyngbyaceae cyanobacterium RM1_406_9 | reverse complement strand
GGTAAACGCAAAGGTTACTCTCTTCCTGGCTAAAGATTAAGGGAGCTGCGTTTATTAAGACTCCCAATTTTGAGGCGCGGCTGAGCCGCGCCTCAAAAAATTGGGACTTTTATTTTTATGCAAGTCCCTAAGTATCATAATGATGAGAGATGCACCCTTGATTGGCGGGGTTGCATCTCTCATCAAAAACTCTGTACCTCACGCGCTTGAAAAGCGATGTAATTTGAGCAGTTGGCGTAGAATGAGTTGTTGCTTTTGAGGTAATTGTAATGATGCGTCATATTGCTGTAGCGGCATCGATTGCTATGTTCTCAACGTTATTGTCCGGTTCGTTCCCAACTTCTGCATCCGCTGAGGAGCAGCCGTTGATTGCCCATTTAATGCTCCGAGATCACTTGGTTTCTATTTCTCAGGATGCGACGGGTGAAATCGTATACTCCATCACTAACGAAAATGGCGAACTGCTCGACATGAATCTTAATGAGGAGCAGCTACAGGCTAGATATCCTGAAATCCATGAGGGAATTCGTCCGGCGATCGCCACTCCGGAAGATTCTGATTCCATGTTGTTGATGCTAGAAGGTTGGTAACTTCTCAAGCGGCTGCACTACCCAATATGGAATCTGGACGGGATGCTCAACCCTCACACCTCTGGTTTGTGGATAACGTAAGAATCTTCCTGACCGTTTTGGTGATTGCCCATCATGCAGGGCAACCCTATGGGCCAACTGGAGGAATGTGGTTAGTTTCTAACTTAGAACAGGCTGATATCTTGGGCGCATTCTTTGCCACCAATGCCGCGTTCTTTATGGGGCTGTTTTTCCTAATTTCAGGTTACTTTGTGCCCGGTGCCTATGCGCGGAAAGGGACAAAGGTATTTCTGCAAGAGCGATTTCTGCGGTTGGGTGTTCCGATCCTGTTTTTGCACTACTGGTATTTCCTCCAGTCTTTTACCTATCTGAACCCAGAGAGGAATCTTTCGGTCAATTTCTGATTCAGGTTTACCTGAGACAACCTCAAATGCAAGCAGGACATCTCTGGTTCCTGATGCATTTGCTGGTTTACGCTGTTTGTTATGCCCTTTGGTGTGGAGTGATTCGGCACAGTACAAAGCTTGCATCTCAACGAAAACGAGCGTTTCCAGGTCATGGATTAATCCTCCTATATCTAATTCTTTTATCGGGTGCGACGTTTCTCACTCGAATTTACTACCCGATTGATGCCTGGGAGGACGTGCTGAGAATTCCTACTGAGATTGCTCACCTGCCTCAATATCTCAGCCTGTTTGCGATCGGAATTGTGGCTTATCAGCACGATTGGTTTCGCAAGCTACCTCGACGACAGGGATTGATCTGGTTGGGTATCGGATTAGGAGCCGTTCTGTTGCGGTATGTCTACACGCTAGGTGGAGAATCCTGGTTTCCCACGCGGATTGTTGCTGGCGGTGGGTGGGATTGGCGATCGCTCCTCTGGAGTTTCTGGGAAACTACCATCTGCATTGGTTTGTGCATCGGCATCCTGACGCTATTTCGTGAATACTTTAACAGACAGGGCAAGTGGGAAAGACTGCTATCTGCCAATGCCTACGCGGTTTATCTAATTCACGTTCTGGTCGTGGTTGCGCTCCAGATTGGGTTTGCCCCGCTGCCCATTTCACCATTGCTCAAGTTTTTGGGGGTAACGCTGCTCGGAGTGCCCCTATGTTTCCTGTTGAGTCACTACCTCCGCAAACTGCCACTTGCTAATACAATTCTTTAACAGCAAGACTTACGCACTTCCTCCCTCCTCCCTCCTCCCTCTCGCAACTACACCACCCCAAATCAAAACAGATGTTTGCAAGAAGACTTTCGCTTTTGGGTTATTTCTGGGAGTATCCTAAATGACTTAACCTTGTGCAGAGCTATGACTACCGCAAAAGATATTACTCCAGAAGTTAGTTTGAGCGACCTATCTCAGCGCTATCTCAATCGGGAACTGAGCTGGCTGGAGTTTAACAGGCGAGTGCTGCATGAGGCGTTAGATTCCCGTGTTCCTTTGTTAGAAAGGCTTAAATTTACTGCCATTTTTAGCTCTAACCTGGACGAGTTTTTCATGGTGCGGGTCGCTGCAATTAAAGAACAGATCGAAGCGCAAGTGAACAAACTAACTCCCGATGGCATGACTCCACAAGAACAATTTGATGTGATTTGTCCTTATCTGCGGCCGATGGTGACACAGCAACATCAGCACTTTGAGCAGGAGTTGCGGCCAAAGCTGGCAGAGCAGGGCGTTCATTTGCTCAACTATATTGACCTAACTCAGGAGCAGCGGTTTTTTCTACGGCAGTTTTTTGAAGAGCGGATTTTCCCAGTGTTAACGCCGCTGGCCGTCGATCCGGGGCATCCGTTTCCCCACATTTCTAATCTCAGCCTGAACTTAGCGGTGGTGGCAAAAGATCCAGAAAACGGAACGGAACACTTTGCCAGAGTGAAGGTGCCCAACATTCTGCCTCGATTTGTGGTTTTGCCAGAAGACTTGCAGCAGCAGAACGGACAGCACACCCTTTGGGCAGGCGTTCCGTTAGAGCAGGTGATTGCCCACAACCTGGAATTTCTGTTTCCAGGGATGAACATTCAGGAATATTATTTGTTTCGAGTGACACGAGATGCCGACATTGCGGTGCAGGAAGATGAGGCAGATGACCTGCTGCTGGCGATCGAGCAGGGACTCCGCAGGCGGCGGCTGGGTGGATTTGTTGTGCGGCTAGAGATTCAAACCACGATGCCCGAATCAGTGCGAAGGATGCTGATGCGGGAAATGGATCTGCAAGAGAAGGATGTGTATGAAATAGACGGGCTGCTGAATCTTAAAAGCCTGATGGACCTAATGGGGTTGCCTTTGCCAGAGTTGAAGGATAAACCCTGGACTGCGATTACTCCCCCTCGTTTGCAGGGGGCGATCGCCTCTCAAAATGATCTGCTCAGTCAGGAAAATAGCGAAGATTTCTTCTCAGTCATTCGCCAACGCGACCTGCTGGTACACCATCCTTACGAATCCTTTTCGGCCTCGGTGCAGCAGTTTATTACCCAGGCGGCAACCGACCCAGATGTGCTGGCCCTTAAGATGACCCTCTATCGCACGTCGGGCGACTCACCGATCGTCCAAGCTTTGATTACTGCGGCTGAAAACGGTAAACAGGTGGTTGCTCTGGTTGAGCTAAAAGCCCGCTTTGACGAAGAGAACAACATTCTCTGGGCACGAAGGTTAGAGAGTACCGGAGTTCATGTTGTGTATGGCTTAGTGGGGCTAAAAACGCATACCAAAGTAGTGCTGGTGGTGCGTCAGGAGGGCGGGCGCATTCGTCGTTACGTCCACATCGGCACGGGCAATTACAATCCCAAGACCGCCCGACTCTACACCGACCTGGGGCTATTAAGCTGTCGAGAAGAGTTAGGTGCAGACTTGACCGATTTATTTAACTACCTGACAGGTTGCTCTCGCCAAAGCGCCTACCGCAAGCTGCTGGTGGCTCCCGTGAGTTTGCGTCGCCGCATGACTGAACTGATTCGCCGTGAAACCCAACACTGCCGCAATGGAGATACGGGTCGCATTACCGCCAAGATGAATTCCCTTGTCGATCCGCAAATTATTGCCGCTTTGTATGAAGCGTCTCAGGCAGGAGTGGAAATTGACGTAATTGTGCGCGGAATGTGCTGCTTGCGCCCAGGTGTGGAGGGCATGAGTGAAAATATTCGGGTCATCAGCATTGTGGGACGCTATCTGGAACATTCGCGCATCTTCTACTTTCACAACAACGGGAAGCCAGAAGTTTTCATTGGCAGTGCCGACTGGATGCCCCGCAACCTCGATCGCCGCGTAGAAGCCATTACGCCCGTTGAAGACTCGGACATTGCTAAAGAACTAAAGGAACTGTTGAATATCTTTCTGTCAGACAATCGCCAAGCCTGGGAACTTCAGCCCGACGGTCAATACGTGCGCCGCTACCCCAACGAAGATGAGCCAGAGCGCAATGCTCAAAACGTCTTAATGGAAAGAGCGCTGCAAGCAGTTAGTCCATTGTGAGCAGGACGTTGTGAGCAGAATGTTGTAATGAAGATGGCGATCGCCCCCCAGTCCAACTATGACAACAGGATTAACAGGATTAACCCAAAATCAGGTTACCAGTTGGGCGGAGGAGGCTCAAAGGCGGATAGTTTACGGACGAGTAATCGACCGCATTGCGCGACTGGCTCAGGCAGATGCACGCTGGTTTGCGGTCCAGGTCGATGCAGTCCAGGGAGAAACCTATCGCTATGGCAATACAACCCTGGCTTTTCCGCTAATGAGTACGATCAAACCATTCTTGCTGCTTTATTTATTAGAGCGATTAGGAGAGAAAGAAGTTTTTCAGCGGGTTGGGGTAGAGCCTTCTAACGCACCCTTCAATTCGCTGAAGCAACTCATTGTCGATCGGGGTCGTCCTCGTAACCCGATGATTAACAGTGGAGCGATCGCCCTCACCGAAAAGCTACCCGGAGATAGCCCAGACCAACGCTGTCAGAACCTTTGCAACTGGCTAAATCAGCGATCGGGCTGTCAGCTATGGCTAGATAAAGAAATGCTTGCCTCTGTTCGCACGGCAGGTAGAGAAACCAATCGGGCGCTGGCTCGTTATCTATCTGAAGCGGGATATTTAGAGAACTTAGAACAGACGCTCGATACCTATGAGCAAATTTGCTGTCTCTCAGGACAGGTGAAAGACCTGGTGTGTCTGGGTAAGCTGCTGGTCGGTGAAAATGATTGGCTCAAGCCACTGCATCGGCAGATTGTGAATGCACTCATGCTCACCTGTGGACTTTATGAAGCATCGAGCCGTTTTGCCATTCGCATCGGGCTACCCATGAAATCGGGAATTAGTGGAGCGCTGCTGGCTGTGGTTCCGGGGCAGGGGGCGATCGCCTGCTACAGTCCCGCTTTAGATAGAGTGGGAAATTCTGTTGCTGGGCTTGCCTTTATGGAAGCTTTATCACAAGGGTTGCATCTCAGTTTATTCAGGTAATCACAGGACATATCCCCGTGAAGCCTGCTGTGTATAATCTGGTTAGCTTGTGCAACAAGCGGCTTAAGCCCCTTGTTCAGCAGGGAAATGCGTAAGTCCTAGAGTTGTTAGTCAATAGGATCTCGTCCTCAAATATTCCTTTAAATTTATTGTTTTGCACAAATCATCAAAGATTGCTATACATTTGTATGTGATAAGTGTGATAAATCGTCTGATTCGCACTTTAATAGAGAGTAAGGATTAGAAAGGTAAAACAGTGCAGCGGTTGCAGGTTCATTTTTCTTGTGACAGCCGTGCATCAACCTTTAGCCTTACACACTCAGTCTTACAACTACACTCAATCGAGGAATCTTATACAATGCCGAATAAAAACCGTGTCGATGATCCAACCCTTTCTAAACTCATAGAGGTTGAATCAGATCTGGCGACTCAAGAAGCGCAACTGTTTGCCCAGCTAGAAACCATTCGTGAAAAACGGGACAGCCTTAAGTCTGTAATCAGCATATTTGCACCAGATGCAGTTCCCACAGCGAGTTTGGGTGTATCCGTCAAAGATCAAACTCAACAGGCAGCACCCGATCTCGAAATTCTCACTTCGTCTGAGCAAGCAGCCGCATCACCCACTGAATCAAACGGTTCTAACGGAGCAGCCCCCACAGAAAAGGCTGGAAAAACTCGCAAACCCCGTGCTGCTCAAACAAAAACTACAGGACGCAAGCCTTCTCGTAGAGGGCAAGATTTGCAGAACTATATGCGATCGGAATTTGGCGGAAACTCCCTGACACAGGCAGTTCAAACCGTATTGGAGAGTCAGAAAGATGAAGTAGTCAGCATTCCAGAAGTGATTGGCTCTATCTTTGTCTACGAGACACCGAGGGAAATGCGGAGCAAAGCCAGCACCCGGATTGCCAACATTCTTTCAACGGGTCTAAAGAACAACAAGTGGTATCGGGGCAAAACTGGACACTACAGCCTTTCAAAAGATGCAGCAACCGCAGATCTAGCCTCCTGACATTGGTAATAACCTGACCGGGAGGCTTTCCTGTACTGCATCCATGCACTTCTCTAATAAGTTAGAAGCGGCGATCGCACACAACTCTAGTTTGTTGATTGTTGGACTCGACCCCAACCCAGAAATGTTGCCGTCTTTCTCTGCTGAAGCGGTACCAGAGTATCGCTGGGCTGACGATATTCATGACAGTCTTCACCCTGGCAATATTTACCCTGGCGATACTCTGATTGAAGGGTTATGGCAGTGGCTACAGTTTATCATTGCGGCAACGAGTGATTTGATCTGTGCCTACAAGCCAACGTTGGGCTTTTATCAAGCGCTGGGTGCCCCCGGAATTGAGCTATTGCAGCGAGTTCTGCAAGCCATTCCTGCTCACATTCCGGTGATTTTAGACGCTAAACATGGAGACTTAAACACCAGCACTCCTTTTGCCCGAACTCTGTTTGAGCGGTGGCGGGTCGATGCAGTAACGCTCAACCCCTACGTTGGGCAAGATCTGGTTGCTCCATTTTTGGTGTATCCCGGCAGGGTTGTGTTTTTGCTCTGCTGTTCGTCTAATCCGTCTGCCTTAACCGTGCAAACGCAGACGGTGCAAACCCCTGTCAGTACTGATTTACCGCTCTACCTTCAGGTCGCTAGAGAATCTAGAAGCTGGGGAACACCAGAGCAGTTGGGACTAGAAGTAGGAACTACCCTTCCGGCGGTGTTGAGTAATGTCCGGGCGATCGCCCCAGAACGTCTCATCCTGTTGCGAAGTATCTGGCAGGAAGGAGTCGATCTGGCTCAAATGCTAGCAGCAGGTCTGGATATCAACGGTGAAGGGTTATTGATTCCCGTTCCGCAGGACTGGCTTGGTCGTGCAGACCTGGATACGGCGGTGCGATCGCTGCGAGAACAGGTCAACTTATCGAGAGCCAAAGCTGTCCGTGAAGGAGCCGCCTGTGAGCTTTGGGTTTCAGATGTTTGCACCCTGGAACAACACTCACACCTGGAACTCATCTTGCAGCTTTATGACATTGGCTGCATTCTCTTTGGTGAATTCGTTCAAGCCTCAGGGGCAACTTTTCCCTATTACATCGATCTGCGCCAGATTATCTCCAATCCACAGCTCTTTCAAAAAATTCTCGCCGCCTACGCAGACATTCTCACAACGCTCAAGTTTGACCGGATTGCAGGCATTCCCTACGGCTCCCTACCCACCGCAACGGGGTTATCCTTGCGGCTCAATCGTCCCATGATCTTCCCGCGCAAAGAAGTCAAAGCGCACGGCACTCGTCGCCTGATCGAAGGAAACTTTGAGCCTGGAGAAACCGTCGTCGTCGTCGATGACATTTTAATCAGCGGCAACAGCGCCATGGAAGGAGCCGCCAAGCTAAAATCCGCAGGTTTAGAAGTGCGCGACATCGTTGTGTTTCTCGATCATGAACGCGGCGTAAAAGATAGATTACGCAGCAACGGATACATCGCTCACTCCGTTCTCACCCTATCAGAGATCAATGAGACACTCTATCAGTCAGGGCGAATTGGTCAAAAACGGTTTGAAGCACTGGCAGAGGTGTCTTGAGGTTTGTTATTGGTCCTTTGTCGTTCGTCATCTGACCACCAACCACCAACTAATGACCCACTACATCCTCGCCTTTGACCAGGGCACAACTAGCTCTCGTGCAATTGTGTTTAACCACGATGGCGATATTCTCTCCATTGCTCAAAAAGAGTTTCGTCAAATCTTTCCGCAGCCCGGATGGGTTGAACATGATGCCAATGAGATCTGGTCGTCACAGCTTGGAATGGCATACGAGGCGATCGCCCACATCGGCATCCGTGCCAGAGACATTGCGGCGATCGGGATCACCAACCAGCGAGAAACCACTTTAGTTTGGGATAGGAAAACTGGGCAACCGATTTACAATGCGATCGTCTGGCAAGATCGCCGCACCGCTGGACAATGTGATGAATTAAAAGCGGCAGGTCACGAGTCCATTTTTCAACAAAAAGCTGGGTTAATTATCGACCCCTATTTCAGCGGCACAAAGTTAAAATGGCTGCTCGATCACATCCCCGATGCCCGTCAGAGAGCCGAACGGGGTGAACTCGCCTTTGGCACCATTGACTCTTGGCTAGTGTGGAAACTGACCGATGGAGAACTCCACATCACCGACGTAACAAACGCCTGCCGCACCCTGCTATTTAACATCCACACCTGTGATTGGGATGATGAGTTGCTGGAAATTCTCAATATTCCCCGTGCGGTGCTGCCAGAGGTGCGCTCTTCATCTGAGGTCTATGGCTACACCGCAGAAGGAATTTTGGGGGCACGAGTGGCGATCGCCGGAATCGCTGGCGATCAGCAGGCAGCGACCTTTGGGCAAGTGTGTGGCGATCGCGGCATGGCAAAAAGCACCTACGGCACGGGCTGCTTTGTGCTGCTCAACATTGGCAGTGAACCCGTTCTCTCTCGCTACAAACTGCTCACCACCATCGCCTGGAAACTCAATCACCAAATCGTCTACGCCCTGGAAGGCAGCATTTTCGTTGCAGGTGCCGTTGTGCAATGGCTGCGCGACGGACTGGGCATCATCCGCAACAGCGCAGACATTGAGCCATTAGCGATGAGCGTTCCCGATAATGGCGGCGTTTACCTCGTGCCTGCCTTTGTGGGACTGGGTGCGCCCCACTGGGACAGCTACGCTCGTGGCACCATCGCCGGACTCACTCGCGGCTCCACCAGCGCCCACATCGCCCGTGCCGCCCTGGAAAGCATCGCCTACCAAACGGCAGACGTACTCACCGCCATGCGGCAAGACTCCGGGCTAGCGCTCTCAGAACTGCGGGTAGACGGCGGCGCAGCCCGTAACGACTTACTCATGCAGTTTCAGGCAGACGTGCTGGGCGTTCCCGTTGTGCGCCCCAAAATCACTGAAACAACCGCTCTCGGTGCCGCTTACCTAGCAGGGCTGGCAGTCGGCTACTGGCAAGACAAAGCAGAAATCGCCCAACAGTGGCAGAGCGATCGCCGATTTGAACCCCACATGAGTGACGACCAGCGCCAAACGCTACTTGCCTCCTGGCATCAAGCCGTTGACCGCGCCCGCTGGACTGCTGCATTGTAAGCTTACAGCAGGTTTGTAGTACCATTTTGGGGTTAGACCAGTTTTAATGTTGCAACGATAAATAACGAGGGAACTCTACAGGGTGTACATCCAGTGGAGTTTTTGTATGAAACGATTGTTATTAATTCTTAGTTTCGCTAGCTTAATGATTCCTAGTAACGCGATTGCTCAAGAAGATTGCGGAAATAGCTACATGATTCTACCTGACGGTAGTTGTATGAATATGTCTTACTTAACCTGGCTAGGTCAAGCAAGACAGCATAGAGCAGCAGCTAATGAAGCATATCAACAGCAGTTTAACGCAAATGTGTTGATAGAGTTAGATCCGTATTATATCGAGACTGAAGAGGAACGGAATGCTAGATATCAATCATTGGCAGAGTCCTCAATTATACGAGATGACGTAAACGCGATAGCCGATGATATTGAGACTACCCTTTTCCCTCTTCACATGGAAGCAATGCATACGATTAGAGAAGCATATCGCTAAATCCAGTAGCGCGGCAAGCTTAGAATAAGATGCTGGGTTACATTTTTGCTCGTTGCCAAGCTCCAGCTTGGTAACGAGCAAAAACAACCTCATAGTGCTCTACTACAGGGAACGGTTCGTAGAAATAATGCGAGAGAGAACGCCATTCCTGATACTGGGGCGATCGCCGAAACCCAACCGTATGATCTTCCAATTTCTGCCAACGAACCAGCAGAACATATCGGTTCGCCGTTTCTACACACCGTCGCAGCTCATGGGAAATGTAACCTGGCATAGAGGCAATGATAGCTGAAGCAACTTTGAAGGCAACTTTAAACTCCACAGCCGATCTCTTCATATCTCATTCTCATGAAGAGCGATCGCCCCCATCAACGACACTTTTACCCCCGTGAACGCAGGTAAAACCCTCATTGACGATGCTTCGCCCTCCATTGATGA
The DNA here is from genome assembly GCA_012033355.1 of Leptolyngbyaceae cyanobacterium RM1_406_9. Lineage (GTDB taxonomy): Bacteria > Cyanobacteriota > Cyanobacteriia > Elainellales > Elainellaceae > JAAUTN01. The sequence goes on along the minus strand of JAAUQZ010000121.1, from coordinate 5,266 downwards.
TGCTTCGGTTCTCATTGACGATACTTCGACCCTCATCGACGATGCTTTGACCTTCGCTGACAACGCCTCGACCTTCATCGATGATGCTTTTGATCTTGGTTGATGATGCTTTGACCTTCATCAACGACACTTCAACCTTCGTTGACGATACCTTGACCTTCATCAACACAAGTCAAACCTTCACTAGCGAAGCCCTGACCTTCGTTGACGACGCTTTGACCATGAGATTCACAAGGGCAGGCATCGCATATAAACTCTTGACCAATTCTTTGAAGCTTTCACTGGTGGTTTAGTCTAGCAGGCGATCGCTCCCTATTATCCTTTTAGTCAAGCAGCATCTACGCCTCGTTCCCAGACTTTTTACAACTCGTTTCCAGGCTTTGCCTGGAAATGCTGTTTCGGAGGCTCTGCCTCCTCGATCTGCGGATGGAGGTAGAGTCTTTAGAATAACATTCCTGGCTAGAAGCCAGAAACGAGGAACCTGTGGTTCTCGAATAAGAAGCTACACTTGTGGGTGTAGAAAATCACACGGGCAATGGCAGAAAACTATATCTGGATTGTGACGGATGAGAGCGTGAAGGATACTGTTTCATCGGGCGATCGCGGAGGCACCACTGCTCGCAATCCTTTTGATCAGCCAATGCCACCTTCGCTATCGAGCGATCGCCCTGGTATTCCCGTTCCGGTCGAGAAGCTAGAGAAAGGGGTTGCCGATTTTCTAGACACGATGGGGCGCGTGTTAAAGCAAGCTCAGGCAAAAGCCCAAGAAATTGGCGGAATGGAACTGGACGAAATTGAGCTATCGGTAGAAGTCAATGCTGAAGGACAGTTGAGCCTGTTAGGATCAGGGACAAAAGTTGGCGGTAGTGGCGCTCTGACCTTGAAATTTAAGCGATCGGTAGCACAGTCATAGTGGATTGAGCAAGATGGCAAAAAACTGGGCACTGGTCATCGGCATCAACGGGTACAATCCTCTCAACTTTGCTCCGTTGAAGTATGCGAAACGCGACGCAGAAACCGTCAAAGCCTTTTTTGAAGACGCGAAGTTTGATGAAGTCTGCTGTTTTACGGATGACTCACCTCCGCTGGTGCTTCCCAATGGGTTAGAAATTCCTACCTTGCCGACCTACGGCAACTTAGTAAGTTTCTTTGAAGACCGATTTAAGAAGCCGTTTCTCTCAACAGGCGACAACTGCTGGTTCTTCTTTGCTGGACACGGCGAACGTCACGCTGATAAAGACTATCTGATGCCGATGGATGCCAATGCCAGAGGCAGCAAAGTCATTTCTGGATTGTTGGTAGACGAAGTGCGGGAGTGGCTAACTCGCAGCGGAGCCGACAATGTGATCCTATTGCTAGATGCCTGTCGCAGTCAGGGCAGTCGAGGGGCAAGAGGCATTGACCCAACCGAACAGCAGGGAGTCATCACCATTTCATCGTGCAACCCCACCCAAAAATCCTGGGAGGTGGAAGAGCTTCAGCAGGGAGTCTTTACCCATGCGCTGCTGGAATCCATGCAGCTTACAGGAGAAAGGAGTTGTGCCACCGTAGAGCGGTTAGGAAACTATCTCAAGCATCGCGTTCCAGAACTCTGTCAGCGCTATGGCAAAGCTCCAGCGCAGGTGCCCCGGATCAGTGTTGACCCGATTGAAAAGCAGCATTTCATTCTCATACCGCAGTGTGCGCGGCAGGCTGATATCGACTTAATGAAATACGAGGGTTATCGCTTAATGGCTGAAGATAAGCTACAGCTAGCAGAACAAATGTTTCTGCGGGTAAATGTAGCGGCCAGGGGGCTAGATCCTCAAGCCTTAGATGCGTTGATGAGAGTTCGCATCCGAATACGGGAAACGCCAATTGTTTCAACGCCTTCCTCGACAGAAACGGCTACAGCGCGATCGGGAATAGAGATGGCAGCTACTTTTTCGATCGCAGATGTGGCAGAGTCAACCTTTATTGATTCATCTGAATCCCCGGTAGAGGCGGGTTTAGACGACAACCTGTCATCTTCTGCAAAATCTACGGCAAAACCCGCCCCTACGCCTCCACCGACACCCAACCCACCCACTGAGTCAGAAGATGACGTACCTCTAGAATCGGAGAGGGGAATTGACTACCACGAACTGCAAGATTTGCTAAGTGCAGGCAACTGGGAGGCAGCAGACCAGGAAACCGCAAAACAGATGCTCGAAGCAATGGGCAAAGACAGTTGGTGGGAAGTTGAGCGCGAGGATCTATTGAATTTTCCTTGTAAAGATCTAAAGACAATCGATCGCCTTTGGGTGAAGTACAGCGGCGGTCAGTTTGGCTTTAGTGTGCAAAAAGAAATTTATCTGGAGTGTGGCGGCGTTCTAGATGGGCAGTATCATGAAAAGGCATTTGAAAAGTTTGGCGATCGCGTCGGCTGGCGAGATAACAGGAAATGGGTATTTAATGTGACTTATAGCACCTCATCACCAAAAGGACACCTGCCAAGATGGTTGAAATTGAAGTTACGGTGGTTGGTGGTTTCTGCATTACATGCAACGCACTTCTCTTCTCTCGCATCGCAACTTGTAAACTGTAGCAGATAAACGCTTCAGCCCGATCCAAAAGTTTTATTTCAGAGCCTCTCCACACGGAAAAATAGGTATTTCGAGGATCTGTTACCTGGCACCGAGCGTCAGGTCGTGTCCGTAAATTGCTCAACCGCAATGTCAGGGTTTAGACAGTTTGCCAGCACAAATTTTTTTGCCACTTCTTCGATTTCGCCCAGCGGCATCTTCCACGCTTCCCACAGCGGCATCTGTCCTGGGCTTTGCTTTTGCGATTTCTTGATGGGATTAAATCCTGCCAGCAGTTTGCTTCCCCAGTGGCTTTTCTTTTCGGGCTTGGGCTGAGGTTTATATTTCTTGCAAAACTTGCGATAGGCAGCCGCGCAGATCTCCAGGGTTGTGCCTAATGCCAAAAACGCCGGATGCCATTGCGTGATTCCGTCACTCGTCAAGCGATCATAGGTGCCATAATTGCTGAAATCATAAAACCATCCCTGCTGCATATTGGCAGCTTTAGGATTGGCATGGATATAGCGCAAGGTGTTCAAGGCTCTGCGCTTGTCGCTGATAGGGAATCCGGTGCTGTGATAGCGCTTCTCCCAAAAGTGTCCGGTGCGATTGAGCATTCGATTGAAGCACATCGCAGTGTACCAGTTGAGCCAGTGCATGATCTTGGGCAAATCGTCTGGCTCTTTAGGTTCGATTAAGTAATGCACATGGTTGCTCATAATGCAAAGGGCATAGAGCTTAAAACCATACTTTTCCTGACACTTTTTAATCGCATAGAGCAACAGTTCGCGGCATTCCAGGCGAGTCAGGCGAAACTCTCGATTGTTACAGCGAACGGTAACGTGATAGCAGAATCCAGGCTGCAACTGACGGTGTAAACGAGCCATTGTTAAGTCATGTGGTTTAGGATTGAGCAAAATTTAGTTGCAGCCGGCCGAGAGCCAAGTCGTATTTGTAATTACTCAACTGCTACGTCAGGGTTGAGATATTTGAATAGCACTGAAATCAGTAAAAATGCAGCGCTTAGATCTGCGACTTCTTTGAGAAGTCGCAGATCTTGCCTCCTTAGGATCGCGGATTTATTAATATGTAATTCTTCTGTGTAGGGGCATTGCTATGCCCCCTACACAGGGAATTGAGATCCGTGAATCATACCCACATTCAGCAACGCCCCTGCTTGACCCCTTGCCGCTCTAGCCATTGGCTCAGTTCTTCATACCCTGCTGAAGTGTTCATCACCACTTTGCGTTTCAGGCGGCACTGCCCATCGACTTGCAAAGCCAGATGGAGTTTGGCTTTGCTCACATCAATCCCTAATACAGCTAGTTCGGCTTGGTTCATCGGCTTACTTCAAAATCACGGCACTGGTTTTGGGCGATGCTGTCCTCGTGGATCGCGGGGTGGCTGTGGCACTGACAGTCCCCTTGATACTGGGTTCAGATTCGCGCTCAACCAGGGAAGGGACAGGGAAAAAAGGAAGGACAGGCTACTACAATCTACATCGCGAGGGCTTTCCTCAGAGGTAGGTCCGGAGTCACTGCAATTTCCGCTTTTTCCTTGTCTGATCCTCCCCTACATACAAGGGGCAGGTTTTGCACATCTTTTGCAGTTAACCGACAGTTTTGATGCTAAATCTGCCCTTACAGATGTCTTGTTTGTTAGAAATCTCCTTACGGCAAACAAACCGGAAGCCTTGCCCCGGCTAGTTTTGCCTGCTCCAGACAGGCGTTAGTCAGGTTTGCGTTGCTTAAGTCGGCTCCATACAGCTCAGCCTGATTGAGCCGGGTGTGGCTCAGGTTAGCCCCCTGCAAGTTTGCGCCCCGCAGACTTGCGCCTGTCAGGTCTTGGTGGCTGAGGTTGGCTCCCTGAAGATTTGCTTCTGTAAAATTGACTGCGATGAGATTTGCGCCGCGTAAATCTGTACCTGCCAGGTCAGCATGGCTCAAATCTAACCCACCCAAGTTGGCCTGACGCAGGTTAGCATTTCGCAGGTTTGCCTGTTTTGAAATCGTCTCAGTCAGGTTTGCACAGGCTAAGTCAGCATCTTCCAGGATGATGTCTATTAAGTCGGCGCGTCCCAGGTTTGCGCCTTTCAAATTTGCGCCTGTTAAATTTGCGTTTCTCAGGTCGGCAGCCCGCAGATTGGCTCCCTGAAGGTTTGCTTTAACCAGCTTTGCTTGTCTCAGCGTGGCGGCGCTCAGTCTAACGTTTTGCAGATTGGCACCGCTTAAATCAATGCCAATCAGGTTCGTCCAATTGAGGTTTACTCCAGCTAATTCTACGTCTCTAAAGTCTCGTCTTCCCTGCAAATATTGCTGCTTAAAGTCTACGATGTCCACTCCAGTGCCTCCTGAAAGTAGGGTGTATTTGAGCATTGATGGATCTGAGCTTGCAAATGAAATGACCGAGCGTAGCTAAGCACTCACTACTTGCAGACCAAAACCGACAGGTACTAATGAAGCAAATTTAGGATTAACCGAGCATTGACCAGCGTTAAGGATGAGTATATCTACTGTCTGTGTTGCGTGTGTTGCAGAGAGTGCAAAGTCAGGATCAATATAGCTTGAGAAAGATTATGCAATTAGAAAGTTTTGTATCGTAAGGAAAAATTTTCGTTACAAAGGAGTTTTGTCTGGGTGCATCCCAGTTTTGCAAGTTTGCCCTCATCCCCCAACCCCTTCTCCCAAAAAGGGAGAAGGGGAGCCGGATTGAAGTCCCTCTCC
>JAAUQZ010000120.1 GCA_012033355.1 Leptolyngbyaceae cyanobacterium RM1_406_9 | reverse complement strand
AGCATTTGGCTGATGACCCAGGCTGCCCGCTGGGGACAGTTGCCAGAATTTCCTCAGAATGCAGAAGAACTAGCCAGACAGTCCTGGAGAACCGATTTATACCGTGAAATTGCCGCCGAAATGGGCATCGAGTGTCCGGCTGATGACTACAAAGTAGAACCATCAGAGGCATTCATTGACAACATCGGATTTGACCCCAGCGATCCGGTTGGCTACCTCAACAGCTTTGAAATTCGCGCCGATCGCCCCACTCGTATTTTCATGTCCTAAATCTCTGCTCTAGATTTCTCGCTCTACTGAAACTTAGGAGTCACCCATGATTAAGCCAACCGCAAACTTTGCTGATGCTCAAACTGCAAACTTATCTCAAGAGTTTTTGGTCATTGAGAATGTGAAAAAGGCTTATCCTAAGCCAAACGGCGGCGAAACAGTTGTTTTAGACAATATCAACCTGACCATTGGTGAGAACGAGTATATCTCTATCATTGGGCACTCTGGCTGCGGTAAATCAACGTTGCTGAAAATCGTGGCTGGGCTAGAGCGAGCAACGTCAGGCTCAGTTTGGTTAGACGGACGCGAAGTTCGCAAGCCGGGAGCAGAAAGAATGATGGTGTTTCAGCATTACTCCCTGTTGCCCTGGCTAACGGTGCGGGAAAATATCCGACTGGCGGTGGATGAAGTGTTAGATCACCTGACTCCTGCTGATAAAAAGCGAGTCGTGGATGAACACATCGCTATGGTCAATCTGACAGCAGCGGCGGAAAAGTACCCCGATGAGCTATCTGGCGGCATGAAACAGCGGGTCGGCATCGCTAGAGCCTTGGCCATCCGTCCCAAGATGCTGCTGATGGATGAACCGTTTGGGGCGCTGGATGCCTTGACTCGCGGTAGATTGCAGCGGCAGGTGTTAGACATTTGGGAGAACCAGCGGCAGGCCGTGATGATGGTGACGCATGATGTGGATGAGGCGCTGTATATGAGCGATCGCATCATCATGATGACCAACGGCCCCCACGCCAAAATTGGTGAGATCTTAGAAGTCCCCTTTGACCACCCCCGCAATCTAAAACAACTGCGGGAGTTGCCTACCTACTACGAATTGCGAAACCACGCGCTAAATTTCCTCGATCGCAATTTTAGTCAGGATGAATAGAGCTTGGTGGCAATCGGTGCCCCTGGCTGAAGGGTTCTGAGATCCCCGGATTCTTAGAGAATCCGGGGATTTGAGTGTTTGATGCTTGCTGTTGATAGCGCCATTCAGGTCATTTGGGCGATCCAATTTAGAAAACTGCCAGTCTATGAATGGTCGGTGATGTTATCTTCATCACCTTCGAGTTGAACTAAAAGTAGCCTAATGGTGGAGGGCTAAATTGATTGCGATCGGGCATCCTAATAGACGGGATTGGAAGAATAATAGCTGGGGATCATGACGAACTGTGTAGAAAACCATTTAGCCCTATTTGAATAGAGTAGCCAAAGCAGAATGAGTTTCAAACTGTAAACTGACCGTGATGCTTCGAGTGCTCCCAATTTCCCTTCGATTAAACGACTCATTTCTTAACCTTTTTACTTCAACGGCTATGAAAAAGACAGAAGGCGTAAAGATTGAAACGTTGCTGTCGCGCCTGCAAAACACTCCAGGGCAGGAAGACTGGATCAAACAAATTTTGCTGCTGCGAGGAGCAAAGTCAAACATTGCAACCCGCAAAACCATTAACCTGATTGTGGGTTACAGTGGCTCATCCAGCAGTCAGGCAGCCCTAGACTTAACGCTATGGATTGCTCATCAAATTCGCCTGGTTACAAAAAAGCCAGTGACCGTCCATGTGGTTTATGTGGTGGAAGACCTCCACAGCTTTCAGCCAGCTAGCAACCTTGCCACCCTAAGTTCTAAGGAGTTGCGTTCTGGCGTGGGGCAATCTGCTCCAGTGAAGGGATCTCAGTTTGGCGCTGGGGTTGCAGCTTTAATGCGATCGCCCCTAGAGCTAAGCTCGACTCGCACGACAATTTGCAATACGTCCTGCCAGGTTAGTCCTGACCGATCGCTCAGTGCCCTAGAAAAAGCAGACTGCATTCTTTGGCAAGCGCGATGCATGGCTGAAGAGTGGCGCGGTTCTCTCGATGCCCATTTACGCTTTGGCACAGTTGCAGGTGAGTTACGAGCAGTGGTGGAGTCTTTACACGCCGACCTGCTCGTCCTGGGCTGCGATTCGGCTAACCATCCGCTGATTCGTCAACTCACTTCTCGGTTTCCCTGCTCCATTCTAGGAGTACCCACTCAAGTTGCAGTGGCTTAGGAATGGTTAGAGCTGCTCCATCTCACGCGAATTATCAATTCCGGCGTAGGTTTGTTGAAGGATGTGAGCCGCTTGAGTAATGGGCGAATAGCGAGACGGGTTTTCTGCCGAAACAAAGTTTGGCAACGGCTGCAATACCTGATCGACATCGGCAGCGTGAAACACAATGAGTGAGTAGCGTTCCCAATCTGTCAGCGGCACCCGATGTTGGGTTGCTTTGAGGACACCGTTGGTCAAAAACTCCAGTGCATCATCTAAGATTACGCTAAACGCCTCTGGAATCAGGGGTACGTCAACCCATTCTCCATCTCGATTCATTAACTGCAAACCTGGAGCATTTTGGTGCATGATGGTCAGCAGCTCAAAGTCAGAGTGAGAACTGATGCCAACCTTAACGCCCTCAGTGGAGCGCTCCTCTTGGGTTTGGGTCGCCGCTCCCGGATAGTGCAACAGCCGCATTTTGGAACCTGCACGACGAGTACTCATTTGCCTGAAGGTGTGGCGCTCCAGCTCTAACATTTCAGCAAAGGCTTCTAGAAGGGCGCTGCCCATCCGATTGATCTCGGCGTAGTAGGTATCGATGTCTTCCTGAAACCCTGACAAATAGGGATATACATTGGGGCCCAACAAAGGCGATTCCACATAATCTGGATCGTCGGGCGGCAGGTGTAAGCCCAGGTCAAAGGATTCTACATGGGAGATAGTGCCCGGTTCGTAGGCGGGTTCTTCGTGCAGGGGCACCCAGCCGCGAGTAATCACCTTTTCCAGGCTGTAATAGGGGCGTTTGTCAGCATCACCAAGGCTGTGAAAGGCGGCGGACTGTCGATAGACGCGACTGATCAGGTCTTGGGAACAGGCTCCTGTCGCGCCAAAAAAGCCAACGGTTAGACAGGTTTGCTTAATTTGCTCAATGCAGGCTTGGCGGGCGGGCGAGTCTTCTGTAAACAGGGGGGCGATATCAATAACTGGAAAACTGATGTTTTTTGCGGTAACTGTTGGACGTGCATCTGTGGAAGGAGAATTGGTAATGGATTCAGCGACCAGTTCTGATGTCATATCCACCCTCTAGTTTTTGCTTCATTTGATTTCCATTCAAACTCAGAAATGCAGAATCAGCAAAGGGGGAGCTGATACCCACTCACTAACTGTATTCGCTGGCAGGGCTGTTGAAAAACTTACTTTGTAGTGCAGCGATATAATTCAAGTAATCCCGAAAAAGTATCAGCCCCACCTGATTACCCATTGGGACTTCAAGTAGAGCTGGAGACGCAGTTAGGAGGTATCTTGATCTCTAAAGTATCCTCAGAAGATACTTTGTCCCTTACTTTTAACAAGTTCTTAAGCTTACCTTGATTTAGTCGCTAAAAATGTTGTGAAAGCTTTGAGGCTGGCGGATCAGATCACGGATGACCTGTACTTGCCCCTCGGTAGGTCTGGCGTTGGGATGAGCCTGCTTGACGCTGTTAATTGCTTCCCAGAGTTCCATGTCTTGGTGCAGGCAGAGGTAGGCGATGCAGGCGGTGGGCGATCGCTCCACCCCTGCTAGACAGTGAACATAGATGGGCTGCTGGCTCTGGATGTGATCGTGAATTAGCTCTGTGACTCGTTCAAGCTGGTTGGGCTGAAGCCCCAGAATGTAGTGACTGTCAGGCAAGATGAATCGCAGACAGCGAAAATTCTGCCCGATTTCGTCCGGCAAAGTGCCTTCTGATTGAGCGCAGAGGGAAAGCACAACTTTGATCTTTTCTCGCGCCAAAATAGCTCCGTCTCCGGGTTGAGGTAGTCCACCGACTGCTAGCTTTCCAGGAATGATCCAGCTAAGGCGGTGAGGTTGACGAGAGCCTTGATACAAATCTTCAATGGGGTGAGGTGCAGCAAAGTCAGATGAGGATAGCTCGACTTTTTCCGACTCGTGCCGAGATCCAGATTGCTTAAATAATTTTTTGAACTGTCGCAAAGACGCACTCCCTTGCGAAAATAGGTGATCAGGAATTAGGAGATGGGGTCAGGCTAAAGCGAAGAGAGCGATCGCCTCTTTTACTTTTTCTAGCGTTCAGAAGTTGAATCCGGACAAACGCGGAAAATAAACTGCCTTTATGAGTTCCTCAGGGCACCTCTTACCCGTGATTTTCAAGCTTTTCCCACCTCGGAGAGATGATAAATCGACCCGTAATCAGACATTCTGTGGGGACTGGCTAAATTCATCTGCCATCACAGCAGCACGACTAGGGGCAGCGTGTGACTTTTCTGCTTGAGCAATTGCTGAAGCAGGAGGTAATCGCCAAAGCAGTTCGGCGTTTGTTTTATCAGTCCCCTGTGAGGTGATGCGGTGCTGCTGTCTGTTCGGAAATACGGCGTTTTGTATTCGCGCGAATTTTTGATGTGCGTGAGTTCCACTTATCGAAGAGGCTAAAGTTGTGATTAGAGCTACAGTGAGTGCGATAAATTTATGGAGTAGCCAGTTTTGGCTGGCCCAGGCTCCAACGGTAGAAAATCCTGAACAAGCATCAGCCTTGTTTGAAGGGGCAGACTGGGGAACTCAATTTTTGATTGCCTTGATCTCAGGTCTTGTTCTGGCATTTGCCATTCAGCTTGTGTTGACTAACCTGTCCGTTGCAGTCGGGATTTCTTATCTAGGAAAGTACACCGATCCCGATGCTAGTGGTGGTAATCGCAGCAGCAGTAATAGTAACGATTCCGGTGGCAGTTTAGGCTCGACCATTCGCACTATCAGCTTGGGCGTGGGAATATGGACGCTGGTCACAGTCACCATCGCCCTATTGATTTCCTGCTTCCTGGCGGTAAAGCTAAGTTTGCTGGTCAGCCCTGCACTAGGAGCCATTACCGGACTAGTGATCTGGGGAACTTATTTCTCACTGCTCGTTGGAATTAGCTCTACCACTGCTGGCTCTCTCGTTGGGACGGTTGTGAATGCTGCAACTTCTGGGTTTCAAGCGATTTTGGGAACTGCGGCGGCGGCGATTGGTGGCTCTGCGGTAAACCGTCAGGTTGTGTCAACGGCTGAGGCGGCTGCTTCGGCGGTGCGGCGAGAGTTGGGTGCAGCGGTCGATCCGGTTAGTATCCGGGAAACGGTTGAAGACTACCTGGATACGTTGCGCCCGACTGAACTTAATCTGTCAGAGATTCGCAGCGAGTTTGAGCGGATGTTGAACGATCCGGAACTGCGGGCCATAGCAGGTAGCGATCGCCTGCAAAACGTCGATCGCCAAACCTTTGTTGACCTGGTGAGTAGCCGCACCGACCTGTCTAAAAGAGAAGTGAATCGGATCGCGGATCAGCTAGAGCGCGTTTGGAAACAAACTCTGGGACAGCGGGCCCAGGGCGATCGCCTATCCGAACTAACCGACTACCTGCGCTCAACTCAACAAGGGCAACTCAACACAGAAGAGTTCAACCGCAAAATAGATCAGCTAATCGAGGAGATTCGCCAATCGAATACGCAATCTCAGTCAGGTACGAGTGGTAGTTCTCAGGGTGGACAGGGCAGCGGTATTGTTGCCTCCGTGCAATCCTTGCAAACTAGCCTGATGCCGCTGATCGCAATGGTTATGGGACGATCGGACATCTCAGATGTAAATATTGAGAAAATTCTGAATCGGATTAAGTCGGTTCAGAGTACCGCTCAAAATGTTTTTGGTGAACAGGCGAGCAAACTGGGCAGTCAGCTTGGGGTTGAAACCTCGGTTACGCCCTACAACACGATTCGTGCCGACATCGAGAACTACTTGCTCAACACCTACGCCTGGCAGATGAGTAGTGAGGCGATTGTCCGCGACTTTCGCAACATTCTCTATGACCCTGCTGCCGATCCGGCTGCTGTGCGTCGTCAGCTAGAGCAAATTAACCGCTCTGACTTTGTAGATATCCTGGCTTCGCGGGGTCTGCTGACTCAAGCGCAACTCCAGCGAATCGCTGATCAACTGGAAACTGTTCGCCGTGAAGTTTTGGTGACAGCACGAGGGGCAGAAGAACGGGAAGCCGCACTCTCTCTGCGTCAGCACGTTGAAACCTATATCTCCTTTACCCCCAAGTCACAATTGCTAAGCCCGGATGAAAACCATCGGGCCTTTAAGGCATTGCTGGAAGATCCAGAGGCAGATTACGAAACCTTGAGCGGTCGTTTTGCCCCCTACACTCGTTCTGAACTGGGGCTTTTAATCGAATCTCGGCAAGACATCCTGCCTGAGGAAAGAGGTCCCATCCTAGACCAACTCGAAAAGACCCGCGACCAAGTTCTCTCTGAAAGCCAGTCGCTCAACGAGCAGGCTAGACAGAGAACCGAGCAAACCTGGCAAAACCTCCAGGGCTACCTGCGGAACACAGGCAGAGATGAGCTAAACCCCGATGCCATTCGCACTGAGTTGCAAACTCTGCTGAACGATCCGCAAACAGGAATGGAACTGTTGCGGGCAAGAGCTTCTCACTTTGACCGGGGAACTCTGGTACAGCTTTTAGCTCAGCGGCAGGACATGAGTGAAGACCAGGCAAACGAGATCCTAAATCAGGTGGAATCGACCTGGTATCGGGTAACTCACTCGCCTCAGATGCTCACCAGGCAGGCAAAAGAGCAATACGATCAGGCAACTAGCACAATCGCAGACTATCTTCGCTCGACAGGTAGAGATGAACTCAACCCCGAAGGCATCCAGCGAGATCTGCAAAAGCTGCTGAATGATCCTAAGGCTGGGGCCACCGCATTGCGCGATCGCCTCTCTCGCATGGATCGGGAAACCCTGGTGCAGCTTCTCAATCAGCGTCAAGACCTGAGCGAAGAGCAAATCAACCAGACCATTGACCAGGTTCAGGAATCGATTCGCACGGTATTACGCGCTCCTCGCCGCTTAGCTCTACGGGCACAGCAGCAGGTACTCGACTTTGAATCTACCGTCGAGGAATATTTGCGGAACACCGACAAGGAAGAACTCAATCCTGAAGGCATTAAGCGCGATCTCCAGCTTTTAGTGCAAGATCCGCGATTTGGCATGAGAAATCTGGGCGATCGCCTCTCCCGCTTTGACCGTAACACTCTGGTTGCCCTGCTGGCTCAGCGTAAAGACATGACCCCCGAAGAAGCCGAGCGAGTAGTAGGACAAATTGAGTCGGTGCGCGACCAGATCGTCACCCAGTTCCGCAACGTTCAGTATCGGATTCAAGCAATCATCGACGGCATCTTTGCTCGAATTCGCAACTACCTCAACTCCTTAGAGCGTCCTGAACTGAACTACGACGGCATCAAGCGTGACCTGCGTACCCTGTTCAACGATCCTCAAGCCGGATTCGATGCCCTGCGCTCTCGCTTAGGTCAGGTTGACCGAGGCACTCTAGTTGCCTTACTTAGCTCTCGCGAAGACATTTCTGAAGCGGATGCCAACCGCATCATCGACCAGGTTGAAGGCGCACGATTCAGCGTTCTGCAAAGAGCCGAACGGCTTCAGCAAGATGCTCAGCGTCGCATAGAAGCGGCTAAGCGGCAGGCTCAGATTCAGGCAGACGAAACCCGCAAAGCAGCCGCAACTGCTGCTTGGTGGCTCTTTGCAACTGCCATAGTCTCTGCTGCTGCCTCCGCTGGCGCTGGATGGCTTGCTACCGTTTAAGACTTTTCTCTCTTAGTTAAGCTCCCCAAAAGCTCCTAAACAGGAGGCTTTTCCCTTATCAAGATTCAAGTCGCACATAGGAAATAAAAACTCATTCCTCAACTGTCTAAGGATCATGGATTAAATAACCTGTGGGGTGGGTGTCTCACCCGCCCGGACGGGCAAGATGCCCATCCCACAAAATGTACAGTTTATTTATTCACGACCCTAAGTTTCTCTTGAAGACGCGAGGAGTGATTTTGCCTTAATCCCTCAACTAACTTATCTTCGTCTACCGTGCGGCGATCGATCTTGTCGCGGTGATCAAAGTAGTAAGCCATTGCTGCATAAACAGAGGACAGCGGAAGATTATACTTACTAGCAATTTCTACCAGGGAATAACCTAGCTTTAAATTCATCAATGCTACATCTTCTACAGCAATGCGAGTCCCAATTATGCAAGGCTTACCACTCCGTACATCAGGAGCAATCTTGATATGCTCTCGGCTGACCAATTGCATTGATGAACCTCCTAAATGCATCTCACAGTTTAATACTACCCCCTGTCTCGTTTCTACTGCCGTAGCCGTATGGGTACGACAAAAGAGAGACAACCTGAGTAGGTCTACTGAGGTTGCGTCAGGGTTTCTAATGCTACTTTGGTGAGAATTGTTGAAGCTCTGTATATTTACAGAGGACTATTCTATATTAGGTAATAAATTTCTCATGATTTTCATAATTCCAATCATCCTTGGTGCTGCGGCTTTAGTTACTGCTGGTGTTGGAGTCGCAACAGGAGTAGATGGTGTTGCCAAGATAGAAAAAGCCAAGAAACGTGGGAAAGCTGCTCAAAAACGGTATGACCAGAAGCGTCAGTCAGTAGAAGATACCTTGCAAGCAACTCAATCCTTAGCTGAGGAGTACGGTCAACTTCAAATTCAAGTCAAACTTCAAACCATTGGGCGTTTAGTTGCTTTTATTGAACGAATCGGGCAAAAAGCGTCACAAAGCGATGTGGAGTTTTTGGAGGGGTTAGAGGGAGTTTCTCCCCAGCAAATCCAGGAATATAAAACAGCAGCACTGGAAGCAGAACGTTTTGCAACTAGCGGACTTACCGCTGTTGGAGCGGCTTATGCAGCAGGGCAAGGGACAATAGCACTTGTGGGACTTTTTGGCACAGCTAGCACTGGAGCCGCAATCGGTGGACTGAGTGGTGCTGCCGCTTGGAACGCTACACTTGCATGGTTGGGTGGCGGTTCCCTGGCGGCTGGTGGTGGCGGTATGGCGTTGGGGACTTTGGTATTAGGTGGAATTGCAGTAGGGCCAGCTTTAATGATTGGTGGCTTTGTTTTGGGAGGACAAGGGGAAAAAGCCTTAACCGAAGCGCGTCGCTATGAAGCAGAAGTAACCACCGAAGTTGCAAAACTTGATGCGTTTGAAGACTTTCTCGGACAGGTACAACGACGCATTACAGAGTTAAAAGATCTGGTGAAGGCCATTGATGATAGAGCTAGTGATGGTTTGACGGAGCTAGAATCACAACCTCTTGTTCGTGAGCGAGATGCGGCAAAATTTCAACAAGTTGCACTTTTAGTGAAGGCACTAGCTGAAATCATGAAAACTCCGGTTCTGGATGCTAAAGGTAATTTGAATCAGGCTACAGCAACACTAAAAGCAAAATATCGCACTATTTAAGGAAAAATGATGGCAAGTAAAAACTCTTCCACGAATCTTGTGCGAGGGATTGAAGTATTCACCAGTCCCGTTCAATGCTTGAATGATGTTGTTCAGGCGTGGACAGAATACCTGACAGTTGTTGAAGAAGAAAAAACTAAACGTCAAAACATTGAGGCTTGGGAGAAAGTTACTCTTGCTGAAATTAGGGCAAGACGTGATTTCCTAATTGGATATCTCGAATCTTCGTTTGATGAACGTGCTAAAAATTTTCAATCACTTTTTCAGAAAGTTGATCAGGCAATATCGGACGGTGATAATCAAATGCTTGGTTCAACCCTTGAGGCAATTGTAGAATTAGCAAAATCTAATCCCTTTAAAGATCTTGCTGATCTGTCTACTGTGAAAGCAGCACTGGACAATCCAGATCACGTCTGGGAGTTATAGAAACATAGAAACAATGATGCAAACTCAACAACGCTACTACACTCCAGACGAATATTTGGCACAAGAGGAAGTTGCAGAGTTTCGCAGTGAATATCGAGATGGAGAAATTGTGCCAATGACGGGTGGCTCGATTAATCACAATCAAATTGCGGGAAACATTTACGCTTTTCTAAAGTTCACGCTTCGCCAGACAGACTACAAGCCTTACATTGGTGATTTGCGACTGTGGATTCCTCAATATCGCCAATACACTTATCCAGACGTATTTCTCATTCAGGGACAGCCCATATTTCAGGAACAGCGGACTGATACCGTTTTGAATCCTTGTTTGATTGTGGAGGTTCTATCAAAATCGACAAAAGATTATGATCGGACTGATAAATTTCGCTATTACCGCTCTATCCCAGAACTGCGAGAATATGTGTTGATTAACCAGTACGAGATTGAAATTGAGCAATATACTAAAGCCGAGGGAAGTTCCTGGCTATTTCAAGCTTACGAAGCTGAAACCGAAAAGATCACTTTTGGCTCAATAAACATTGAAATGACGGTTGAGGATATTTATGAGAACGTAAACTTTAACTTAGGCGACCAAGAAGGGTAGAAACTGGTTTAGCAGGATCGCAAAAATGGTACAGTCTCGGATTGTGACTGATGAAGACCTAATGCTGCTCAGTTCACAGAATCCAGAACTGAGATTTGAACGTGATGCGGATGGCAGCTTAGTGACGATGGCTCCAACGGGAGGAATTTCTGGCAACCGAGAATTGAGAGCAGGAGCGGCTTTGCTAAACTGGGTAGAAGCTCATGATTTAGGTGAGGTATTCAGCTCAAGCACAGGGTTTAAGCTGCCGAATGGGGCAATTCGATCGCCAGATGTAGCGTTTGTTGCGAAAGGTCGCCTACCGGATGACTGGGACAGTGGCGAAGACCAGTTTATTAACTTGGCTCCTGACTTTGTAATTGAAATTCGCTCTAAGACAGATAGTTTGGAACTGCTCAAGTCAAAGATGCAGGAATATATTGCAAATGGGGTGCGGCTGGGCTGGCTGATCGATCGCCAACATCAACAGGCTTGGGTTTATCGTGCCGATCAATCTGTGACTCAGTTCCCAGCCGCAGCAATGCTTAGCGGAGACGATGTAGTTCCTGGATTTACTTTGGCGCTGCCGTCTTTGCTTTAGACCGTGTGCTATTCTTATTGGACTTGGGGTTTGATGTAGCGGCTTGGGTTTTAGAATTGCCTTCTGGGACATTGACATCAAAGGCGATCGCAAACTTCGAGCTAGGGCGCATTTGAGTCATTGCCTTGAGATATCCTTCGGCATCGTTGCGGTGACGGAATCGAGCGATCGCCTGCTGCTGACAATCGGGTAAAAGCTGATGAATTACCCAGGGGCTGAGATGTTCTTGGTAGGTCATAGGTTTTAGAGCGGTGTGAAGACTAACAGGATGAACTGAGCGTAGCGATTAGACGTAGCGGGCTACAGATGGATAGCGGTCAGTCAAACTTTATCTATCTGGCATTGATGGACAGCAGAGCAACCCAAACGCTATCTGTAGGAAAAGATAGCAGCTTATCCGCTACTGGTAGCGTTCAACCGAATTAAATATACAAAACTTTACAATATCCACTAGTACAAATGCACAGATCGTGCTAGAGGGCTGAGAATTCCTGATTTTGAAAGACTTGCCCCAAAAACTTTCTTTCCTCTAGGCTATGAGTTAGGCGTTGAGCTAGCGTTAACCTTAGTTTGGGATGAATCGGGCGATCGCATGGAAATAGCGACCATAGAGCTTAAGTTTTTGCTGCAATTACTCAGTTTTTCGGGCTACCGGGCGTTGCTGTCGCAGATTCAGCCCAGTGCCAAAACTTCAACTTCAGAGCGATACAAGACCTGTATGCAGTTGTGCGATCGCGGCTTGATTGCCTGTTCTCACAAGGTTATTCGCTTTAAAATTGCTCCCGCAGGGAAGGCGCTGCTCAAGCTCAATACAGAACTGCCCATCGGCGAACAGGAGCTAAAAGTTCTCAAGGCGTGTGAAGATCAGAAATTAACCCCTGAGCAGCTAAAAATCAGACCTGCGGTTGAGAAGCAGACGGTTTTACAGAAATTGGGCGATCGCGGACTGATTCAAACCGAAACTAAAATTGACGAGATTTGGCTAACAGACCCGGGAAAAACCTATCTGCGCTCAGAATATAGCCCTAAAGGAAGCGGCAGCATCAGCCTGAGCTTGCTGCACAACTACTTGCGTTTTCTGCGTCAGCCTGAATCTAAAAATGGGTTACAGCCGTTCCAGGCAGATTTAGCCTCAGTCAAGTTTAGCGACGCTGAAATTCTGCAAATCATCCAGGCGGTAGACCACGAGTTAGGCAGCCAAAACTACCTGCCGCTGTTTCATCTGCGCCAAAGATTGCAGCCGCCTCTTTCCAGAGACGAAGTAGACCAGGCACTTTACCGACTACAGCGGCAAGATCAAATTGAACTCAGTTCACTGCAAGACGCAACCCGCTACACTTCTGAACAGGTAGAAGCAGGAATTCCTCAAGACATCGGGGGATCGCTGTTTTTCGTTACCGTTGTATAGGGGACTGGGGACTCAACCTTAAGATCATGACCGCCATCGACCAAATCATTCGCCAAGCCATCAACCCCTTTGATCCCGCGACTTTTAAGCCGGGAAATTTTTGGCATGAAGAGCAAAACCCAGCGCTAGATGTGGAGTCGATTCACCAGGAAGTAATCCGGGAAGTAGAGGCAGTGTTAGACCAGGTGGCGCAAGATCACCGCACTCGCACGATGATGATTTTTGGTGACTCTGGCGCAGGCAAAACCCATGTGTTGGGGCGGCTAAAGCGGATTCTCAACCCCAAAGCTTTCTTCGTTTACATTGATCCTTTCCCGGAAAGCGAGGCAATTTGGCGGCACGTCTTGCGCTATACGGTCGATAGCCTGGTGCATAAGCCAGAAGGTCAGGCAGAATCGCAGCTTTTGCTGTGGCTCAAGAGTTTGTCTGCGTTTAAGCAGGGTGGCATTGTGAGTTGGGTGTTGAGCGATCGCCAGCGATTCATTCGCAGCCTCAAAGCCAGCTACCCCAGCGGCATCTACAACGCTAATGAATTCTTTGGTGTGCTGTACGACCTGATTGATCCCGATCGCTATCCTTTAGCCTGTGAATGGCTGCGAGGCGATAACTTGGACGACGAAAGCCTGAAACTGCTCAGCGTCAAACACTCCATTGAGACGGAAGACGCAGCCCAAAAGGTGTTAGCCAACTTTGGCAGAATCTCAGCCGAAACGCAGCCGATTGTCCTTTGCTTTGACCAGTTAGATAACATTGCCCGCACCTCAGACGGGGCGATCGACCTGCAAGCCCTGTTCAATGTTAATTCCAGCATTCACAACCAACTGCTGAAAAATTTCCTGATCATCATCAGTATCATCACGAGTACCTGGCGACAAAATGCCGATCGCGTCCAGCTTGCTGACCAGGTACGAATTGATACTTCCGTGCCGCTCAAACCGATTTCGCTCGATCAGGCGGAGGCTGTCTGGGCTAGCCGTCTTTTGCCGCTGCATCGGCAGGCTAATCCCCAACCCGACTCACCGATCTTTCCGCTCACCCGTCAGGTGCTAGAGCAAAAGTACCCTGGCGGCAAAACCTATCCCCGTAATGCGCTAGAACTGGGACGGCGAATCGTTCAAAGTTACAAAGTTGGCCCCAGCAGGGCAGAACAACCGGAAGATGCGATCGCCGCCTTTAAACTGGTCTGGCTAAAAGAATTTAACCGCATCCAGGAACGCATCACCCGCATCCGTCAGCTTTCTGCCCCCGAACTCACTCAAATGTTAAAGGAAACCTTTGCCGCACTGCAAGTCGGTGAAATTCGCCCGCGCTTCCTGCCTAGCCCCACTTACGCCAGCCATTCCTTTAGCTATCAGCCTGAAAATGAAGGAAGAGTCGGTGTTAGCTGGAATGAAGACCCCAGCCTCACCACCCTATTTCACATCATGAATGCTTGCCGTCGCGCCGTTGAGCTAAACCTTTGCGAAAGGCTATTCCTGATTCGCGCAGAAGGTATCGGCAAACCGGGCAATCGAGGGTATGAGCTACACAACCAAATCTTTGCAGAAAACTCTCCTCATCAACACATCAAACCCAGCCTTCACTCGGTTCACTATCTAGCGACTTATCACAACCTGGTTAACGCTGCCTATGCTGGAGAAATTGTTGTAGCTGGGAAAACATTAGATATTCAGGCGTTAGAGTCCTTTATTCGAGACTCTCATATTCTGCAAAACTGTTTGCTGTTAAGGGATTTGGAGGTTATTTCTGGAAATGGGGTTAGAGAAGGAGAGGGAGCGATCGCCCCTAAACCACACGACTCTGAACCCGAATTCCAATCCAGCAGCGAACCTATCCAAGACTTTTTGCTGGATCTGCTTAAAACTCATCAACTGCTAGGGCGGCAGGTCATGGTGCAAACTACTGTGGGTCAATTTGCTGAAATGAGTGAAGACCAGGTAAACGAACTGATTCAACAACTCTCGGAGGAAAACCAGCTTCAGGTTTTAGGGGACAACCCCAATTTAGAAGAACAGTTAGTCTACCTACCCGATCAACTTGATTGAAATTACTCCCTTCCCGGTTAAAGATTAGGCACAAAAGATCAGGGATCGCCCCCGCTAAGCGGGAGCGATCCCTGATCTTTTAGTGGGAAAGGAGTAAGTGGTTCTACAGCGGTTTTCGGATGGGTAAACCACAGCATAGGGGCGAACGCCGTTTGCCCCTACCGGGACTTGTGGTCTATGCAAATGAAAATTGCTGTAAGTTTCATCAGGAGAAAAAGCTCCCATTCCGCACGCGAATACAAACCAGGGAAAAATCCGGTTTTTTGCGGCTAAGATAGAACAATTTTATACAGTGGTTGTATTCTACGTTGCCCATTTGATTAGCCTCCACTGAACCAGCAGTTCATGTCAAATGTACTCAGTCGCTTTAAGCTTCGGACGCTCCTCGTTGTTCCTTTTGTTTTGCAAATTGGGGGAGCGGTCGGTTTGGTGGGCTATCTTTCCTTCAAAAATGGGCAGGGGGCGATCGCCAATTTGGCCAATCAACTGATGCGTCAGGCGAGTGAGCGAGTCGATCAACACTTAAACAGTTACCTGGCTACGCCCCATCACATCAATCAAATCAACATTGATGCAGCCAATCTTGGATTGCTCGATCTGCAAGATTTTGAAACCGTCGGACACTATTTCTGGAAACAGATGAAGGCGTTTGAGGTCGGCTATATCAACTATGCCAATGAAGCAGGAGAGTTTATTGGCGTAGAACGATTAGAGAACAACACCCTACTGATTAACGAAACGCGATCGCCTGCCCTAGACCTGCTCTATATCTATGCCACCGACAGTCAGGGCAACCGGACTGACGTTGAAGTGGAAAGTGACCCTGCTCCCATTCAGGCTGAGGGCTGGTATGTGGATGCGGTTC
>JAAUQZ010000119.1 GCA_012033355.1 Leptolyngbyaceae cyanobacterium RM1_406_9 | reverse complement strand
GCTCGGGGCGTTCGGTCGCTCATGGACGCTCGTGTCGCTCGAGGACGCTCCGGGCGTTCGGGTCGCTCAGGACGCTCTGGTCGCTCACCAGGAGATTCAGGATTTTCTGGAGGTTCAGGGTTCTCTGGGCGGTCGTCGTCCCGATCGTTTCTGGGGCTAGGAATATTAATGACAGGACGATTAGGATTGGCAGGGCGATTAGGGTCGACAGGGCGATTAGGGTTGACAGGACGACTATTTTCTCGATCGCCGCGATTTGGAATATTAATAACGGGACGACCGCCACTATTACTGCCACCGCGAATAGGGCGACCGTTGTTGTCACTGCCATCGCTATCACTACCAGTGTTACCACTGCCAGGAGGAGATTCACCTTGCTCTGGAGGTGTGTTGTCAAGGCGATCGCCTCGACCATTAATTTGACGACGAGGAATTACATCTCGATCCGTTTGATTTCGACCAGGAAGCCTGTCTACAACCGGGTTCGTAATAATTTCACGTGGACTGCTATCAGCGTTGCTTCCGGGGACAATTTCTATGTCCTGTCTGCCCACAGGCTGTCTGCCTGAAGAGTCTTGCAGCGTTGGCTCAAGGGGACGGTCAGTGGGTTCAGGCGAGGAACCAACCGGAGTATCGGTTATGGAGTCAGTCGGAATTTCAGTGGTTTCAGCCGGAGTATCGGTAGTTTCAGTTACGGAATCAGTCAGAGTATCGGTAGTTTCAGCCGGAGTTTCAGTTACGGAATCAGTCGGAGTATCAGTGGTTTCAGCCGGAGTTTCAGTTACGGAATCAGTCGGAGCATCGGTGGTTTCAGCCAGCGGCTGAGTTTGTCCTGGTGCTCGCACAAACTCAGGATTTTCTATTACCTCTTCTTCTGGAATGGGTGGCTGGGCATCAATTGCGTCCCGCATCTCTTCTTGAACCGGGGCGATCGCTTCATCAGGAACTTCCAGCACCTCAGTTGGAGACAGTCCGCGCACTAGCTCACTCGATTCATAGAAAGTGGTGAGGTCAAAATCATAGATCCCTTCCAGGCGATCGCCAACGGCTACTGCAAGTTGACCACCCCGGAGTTCCTGAGTTTGAGAACCATCCTGATTAGAAACTTCAATGCCGCTGTCGGTCAAAGCTCCCACAATGGTCGTATCTGTTTCAGGAATATAGCGAACAAACAGAGCAGAACCTTGAATTCCAGCCGCCGCATTAGGAGTGCGAATATTGGTTCTCCCCTGACCTGGTGGAATCAGCAGCAACACCGTTCCGTTGGAAAGCTCAAAGTTGCGAGTTCCAGATGAAAACCGGAACACGACCTGCTGCCCCAACCGCCCCAGAGAACCATCGTTAAACCGTATTTCCGCTGAGGACGAGCGGGCAGTCGAAAGCCCATCTCCAGGCGCAAGTATGTCAGAAATCCGAGCAGCACGAGAAGATTGGCTCCGGGGCAACAGTTGAACCCGATTGCGAACCGATTCAACCACTGCTCGTGTCAAAGCCGTCTGAGCATAAGCTTCTGTAGGTAAAAGCACTAGGCCGCACACGACCGCAGCAATTACAGGAGTAACACGACGGAACATCAGCAGTCTCCATTCCCTGAAGCGCAAAGCATTTCCATACTTTGCAAAACACTTGAACCCCTCAGATGAACCCTTCAAACCCTTTTCCACTACCTAAAGCGCACTTCCGGAGAAAAGCACCCACCTTGCTATTTCTTTTCGGTAGAAATACAGAAAATTTCTGTAAACCTTTTTTTAAGATTCAATGCAAACACGGCTCAGACATCTACAACGTAGGGAATCAGATCGTAATTCCACAGTAACAAAACTCTTGTTCAAACGTTCAAACCTCCTCAGTGATTATGCGGAAGCTTTATGTTTTAAGCAGCGGTCAACCTCCTTCTTCACTAAAAACATACAAAGACCCTACAAAATGAGTCTAATTTTTTCTCAAAGCACAAAAATCTAAACACACTGCTAATAGGTTTGATTCTCAGGCAGCAGCGCCGTGTTTTCGGTTTGAGTCACATCTGTTGAAGCACTTTGCTGCAAATCTTCTGGCAACATTGCCGTGCTTCCCTGGTCAAAAACGGCGGTACCTTCCTGTTCAAAAATAGCCGTTTCCTCTTGTTCAAATGCGGCGGTGGGACTGTCTCCCATTTGAGCCGTAACCACAATCGAGTTCAAGACAATCGGTAATTGTTCTAATGCTTCGCGCACTTGCTGGACTGAAGCATACCGCTGGGTGAAGTCATAACACACCATTTTGGTCAATACGTCGGCAAACTCAGAACTGACCTGCGGTGCCTGGTTACGCCAGATTACCTCTCCTGTCATGCCATTGTGGTTAAGCAAATGAGGAGGCTGACCAGATAGCGCTTCGATCGCCATCATCCCTAAGGCATAAATATCACTGTTGAAGTGGGGGCGACCCGCAGATTGCTCGTTTGGCATATAGCCAGGAGTGCCTACAGCTACAGTAAATTTGGTATTACGCTCAACGTCAGCCATCTGAGTTGTAATTTTTTTGGCAACTCCAAAATCAATTAAAACTAGCCTGTTATCTGGCTTTCGGCGGATGACATTAGAGGGTTTTAAATCACGGTGAATCACTCCCTGACTGTGGACAAACTCCAACACCCGCAGCAGATCGTGCAGCATTACGATTACTTTTGATTCGGGTAAAGGGATGCGAGAAGTGAGTTCATTAGACAACGGATGTCCTGCAACAAATTCTTGAACCAGATAAAACTCCTGATCTTCCTCAAATGAGTCCAGGAAGGAAGGAATCTGATTGTGTTGTCCCAGACGTTCGAGGGTTTCGGCTTCGGTAGCAAATAGTCTTCGAGCTAGCTTCAAGGTATCTAAATTATCGCTAGCAATTCTTAACTGTTTCACCACGCAGGGCGCACTGCCCGATCGCTTCATATCTTCAGCAATATAAGTTTCGCTAAAACCACCAGAGCCAAGTACTTTAACAATTTTGTAGCGACTGTTCAACACTTTGCCAAAGAGAGCTTCTTGCCGCTCTTGCAGCAGATCTTGCAGGTCGTCCTGCTGGCTAATAATTTCCTGGACAATTGGAGAAGTGGCGTATTGTTTTAGCGTATCCCGCAGGTGTTGTTTTCGCTGCTGTTCCTTCACTGAGCTTGCCATGAGCTGAGAGAAGCCGCTCAGGGCGATCGCCCCCACCGGGATAGCCGTTGGCAGAATCAGTTGCCCATAGGTAAAGGTGACATAGCTCACGCTTCCCCAGGCGATCGCCAGTCCCATTGCCCAAACCCAGCGCATTGCAGGCTGACGGGGACGGCTCAGCAGCCACCCCGCCCCAGCCAGACCAATGAGTAGAACCAGTCCTCGTAGCGGAGCCTGGGGCAACGCCTCAGATAGCGATCGCCCTTGCAGCAGAGAGGCGATCGCATTCGCATGAATTTCTACTCCAGCCATCGGCTGTGCATAGAGCCAGCTTTTAGAAAAAGGAGCCGCATGAAAATCTTGATGTACTGCTGCGGTTGAGCCAATCAAAACAATCTTGTCTCTGAAATACTCACCCGATTGCAGAGTCGTTTCCCAGTTCGCTGGGTCTAGCACATACCAAAACGGGATATGCTCAAACGTTTGACTTGGACCATAAAAAAAGATGCTATTTCCCTCAGGTGGAAGATATTCAACCCCAGCCGCCTGAAGGGTTGCATCGGCAAATGTAGGTGTCGTAGCAGCCCATTCTCGATAGATCTCTGCCTCGTCCGCCGGAGAATTTTGAATTAGCTCGGTTGAAAACTGGTTGCCAAATCGGTGAATTTTGCCGTCAGGCTCCACCAGGAAATTAATCGAGCCAACCTGATCAGCACCCGTCTGAAGCAGCGGCAGGGGTAAGGTCAACTGAGTGGTAAACCCCTGGGGCGTTTCCACTTCGCTGTATTCGGCTGCTAGCACCACCCGCTCGGCGTATTGCTGAAGCGACTGGGCAAATCGCTGGTCGTCTGCCTCACCATAGCTGCTGGGCGCAGAGAAAATAATATCCAGCGAAACCGAGCGGGCACCCGCCGCCATCAGTTTGTCAATTACTTGGGCATAGGCTGAGCGCTGCCAGGGCCAGCTTTGAATTGGCTCCAGGTAGGGATAGCGATCTGGGTCGTTCTGATAAAACTCCTGCTGGGCTAGAGATGTTTCATCAATCGCCAGAATCACAACTTCTGAAGGGGGAGCGATCGCCCCTCTGATCTCAAAGAAAATCGCCTGTACCTGCCGCTCTAGGAGGCTAACAATTCCTAAATCTAGAGCGGTCGCCACGGCCGCCACTAGTACCCACGCTCCGGTTAATCCGTGTCCCCAGTGGCTACGAAACCGCTGGGGCATTTTGTTGGCTTTTCTGATCGGGTGCGATCGCGGGGCGCGGTTGCAGCGTCTGAAACAGGTGCCTTTTTTCTGCCCATTGCCCTACCCACTTCATCCTTGCTTCATCCTGCTGTTTCACAAATACACACCCATAGCCACTCTACCGGATAACCCCCTGCAATTTAATTCAGGAAAACTGAACCCGTTTCTTGAATCACCAGAGCAGTTTCGTCTTCACCTAAATCTGTGGTTTCATCTAACGTAACTTCCAACACTCCAGGCTCAGCAGTTGCCACCGGAGTCACCGTTAGCAACCCTCTGTCTTCCCGGTAGAACGTGATCGTGACTGGTGTAGCCAACCCTTGTAAGGTTACTTCCGACTCACCTGCAAGCGATCGCAACTCCGTATCTTCAATTACCTGATACCGGATTACAGCAGCCGTTGAGTTGATCAATCTGACACTCACCGCTCCATTTACCGGAGTCACCGCTGCCACAGGTTCTTCAAGCTGCTCTGGCGCGGGGGGAAAGCTTACAGGATTGCTGGGCGTGGGAATCGGTTGAGTCGGGGTTACCGGAGTTGCAGGAGTTTCTGTCATCTGACTGCTAGCCGCATTTGGAGGGCAACCTTGAGGGGCTGCAACTGCACTGTTGAACGGTTCTTCATAAAATATACTGGGACAATTGTTGATCTGGGCAACCAGTTCGGCCGCTAAGGCTGGAGTACCCGTCATGATTCCAGATAGCGCTGCACTCAGGGAAAGGAGCAACTTGAAATGAGTAGGGTGGCGATCGCACTGCATAAAACTTCCTCCAAAATGATTAATATTTGTCAGCATTGCGGACTCCACAATAGTTTCGTCAGCATCACATATCAATAGAGGCAACTTTTGATAGGTCTATGGTAAGAAATTGAAACAACAATCAAAACTATCTCAGGAAATAACCTCAAGGAATCAAAGAACTCACCAATGCAAACAAAATTTTGGGTGCTTTCTGAATTGGATGGTCTGGAGCTATTTCGGGCGACAGCAATTCGCTACAGCTATGCTCGTCACTCTCACGCAAGCTATTCGATAGGGCTGATTGAGGCTGGAGTCGGCGGAAACTACTATCGTGGCTCTACTTATCTTGCGCCTCCTGGAAGCATCATTTTAATGAATCCAGAGGAAGCCCATACTGGCTACTCTGCTGAAGAACAGCCGCTCTCCTATCGAATGCTGTATGCCAACATTAACGTCGTGCAGCAAATTGCCAGAGATCTTCAGATTCAGGATTTTCCTCACTTCAAGGATGCTGTTGTTCAAGACAGAACTTTAGCTAAACATCTCCTTTCGCTTCACCAGGAACTGGAGCGATCGCCAAATCAATTAGAACACCAATCTCGATTTGTAAACGTTCTATCGAAAGTTCTGACGCACTATGCTGATGTTAAAGTTCCATCCTTTCGACCTCAAAAAGAGCATCGGGCTGTCCAATTAGTTAAAACATATCTACAGGACAGATTCAGTTCCAACATTTCATTAGAGCAACTGACAAATATAACAGGCTTAAACCGCTCCTACCTAATCCGTGTCTTCTGCCAATCTGTAGGAATGCCGCCCTACACCTATCTCAATCAGGTTCGTGTAGAAAAAGCAAAACAGCTTTTAGCACAGAGATTGGCCGTTGCAGAGGTGGCGATCGCCGTTGGAATGTCTGATCAAAGCCATCTCACCCGTCACTTCAAGCGCATCGTAGGAATTACTCCCGGACAATATCGCCAGATGTCAACATCATTCAAGACAGACTAACCTTAACTTTTGAATACTTACGGTCAGGTGTTTGCAAGGCGATAAACCATGACCCCAACAGAATCTGATGCATCTCAACAGTACCTTGCTCAAATCAACATCGCTTTAATGAAAGCGCCCCTGGACAATCCGATTATGGCTGAGTTTGCAGAAGCCCTGGATCAGGTGAATGCGATCGCCGATCAATCCCCAGGCTTCATCTGGCGGTTAAAAGCTGAATCGGGCAACGCAACTCAAATTCGTGCCTACTCCAACCCCCAAATATTGGTCAATCTATCCGTTTGGCAGAGTGTAGACCAGCTAAAAACCTATGTCTATAAAAGCCTGCATAGTGAGTTTTTTGTGCGTCGTCGGCAATGGTTTGAGAAATATCAGGGAGAGCATTTTGCTATGTGGTGGATTCCTGTAGGACACTTACCAACAGTCGAAGAAGGCAAAGCAAAGCTAGAACATCTTTCCTTGCATGGAGATTCACCTAAAGCATTCACCTTTGCAAGACCTTTCCCACCTGAAGCTGCCTCTCCTGAATTGGCAGTTGACAGAACTAGTAACCTTCGTTATCTTAATTAAGGTTCACTTAGCTCAAGCCCCCATCGTCTAGAGGCCTAGGACACCTCCCTTTCACGGAGGCGACGGGGATTCGAATTCCCCTGGGGGTATCTTCTAAGTGAATTTAGCCAGGATGATAAGTGTACGCTGCAAGATCCGAAATCTTGCAGCGTATGTTTTTTTCAACGCCTTTCGCTACTTCTGTTTTTTTCAACGCCTTTCACTACTTCTAAGGAATTGTGACGGAGTGGGGCAAGATCATTCTCAACGGAGACTTACAAAGCGACAGTTTTATTGCCTTCCACGTCAAGGACAATCAGACATTGACAAGCTGCTAGCAGCCAGCAAGATACAGAAACGGCAGTCGTTCCTGAATCCTGACTGAGAACGTTCTGATGACAAATAGAAACTGTCAAATTGCCTTCGTCTCAGGTTACTCTTGTTCATCACCTTACTCCTTTCCCACTAAAAGATTAGGGATGCGCCCCCGCTAAGCGGGGCGCATCCCTAATCTTTTGTGCCTAATCTTTAACCGGGAAGAGAGTAACTAGTTTGATCGAGTTGGCTTTTAGGGGATCTGCGGGAATACTGAGGGGTGTAGGTGTCACTTTAACAGGCTGCTCTAGAAACAGGGCTAATGTCTTCAACTTTTTGGGTTTGACAGGTTTTTGGGTTTGACAGGGCCGTAGGCGCTAAGCTCTTAATGGGCTGTGCGATTATGTACCGCTGAAAACCTTTGCTAAAGGCTCACCTCACCGTTGTATTTCTCCTAGAGCTGAGTAGGAATTTATGAGTACAGTCCTGATCGTGGACGATAGCCAAACCTTGCGCCATATGCTCTCAGAAATCCTTACCGATAGTGGAATGAGTGTGCTTGAAGCAACTAACGGGGTAGAGGCAAAAGAGCAAATTCAGGCAAAGTTTCCTGATCTGGTAATCACAGACCTGATTATGCCGGAGATGAACGGCTATGAGCTTTGCCGCTGGATTAAGAGTGAACCCAAAACGCAGAGCATTCCCGTATTAATTTGCTCTACCAAAAGTGAAGAGTTTGATCGCTATTGGGGGATGAAGCAGGGCGCAGATGCTTACATCACCAAACCGTTCCATCCACCGGAGATGGTGCAAACGGTAAAGCGACTGTTGCGCGGCGATCGCTAAGCAAAAGGCAAGAACTGTGGCACACAGAAATCCGACTCCCACTGTTGACATCATTATCGAGATGCGCGATCGCCCCCATCGACCCATTGTATTGATCGAGCGGCTCAATCCACCTCACGGATGGGCGATTCCGGGTGGGTTTGTAGATTATGGAGAGTCTGTCGAGTCAGCCGCCCAGCGCGAAGCCCTAGAAGAAACAGGTTTGACCGTCGAGCTAATCGAGCAGTTTCAGGTATATTCTGATCCAGGACGTGATCCTCGTCAGCACACGCTGAGCGTGGTGTTTATCGCCACTGCCAGCGGTGAGGCTGAAGCTCAAGATGATGCCAAGAGCCTCAGGCTTTTTTCACCCTGGGAAATTCCCCAAAATCTTTGCTTTGACCACGATCGCATCCTGAAGGATTATTGGAATTACCGCTTTTACCAGATACGTCCTCGCCCCCAGCTTGGCAACTGACTCTAACAGTTAACTCTCAACTAACCCTCAACTATTTTTGGATCTATGACACGAAAAATTATTCAAACGGATCAGGCTCCCGCTCCCGTTGGTCCTTACAATCAGGCGATCGCCGCGACAGGTCCACTGGTTTTTGTGGCAGGACAAATTCCGCTTGACCCAGCGACGGGGCAAATTGTAGGTGAAGCGGTGGCTGAACAGACCGAGCAGGCGATCGCCAACCTCAAAGCCATCCTTGAAGCCGCTGAGACAACTCTCCAGAATGTAGTCAAAACCACCGTATTTCTGGCAGACATGAACGACTTTGGCGCAATGAATACCGTTTATGCTCAATACTTTGACGAAGCGACCGCTCCCGCTCGTGCCTGCGTTGAGGTATCCCGTTTGCCTAAAGACGTGCGGGTAGAAATTGAATGCATTGCTGTTGTGCCATAGTCTCAGACGTGTGTCGAAAAGACGTGTGCAGACTCCTTAGGATTTTGCTCCAGGCTAGCTCTCGACTCTGACGGGAAAAAGCGTCCCCTTAACCCATAGGTCACAAGTCCTGCATATTCCCGTAAAACCAGCGTTGCTTTACCGCGCCGCCCAATTTCTTTGGGTAATGGACTGGGAATTGGAGTCACGTCAAATCCGAAGCTTTGAAAGGTGAGGACGATCGCAGCATATGAGGTGAATCTGTGATCAGCAGAATCCGCTTGACTCCTTTAGGCTGAAGCGCTTCTACCGTGAATAGCGCATTCTCCTGCGTTGTCTGAGAACAGCCCTCTCCATCTAGCACTGCCTCTGGAATTCCCTGTTCCTCTAACATTTTCAGCATTACGGGAGAGTCACCCATGCCGCTTGTGAAAATCAACGGTGCTCGGTCAGTCTGCCAAAGTTGGGTGGCTAGCTCAACTCGGCTTAGATTAAACACCGATCCTCTGCCTAAAACGACGATGGCATCAGCCCTAACGCCAGAATCTTTGGGTAGCAAACTCACTAAAGCTTTTTCTGCCAGATTTACAGAAGGTGGAGCGATCGCCAGACCATAGATTAGCAATAGGGAGGCGATCGTCAGGTTGAAAACACGCCGTTGGCGACGACGCAAGAGTTGAGCAGCCCCCAACAGAATGGCTAACCCCAGGATGATCCAGAGGGGATGCATCAGCCATTGCGAAACGAGTTTGGTGAAAGCTGTCCACGAACTGGTCGGAAGCGCAGAGCAAACAGCTAAATTCAACATGGTAGATCGGCTCCTTTCAGGAAAATTAGATCAGCAAGCAGTTAGCGGCGGGTTTGCTAAACCCGCGACAAACCCTACAGGCAGTCCACTCAAGCGATGGGAGCCTAGAGAATTTCCAAGTACTGTCCGAGTTGAGTTTAGCAAGACAGGCGGTTATGTAGCCAGGTTCGCTACATTGCCCAACTCACAAGGCTTTTCAGTGCTGCGAACGAACCCAGAACGGTATCAAAAATGTGCTAAAATTGTATAGTTAAGCAACAAAAATTGGCGTTTATTTAGCACATAGGCAGTCTTATCCTCACTTTTTCAGCCATTAGCTGCCGAAAGCTTACGTTTTTGGAGTTTTTTACCGTATGACCTTCTCCCAGGAGCCGACTCAGGAGCGGATTATTCCCACGGATCTGCGGAGCGAGATGTCCCGGTCTTACTTGGAATACGCCATGAGCGTAATCGTAGGACGGGCGCTGCCAGATGCTAGGGATGGTCTAAAGCCTGTTCATCGTCGAATTCTCTATGCCATGCATGAGTTGGGCTTGACACCCGACCGACCATTTCGGAAATGCGCCCGTGTGGTTGGGGAAGTTTTGGGTAAATATCACCCGCACGGCGATACGGCAGTTTATGATGCGCTGGTGCGGATGGCGCAAAGCTTTTCAATGCGATCGCCCCTAATCAACGGGCATGGTAACTTTGGCTCTATCGATAACGACCCGCCAGCAGCGATGCGATACACCGAGTGTCGCTTGCAGACGCTTACCACCAACGCGCTGCTGAGAGATATTGAGTCGGAAACGGTTGATTTCATCGACAACTTTGACGGCTCTCAGCAAGAGCCGATTGTTCTGCCTGCCCGGATTCCTCAGCTTTTGCTCAACGGCTCTTCGGGGATTGCCGTGGGCATGGCGACTAACATTCCACCCCACAACCTGAGCGAACTGATTGATGGCGTAATTGCGCTGGTGCAAAACCCCGACATTACTGATGCGGGGCTGATGCAGTACATTCCTGGCCCTGATTTTCCAACGGGTGGGCAAATTCTTGGCACGACGGGTATTCGAGAAGCCTACACCACTGGACGCGGCTCCATCACGATGCGTGGCGTAGCGTCGATCGAAACGCTGGAGCAGCGGGGCCGTCCTGACCGGGAAGCAATCATCATTACGGAACTGCCCTTCCAGACCAATAAAGCGGCGCTGATCGAAAAAATCGCTGAGATGGTGAATGAGCGGCGGTTAGAGGGGATTTCTGATATTCGAGATGAGAGCGATCGCGACGGCATGAGAATCGTCATTGAGCTAAAGCGAGATGCTTACCCTCGCGTCGTTCTCAATAACCTCTACAAGCAAACCCCGATCCAGGCAAATTTTGGGGTAAATATGCTGGCGCTGGTCAACGGTGAGCCGCAGTTACTCAGCCTCAAGCAGTTCCTTCAGGTTTTCCTAGACTTCCGAATTGAGACGATTACTCGCCGCACTCAGTACGAACTACGCAAGGCAGAAGAGCGAGATCACCTGCTGCAAGGCTTGCTGATTGCCCTGGAAAATCTAGATGCGATCATTTACCTGATTCGTCATGCGGCTGATGCTCCAACCGCAAAGCAGGAATTGATCGAATCCTACAGGCTCTCAGAAGCACAGGCAGACGAGATTTTGCGGATGCAGTTGCGCCGACTGACGGCCCTAGAAGCCGAGAAGATTCAGCAGGAACACGACGATTTGCAAATCCGAATTGCTGACCTTCAGGATATCCTGGCGCGGCGCGAACGCATTCTGCAAATCGTTGAGACGGAAGTGAATGAGCTAAAAGGCACCTATTCTTCGCCTCGCCGCACCGTAATTGAGCGGGCAGATGGTGAGATCGGTGACATTGACCTGATTGCAAATGAGCAGGCGATTATTCTGCTTACCGAGCAGGGCTACATCAAGCGGATGCCTGTAAACACGTTTGAAGCGCAAAGTCGGGCAACTCGCGGGAAGTCGGGCACGCGGATGAAGGAAGATGACGGCGTGGAGCATTTCCTCACCTGTTGTGACCATGACAGCGTTTTGTTCTTCAGCGATCGCGGGGTTGCTTACTGCCTCAAAGCCTACCAAATCCCAACTGCATCCCGGACTGCACGAGGCGTTCCGATTGTTCAAATGCTGCCGATTCCGCGTGACGAAAAGATTACCTCGATCGTCCCTGTTACCGAATTCAGTGATGACAATTATTTGGTAATGCTGACGCAGAATGGCTACATCAAAAAAACACAGCTATCGGCATTCAGCAACATTCGGGCAAACGGTCTGATTGCAATTTCGTTGGAGGAAGGCGATCAGTTGCGCTGGGTGCGCCGCGCCTGTGCCCAGGACAGCATCATTATTGGCTCTCGCCAGGGGATGGCAATTCATTTCCGCTCAGACCATGAGCAGTTGCGCCCCCTGGGTAGACCGACGCGAGGCGTGAGGGCAATGTCGCTAAAGAATGGTGATGAGTTAATTAGCATGGATATTCTGCCCAGCCAGGTAGTAGACAACCTGATTGAAACGGTTGCTGAATCTGCTGAGGCGATTGAGATTGAAGCAGAGTCGGAAACAGAAGAACTAGACGTAGAATCTCCCCGTAATCAGGGCCCCTGGGCGCTGGTGATTACAATGGGTGGGTTGGGCAAACGGGTTCCGGTTTCCCAATTCCGTCTACAGAACCGGGCTGGAATGGGCTTACGGGCAATCAAATTTCGCAAGGCAGACGATCGCCTGGCTGCACTGCAAGTTGTCGGTGAAGACAATGAGCTAATGATGGTGACAAGCCGGGGCATCATTATCCGCCAGGCGGTGAGTGCGATTCCGCGTCAGTCTCGGATGGCAACCGGAGTGCGGGTACAGCGGTTAGATGAGGACGATGCGATCGCCGCTGTAGCGCTAGTGCCGCCTTTGAATGAAGCGGATCTGGAAGAAGGAGAGTAGGAAACGACTAGGGACTAGGGAACATAATTGCGGTTAGAGTTGGGAGGTGGTTAGAGTTGGGACGCGGCATTTGAAGTCAAATTTTCAATTTCTGATCCCCAAATTTCCCAAATACGGTCAGCTTGCCTTTGCGTTTGCAGGCGGCGTTTTGATGGGGATGACCCCTGCTCCGGTTAATGCCTGGTTTCTAGCCTGGGTTGCTCTGGTTCCTTTGTGGATTCTAGTTGCCACTTCTAGCCTTAAGTCTAAGCTTGCTCTTGGCTTTGCCTGGGGACTTGGTTTTCATGGGCTGGCTTTGTTCTGGATTACAGGATTGCACCCTTTGACCTGGATGGGTGTCTCCTGGTTGGCGAGTTTGGCGATCGCCCTCTCCTGCTGGCTTTTTATCACTATTTGGGGAGCATTACTGGTTGCGCTGTGGGCAGGAAGCTTCAAATTTCTAGAGAAAACTAGCAGTTTGCGATCGCCAAAACATCTATTCTGGACACTTGCCCGTGTTCTAGTTGGAACTGCCATCTGGTGCGGTTTAGAAGGAATTTGGAGTTCTGGGCCGCTCTGGTGGACTTCCCTTTCCTACACCCAAAGCCCACATAACCTGCTGATTCTGCACTTAGGACAACTTACAGGACCCTCAGCTACAACTGCTGCCATTGTTGCAGTCAACGGATTGTTAGCTGAATCCTGGCTGCAAAAACAACTTCTCGCGACTCCGCTCCTCCTTCGCCCCTCTACTCGCCCCCCTGCTGCTTCATTTCTCTCTCCCGCCAAAATTTATCTGGCAATCGCTGCTACTCTACTTCTCAGCCTGCACCTGATTGGATTCAACCTTTACAGCCATTCTCTTGCCCAACCTCCCGAAGCGGCGGTGAGAGTTGGGCTGATTCAAGGTAACATTCCCACACGCATCAAGCTCTACGAAGAAGGGATACGCCGTGCCCTCAATGCTTACGTCACCGGATATAACATTCTGGCAGACCAGGATGTTGATATTGTCTTGACCCCGGAAGGCGCTCTGCCGCTTTACTGGGTGCCGTCAAATTACCCAAGTAACCCTGTTTACCAGTCCGTGCTAAATCGGCAAGTGCCGCTGGTTTTGGGTAGTTTTGGTAGCCAGAACGAGCAGATTACCCAAAACCTATTTGCGATCGCGGGTAACGGTGAAATAGTGGGGCGCTACAGTAAAATTAAACTCGTGCCATTAGGCGAATACATTCCCTTTCAGCGGTTTTTGGGCGGCTTGATCAACCGCCTCTCGCCTGTAGAAGCCAGCATGGTATCTGGAGAATTTGACCAAAAATTCAATACGCCTGTCGGGAGGGCGATCGCAGGCATTTGCTACGAATCTGCCTTTTCTAGACTGTTTCGAGTACAGGCAGCAAACGGCGGCGAATTCATCTTAACGGCCTCGAACAACGATCCCTACAGTTCAACAATGATGTTTCAGCACCACGCACAGGACGTGATGCGGGCCATTGAAACCGATCGCTGGGCAGCACGAGTGACTAACACAGGCTATTCTGGCATTGTTGATCCGCACGGTAGAACGCTGTGGCTTTCAGACAACAATATCTACGAAATTCATGCTGAAAATATCTATCGTCGCCAAACGCGAACTCTTTATGTGCAGTGGGGAGACTGGCTAACTCCACTTTTATTGGTGTCAGCTTTAGCTGTAGGACTGGGTATAAAGAGTGATTAGGCTAACGCAAAGGTCAGGAATGTGCGCCACTTTGGTTCCTAGCGCATACGAGATGGCTATATCGTTAGACAAAAAAGCACCCCACTTAGAGGGTGCTTAATCAGCTTGTTGTTTGAGAGAATCTGCCAGCAGTTAGCTGAGCGCTACATGGCTACGATCGTAGGTTGCGGAGAAGCCAGGGTGTACCTTTCCTTGAATGTGATTCCAGTAGTGGGATGCATCAGCCGCAGTCAGTCCCACCTCAGTCGCAAGACGGCTCAGCATCACTTGCTGCCGCTGCTTGATTAAACGGTGATGGCCCATCATCAAAGAACGAGCGCGGTCTTCAGTAGAAGCAACCGCAGCAGGAACCAGCTTAGAGTCAGAAGCAACTGCTGCTCCAACGGAAGCAACTGCCCGCTCTTCAGCGTGGTCAACTACGGTGGTAGATGAATTGGTTTGGTATACAACGCCGCGATAGAGCAAGTCTAATGTGGGTTGCAAAACCGGAACTTTTTTGGGGTTGCGGAACCGAACGTCCAGTCCGCGATACTTGCCAACTGTGTCACTATGGCTGAATTCCACTGCGGGTGGGTTGTAGTCATAGCTGACACCGCGATAGGTAAGTTTCATATAAGTCGCCTCCGAGTAGTTGTGGGGATGAGGCGCGTTCCTTCGGGATAATTCCCTACTTCCGTCTCCCTAACTCAGCGTTATCGACAAGCTTCGAGAGAGATGAACGATTTATTTCTGTATTCATTGTTACCGTTTTTTACCGGAATGTCAACCTCTCTGGACAAAAAATCTTAGAATTTACTGACACAACGCAAATTCTGATTGAACTTGCCAGCACTGACCGTCGTGAATTAAAAGGGTGAGGCGATCGCCCACAAATTCAAACTCCACCTGACGCGCCTGCAATTCCGTCCAAGCTTGCCTGAAGCTTTGTCGAGTGAGGTTTCGAGAAGCGACCGTAAGGTGAGGCGAAAAGGTACGGCTTTTAGATTTAGGATCAACAATTCCCAACGCTTCTTCTAGAGCAGTTGCCAAAGCAGCTTGTAGAGCCAGTAGTTCAGCCGTTTTCAGCACATTGATGTAAAGCACTCGTGGCACAAATGCTCCAAAGCCAGATAGCTGAACGGAAACCCTCGGCCATTGCCCAGCAAACTCACTCAATACTTGTTCCAACTGAGCAACCCGCTGAAGTTGCCATTGGAAAGGCGGCTGCAAGGTGACATGAGGCGGTGATTTAGAAGTGCTGGTTTGGTAGCGATCGCCCAACTCCTGAATCACCTGCTCAGCGTACTCCTGAACCGCTAATGACGGCAGCAGCGCCACAAAAAAACGAGTCTCATCCCTCATTCTTCTCCCTGCCACCTCTTCTTCCACTGAGAGGTTGATTCTAACAAGCAAGTTTGCTGTTCGATTTGGCGCTGTTGCAGAATTTCTGAAGCGGTGGCGGCAAGGGTCGGATCTCGATAGGGAACAGCGGCC
>JAAUQZ010000118.1 GCA_012033355.1 Leptolyngbyaceae cyanobacterium RM1_406_9 | reverse complement strand
TCTCTCCGAAGTACTGCTCCAGGAACGAGCGCAGCGTTTCTCGATTGATAATAGGAGGCATAGGCAAGCAGAAGAAAACTCCTTATCCTACACCCTTTTACACCCCGTTTTAGATGCGTTTACCCTGATTGTTTTGGTAATAACGTCTGATTTGCGACGATGGCTCCAGCCGCCAACAAAAAGCCCCTGGACGGCACAGGGGCTAAGTGGTTGAGTTGATTCCGCCGTCAAACTTAAGCTGCTAGTTCTTCCTGCCTACCGTGCTTCAGGTTATAGGTAAAATGCACAGCAAGGTCAGGCTGAATCTGGTGTGCTAGCTCCTCAAATGCTGCATCAGTTACGTACTCAGCTTCTAGCCACGAATTATAGTCCCGCTTTTCGTAGTGCAATAAGGCGTAGATGCCAACCTGCTGTACGCCATCACTTTCCCAAGTGCGGTAACGCAGTTCAGGAGTAAAGCCAAGGCTTTCAGCTAGCTTCAGGGCTTCCATCGTAGACATATTCTCAATCCGGTGCAGATCAAGATAGAGCATGATCTCTCCGCGCTTTGGACTAAGCGACATTTCCTGAATGCGAGGTGGGGGGGTTTGCGTCTGGGTATTCATCACAACTCCACTCTAAATCTACAAACGAACTTATAAGATCCGGTGCTAGATGGTCTAGAGGTTCTCTGTTCTGCTTTGCCCTGCACCGTTACAAGGGTGCCTCCCTCTTTAGTGCGGTTCTCAGCCATCTTCTGACACCTACTATCTGCATCAGCCTGACTCGTCGCCCAAATCTCCTCAGACGCTTCCTCAAACTCAGCTTCTGGGTCTTCCAGCATAGGATAAGTGTCAACACTATCGGAACTACCAAACAGAGGATACGCAATCGGTGGGCGATCGCCTCCAACGCTATCTCCTGGCATCGCAATGCAGGAAGCCAAAGCTAACCCGATTGCTGCCACTAAAAACAAATGTACTCTCATAAGATACTCCTGATTCCGAACCTCGATCAATTACTCGCTGAACCGATAGCCAACGGCGCGATCGCCCTCATACTGGATTGCCACCCATCGGCTCGTCCCCTCAATTTGGTAGTAGTCTGAAACCTCGTCTCGCTTGGCAGGGAAGCCTAGCCGCTCCTTGATTGAGCTGTAGTTCTGGGGAAATTGCAGATGGAGCAACACCACTAGGTCTTGTTCACTGAGCTTGCCATCAACGCCATAGGGCTGTGCCTCAAATGTAGGCACGGCTGGATCACCGGTGGCGATCGCCTTACTACTGCCGGGATTCAAAAACTCAGAGATGGAATCGTCGTCGCACCCACTAAGGGCGATCGCTAGGGTAGAGGCACTCATGATTAAGGTGCTAGAGATTAAAGTTCTCATTGCTTTATTAGGTAAAGTTTTCAGTTGAGGAAACCGGGAAATGCAAGAAGCCTTCCTGTGTTTCCCTGATTTCCTGAATTATTCGTCGTCACTTTCAGGTAGTTGTGGAGTGCCCGTGTGGTTGCCTGTAAGCTGCGGTAAATACTCAGCGTCTAGTGAGGTTGCCACACTCGCGTGTATTTCGTTAAATTGCCGCTGCATCGTCATCATGCCGCTTTGCATCTCCTTCAATGCAGCAGTCCACATTAGTCCATTCCAGCGTTGCCCTAGCGATCGCCCCATCCTGATAGCGTTGCGATCGCCTACTTCAACGATTTCGGTCATGCCATCGCAGATTTCGGCTTCAGCTTCATTATTTTGTTCGGTGAAATCGGTCGGCTTCTGCTTGGCGCGTTCCTGCTCAGTGTTACCTAACACCTGGGCGCGGCGTAGTAGTTCAACTTCCTCAGCGTTGTAATACTTTGTCTTGCCTCGCTTAGTTCCAAGAGGTCTGTTTGCCGCCTTCTCAGCAGCAGCACGATACATATTCACCATGCGCGGCGTGACGTTCAGCCGTTGAGCTACTTCAGCCGTCGATAACTCTACTGTCGTTGTCATGGGTTTGTCTCCATTCGAGAAATTGAGGAAATACAGGAACGTTTCCTGCTTCCCATTAACCAAATAGTAATGCACTTTAAGTTAAAGTCAATTATAGTAATGCACTTTGACTGAGAATGCCTGGAACCAATTTCTTAAGGAGTACGATCGATGGCGATGTCAATGAATGGTGGAATGGCAACAAAGAAGCCCCAAATTACGGCTTACTTGACTGATGAGGTGAACAAAGCGCTTGATCAGGAAGCTGCTAAGGAGCGGCGTTCTAGGTCACAGATGGTTGCGCTTTTACTTGAGGAGGCTCTGAGAGCAAGGGGGTATGAGTTAACGAGCGATGACGAGGAGGTAAGCAAGTGAATCCTGCTGACATTCAATTTGAGTCTCTACCCTGGGTGCCACTTCGCGAAACGCGATGTTTTCCAAACTCACCTGCAATCTATTTTGCGCTCGATAGTCAAGAAGTTGTTCAATACATCGGTCGGTCAGGCAACATTAGACGGCGATGGAGAAGTCATCACCGCTACAAGGATTTGGCTGCTATTGAAGGAATTAGAATTGCTTACCTGTTTGTAGATTCTCCTGCTTTGCTGCCGGAAATTGAGGCAGCGTTGATTGAATGGTTCAACCCGCCCCTGAATAGGCTGTTTCCAGGGAAACCTTCCTCGATTCGGGTGACGCTTAGCGTTGAAGTGCCCCATCTAGGCGATCGCATCAAAGCGGCTGTTGAGGCTAGCGGCAAAAGCCCGACAGTCGTTGCAGCTATGTCTGAGATGTCAGTTGCAAACCTTTACCGCATCATGAGCGAGGAAACCAAAAGCGTTCCTCGTGACACACTCCGGCGGCTCTCTAAAGTTTTGGGCGTTGACTTCGATGCAGAGGTAAAAGCTGCACTGCTAGCAGAGATCGGTTAAAAACAAAGTTTTGCAAGGTTTGACTTTGGTTAGGCAGGTGCAGAGTTAGGTTAACTTCTGTTGTCCTGCGGACAGTCCGACAGAAGAACAGGACAATTGCAAATAGTGCTGCTAATTCCAGCTTGAAGGAGAGCGCACACCCCTATTGGGGCATCCTACAGACAAGTAGATACACCTGATGGTTGATAATGTCCCTAGCTATCTTTTGATGGCTGGGGATTACTTTTTAGAGGAGTGCTGACAGTATCGAGACTTGACAGGCGCGATCGCCTCATCTGTTGCTCCAAGCCAGGATACCTCTGTTATCCTGTGTCTCACGGATAGTCTGACAGAAAGCCAGGACAATGACCGAAACGACAGTAGATAGCCTTCCAGTAGCTCAGCTTCCCAATCGCTACAGCATTGCTCGATCAGTTCTATACGGGCGGCTCTCAGAGTTAAAGATTGAAACCGAGAAGCGAGGCAACAAAGCCTACGTGAATGCTCAGCAGGTTGATCTGCTTGATCGGCTGCATAGCCATATTCAAGCAGGCGGCACTACGGCTGAATTTCTAGTGTCTGTCGGACTGTCTGACAGACAAGAATTAGGACAGCCCAGACGGTCTGCCGGACAATCTGACGGACAGTTAGCTACTGTCGAGCAATCAGCGATGCTGGCTGTTTTGATGGAGGCGATCTCTTCGAGATACCCGCAAGGGGTCGTCTCTCGTACTCATCCAGACCCAGACCCGCTAGCCAACCTGGAAGCACTAGAGAAAGCCTGCCGTCATGGGTGGCAGCTCAGCACCTCTCAGCTAGCGCAACTGCTGGGGCTAAAAACTTTGTCAGGTAAGACGATTCAGCGCTATGGCTTTACCTTTACCAGGGTTGGTCGCAACGGGCCAGAATCAGCTTGGGCGATTACGAAGACGCATTAGCTCTTGCATCAGCGGTTCTACCTTTGTGAGCGTTGAATGTTTGGGCGATCGCACGTCTTGATTTTTAAGTTTATGGGGTGGAGAGGATTGCAATTTGAAACTTTGCCGAAAATGATGTTGGGCAAACTCTGAGCTTCTCGCTTGCCAAGGAATAGTTCTCGTAAGCATCTCTACCCGTTTCAGATCCGAGGGGCTATGATAAATGCGATACATGAACTTCATGGGTAATTCATGTCCAGAAAGGTGTCTGCGGAACCAATTAAGCGACTAACGGTGGAACTACCGGAGAGTGAGTATAGGGTTTTGGAGGACTACTGCTTGGCACGTCAGGAAAGTAAACGTCAAGTAATTCGGTCGTTTATCCGTCGATTGCAACGACGAGGGAGAGTCAGAAATCAAGAGCCAACGAGTTGATGAATAATGAAGGATTTCTTTGTTAGCTACAACCGGGCAGATAAGCAGTGGGCAGAATGGATAGCTTGGACGCTGGAAGAGGCTGGATATTCGGTCGTGATTCAAGCCTGGGATTTTCGACCAGGCGGAAATTTTGTGCTGGATATGCAGCGGGCAGCGGCAGAGAGCCAGAAGACGATCGCGGTTCTCTCGGAGTCCTACCTCAAGTCGTCTTATACGCAGCCAGAGTGGGCAGCGGCGTTTGCGGACGACCCCGAATCGCTGAAGCGTAAGCTGATTCCGGTACGAGTGAAGGAGTGCAAGCCGGAGGGAATGTTGCGTCCGATTGTGTATGTGGATCTGGTGGGGGTGTCGGAGGCGGATGCCAAGTACGCTTTACTGAGTTCCTTGGAGCTACGGGTAAAACCGGAACAAAAACCTGGGTTTCCGGGAACAGAGGTTCCCAAAGTGATAATGGCAAGTGGTCAGGTGGTAGCAGAGTCAAAGGCATTTCCAAGTGCCTTGAGTCGGGTTCAGAAGATCAAAGAAAAGAGCTTGCAACAACGATTAGACAATCTGACCGCAGATTATGAAGTACTGGCGAAACAACGGG
This sequence comes from Leptolyngbyaceae cyanobacterium RM1_406_9, assembly GCA_012033355.1. Taxonomy (GTDB): domain Bacteria; phylum Cyanobacteriota; class Cyanobacteriia; order Elainellales; family Elainellaceae; genus JAAUTN01. The sequence continues at coordinate 10,892 of JAAUQZ010000118.1, read as the reverse complement.
ATTACACAACCAATGCAGCTGATCGCAACAATCTTGAACGACAGCTTGAGGCGATCGCTGAAGACATGGATAAGGTAGCCAGAGAGCTTGATGCATTGGGAGTGTGTGTGAGCGAACGATACAGAATTAGATTAAAGAAAGCTGAATTGGAAGGATTAGAGGATCGTTTTGATAAGTTTGAGAAGGACTATCAAGATGTTTCTGAACAGCGTAACTACTCTAACAATGCACAAGAAATTAATAATTTAGAACGACAACTTGAAGGAATTCTTGAAGATCTTGAGAAACTAGCACTAGAGCGCGATCAGCTTCAAGATGAAATTCAAAAGTTAGAGCTAGAAGAACAAAATACTGCTATCCCTGAGACACTAAAAAAGTTAGTCGATCTCCTCAAACCGATTAACCCTGAAATAATAGCCAAAATCTATCGATCGTGCTTGTCACTAGGACGACCTCGTTTGGTTCCCGATACTTTGGCGGCTTTGGTGCAACAACTAGCAGAGATTCCTGGAGAGCCGAATGAGCCGGAACCACTTTTGCATTTTGTCAGCCTCTTGATTCAAGAGCCATCATTAGATGATGGACAGCGGGAGTCCTTGAAAACATGGGCAAAACCGCAGGGGTTGTGCATTCAGGAGGAAAGTATTGAGCAACAGGAAAGGGCAGAAATCTGTTTGATGGTGAAGGTGCGGCCCCGCTCTCTCAATGATCCTTCTCCGGGTTATTTGGTCAGTGCTGCGCTCGCCAAAGATCTAGACCCCTTCAAGCTGGAAGCTGAACTAGATGCAAAGCCAATCACAATTTCTCTAACCCCTGATCCTAAATGCGCTCCTGGATACTCTCAGGACGATTTGCCGCGTATTTTGGATGAGCTAGTTGCGACTTGTGGAAACGAATACGGCATTGCTTTAACTGAACTGGTGATTCAGTGGTTTTTACCGATTGAACTGATGAGTTTGCCTGTGGAACACTGGCAGTTTCAGATTGGCAGAAGGCAAAAAGAATGCAGTGGAAAGCGCTGCAAAGCTGTGATTGTGCGCTCCTCCGATCGCCACTTTTCGCCATTGTATAAACCAGCAACGGGGGATTGGAAGAAATATTGGACTCGCTTGTTAAGCATACAGGAGTCAAAATGTTCGGCGGCTTTAGTTCCGTTAGATCCATCAACAGGTAGGACGAAAATTAACTGGAGAGACACAAAGGTGGTTGGCTGTAGATTTGTGGAGCATCATGATCCGCAGCAGCGGGAAGCTCTTTGGGATGAGTTACTGGGTCAAGGAACCCCGATCGTACTCTGGATGCGCCAGTCAGAAAACACGAGCAAGATGCAGTTGTTATCATGCACGATTGCGAATTTGTCAGAATCCTTAGCCAGCCATCGACAAAAAGCTTTGTCTCACGCCTCGGAGATTGATAGGCTAAAGGCTGCATCGCTTTGCCTGCTAATTGATAATCCGTTCCGTCCATTTCCCACTATTGACTATCAGAGTGCCTAGCCATGCCAACATCTGATGCCTCAAACTGGTATACCTACCGAGGCGATGGTCAACCTCAATCAAACATCAAGTTGCCAGATCCCCCCAGTTGGCGACAGTTTCGGGATGATGCGAAAGGGGCAGCAGAGCAACAGCAACGCAAGGGAGAAACCTTTAAGCCTCCCGATGTTGCAATTGAAATGGTGAACGCAGCGCTGGCTTTGCGAAGACCCCTGCTGATTACAGGAAACCCAGGCACAGGAAAGTCTTCACTGGCGTATGCAGTGGCGCGGGAATTGGGATTAGGAACCGTCCTGAAGTGGGCGATCACAACCCGAACGACGTTGAAAGATGGACTCTACAGCTATGACGCGATCGCTCGGTTGCAGGATGCTCAAGCCAGTGGCAAAGACAATCGCCAGGAAACAGGAAACTACATCACTTTAGGTGCTTTGGGTACTGCCTTTTTGCCTGCCGACTTACCTAGAGTGCTGCTGATTGATGAAATTGACAAAAGCGATATTGACCTACCCAATGACCTGCTGAATTTGTTTGAAGATGGCGAGTTTCCGATTCCTGAGTTGCAACGGTTAGAACTTTCTAAAACGGAAGTTCGTACCATTGATCGAGTGGACGGCAAGCAGCGTAAAGTCAACGTTTATGATGGCGTTGTTCGCTGTCGCGCCTTCCCTCTGGTAATTATGACCAGCAACGGAGAGCGGGATTTTCCGCCACCCTTTTTGCGTCGCTGCTTACGGTTGAAGATGCCAAACCCCAGTTTCAAGCAACTTCAGGAAATTGTAGAAAAGCATCTGGGTAAGGAAGCAGTACAGCAATCAGAAATTTTAATTGACTGGTTTTGTAAAAAGGTTAAGGCGGGAGGAACCTTAGCTACTGACCAGCTACTCAATGCCATTCATATGCGGACTCAGGAGCGAACTAGCCCAGAGCCACAGAAAAAAACAAAAGCAAGCTCTGATCAATCTAGCGATCTAACATTGACAGACTTAGAGAAATTATTGACTGATTCAGACAAGCGGTTGCTAAAAGATTTGAGTAGCCCAGAGGATATATGACATTGCCCTCTGAACCGTCATATCCGATTGCCGATCTGAGGGCATTGTTAAGCCAGCGGGTGGGGCTTGAGCTTAACCCCATTGAACTGGCAGAGATTTTGTGGCTGGCGCTGCAAAGAGGTGAGGTCGCTACTGAGGATTTGCAGGCGCGACGATCGCAAGAAACCTCTGCTGAAAAGGGCACACAGGAACAAAAGTCGCATTCAGCTTCAGAATCCTCAATCGAGAAGTCATCTTCTTCATCGGCAGCGGTGGTCACAGACTCCCCTAAACGAAGTGAAGCAAGTGAGGAAACGACCCAAACAGAAGGAACCGCGCTACCTGTGAACATCCCGGAAGCTGTTGCGTTGCGAAATCGGCAGGAGATTGCCCGATCGCTCCGTCCCTTGATGCGGAAAATGCCCTCGAAATTACGACAGGCGATCGACGAAGAGGCAACCGTGATTCAAATTGCCGAGACTCAAACCTGGAGTCCGGTAGTGAAGCCGGAACTAGAGCGATGGCTGGAATTGGCAATTGTGATTGAGGTGACGAATCTTTTAGATGTGTGGCAAGACACGATCGCTGAGTTTCAACAGTTGATGGAGCGGCATGGAGCATTTCGCAATGTGCGAACCTGGCAGCTTAAATCTAATGCAGCCGGAGATCCAAAATTGTTTTTGCAAACTATAGTGGGGTTGCAGGGTAGTGCCCGTAGTCCACGAGAGTTGCTAGATGCAAGTGGACGGCGGCTGATTTTGTTGTTGAGTGATTGCACCTCTAGGGCGTGGCGATTGGGCAAGATTTATCAGTTGCTGGAACTGTGGTCGCGGGAAAATCCAGTGACAATTGTGCAGCTTTTACCGGAACACTACTGGGAACGGAGTGCGTTGAGGGTGGGCTACCCAGTAGCACTGCGATCGCGTTCGCCAGCAGCGTTGAGTCGAGATTGGATCATTGATGGACTTTCGCCGCGACGACAACAGCGGTTGCTAGCAGGACTGAAGCTGCCAGTGGTAATGATGCAACCCGAATCGTTTGGGCAGTGGGCACGAGCGATCCGTGCGATTGAGGAGCAACGCACGACAGGAATTGTCTTAAACTCCCAGGCGTTTCCAACATCAGACTGGAGCAATCAGCCAACAGCCCCCCTGACTGCGAAACAGTTGGTGCAACGCTTCCGAAGTACTGCTTCAGACAAAGCACAAGAACTGGCAGACAGGATGGCAGTGTTGCCCGTAAACTGGTCGGTAATCCGGTTGATTCAGAAGAATTTAATGCCAGATGCGACAGAACCTTGGCAGCCAACCGATGCATTATACCTGGCAGAGATTTTTTTGAGTGGGTTGCTGCGTCCTGTGTCTGTAGTAGGTAAATCAAGTCAAAACCATAAGACAGTACCTCAGTATGACTTTGTAGACGGTGTACGAGATGTGCTGCTGGGAACGATTCCTATCTCTGAGGCACAGGCAGTTGGCGAGGAGGTTGCCGAGGCAGTATTTAGGCAGTTGCCAATAGAGGTACAGGAAAGAGTACAGGCAGACATTGAGCAGCGATACGGGGAGTCACTGAGTTATTTTGAGGCGTTTTTGATTCCAGATTTGCCCTGGGGAGAAGAGTCTGCCACAGAAATTTTCCAGTTTGCCCAAATCACAGGTCGAGTATTGCGGCGCTGGGGTGGAGAGTATGCGGCGCTAGCAGAGGAATTGGAACGGCAGGAGGAACACCACTTAGATGGTAAACGTGTCTATGCTGCCTTAGAACAACAACTAGATTACTTTCGGCAAGAGATTCTTAATACTTTTATTCAAGCGGAGCACCAATTTGAAGCACATTTTCCAGGTCTTCGTCCCAAAGAAATAGCAGCAGAGCCTCATCCTGAAGAAATAATTTTGGCTGAGGGTGAGGAGATTTCAGTTGTAATTCTTGAGCGCACGATTACCAAAATTTCAGAGGATCAGGCCTCTTTTGAATTAAAAGTCAGAATTCGTTTTGCAGCAGAACTTAGCTACTTTGACTTTGATGCTTACCATGCTGAGTTCAACGAACATCCTACCAACGAGGAAATAGTTCGCGATCAAACAGTAGATGCAGTGGCTGAGGTTACCCTCCAGTTTCTTGAGGATGAGAATGAGGTTGAGCCTGAACTGATGGATTTGAGGGTAGAGCAGCCCATCTTGGTTAATCCGCTTCTTACTGAAAGGGAACTTCCTGTATTAACTCCACAACTGCAATGGTTTGAATTCGAGGTGGCGACGATCGCCTTTGAAGACACGTCATCAAACAATGAACTGGAGCTATTTACCTTTGAGATAGCAACCATTGCTTCTCGCCAACAGGGGCAGGCGTGGCAATTAATTGAAGACTTGGGCAATGACATTGCGCTAGAAATCGTGCAAATCCCTGGTGGCAGTTTTGTTATGAGAGCACCTAAAAGCGAGACATCAAGTTCTGATAGTGAAAGACCGAAACATCAGGTGTCTGTCCCCCCGTTCTTCATGGGTAAGTATCCCGTCACTCAGGCTCAGTGGAAAGCTGTAGCAGCCATGCCTCAAGTGAATCGAGAGCTTGACCCTGACCCTTCCCGATTCAAAGGGAGCGATCGCCCTGTTGAGAGCATTAGCTGGCTAGATGCTGTAGAGTTTTGCGATCGCCTCTCTCAGTACACTGGAAAGCACTATCGTCTACCCAGTGAAGCGGAATGGGAATATGCGTGTCGGGCGGGAACCACGACTCCCTTCCACTTTGGAGAGACGATTACTCCTAATCTGGCGAACTATAACGGCGACTACACCTATGGTGATGGACCTAAAGGCGTTTACCGGCAGGAAACCACGCCAGTTGGCAGTTTTGGGGTTGCCAATGCCTTTGGACTATACGATATGCACGGAAACGTGTGGGAGTGGTGTCAAGACCATTGGCACAGCGATTATGAAGGGGCACCGACGGATGGCAGTGCTTGGTTAAGTAAGGATAAAAATGCAGGACATATCCTTCGCGGCGGCTCCTGGAGCAGCAATCCGAGGAATTGCCGTTCTGCCGCTCGCGACTACAGTTCGCCCGACTCCCACTACAGCAAGCTCGGTTTTCGAGTTGTATGTAGTGCTCCGAGGACTCTGTAGCCCTTTACCCTCTTACTCTTTTGCTCTTTACCCTTTTTTCTTTACGCTTTCTTGCGCGAAGCGCGATCAAAATTTTTGGGGTTTTAGGATGGGGTGTGCCTCGAACAAAAATCGTGTCTCCCATCATGCAAGATCTACCTATCATTCAGAAAACCCATGATCTGATTAAGTGGTATGTGCCAATTTTGAACAAGTTGCCACGCGATCACAAGTTCATGTTGGGCGACAGAATTATTTCAGGGCTTTACGATTTGCTAGAAGGACTAATTCAAGCTCGCTATGCCAAAGAGAAGCTACCTCAGTTGAAAGCGCTCAACACCCGACTCGATGTCTTACGTCATCAAACCCAATTATTGCTCGACTTTGAGCTTCTTTCTGCTAAACGGTATGCCTATGTGGGTCAGCAGATGAACTCCATCGGAATTGAGCTAGGCGGATGGATTAAACAGCAGCAACAACAACCCGTATGAAACGCTATGGCAACTTGTGGTTTCAGGTGGTTGATTTTGAGAATCTGTTGAAAGCGGCACGTCAGGCACAGCAGGGCAAACGATTTAGACCCAACGTTCTGGAATTTAACTATAACCTCGACCAGGAGCTGCTGCGCCTGCAAAGTGAACTAACCGACAAAAGTTACACGCCAGGAGGCTATCGCACCTTTCAAATTCAAGACCCCAAACCCCGGCTAATTTCGGCAGCACCCTACCGCGTGCTCTTCGAGATACCCGCAAGGGGTCGCGTTGTTCATCATGCCCTTTGCAACGTAATTGTGCCACTGCTCGACCGCACCCTGATTGCCGACACTTACGCCAATCGAATCGGCTACGGCACTCACCGTGCCCTAAAGCGGTTTGTCTATTTTGCGCGATCGAGTCAATACGTCTTACAGTGCGACATCCGAAAATACTTTCCGTCGATCGACCACACTATTCTTAAAGCCATTTTGCGCCACAAAATCAAATGTCCCGATACCCTCTGGCTAATCGATCGGATCATTGATGGCAGCAACCCCCAAGGACAAGAAGCTGAATACTTTCCGGGCGATGATTTACTGGCTCTTCTACGCCGTAAAGGTTTACCCATTGGCAACTTGACCAGTCAATTTTTTGCCAACATCTACCTGAACGGCTTCGACCATTTTGTGAAAGAACGGCTCAAAGCCCAGAAGTATTTGCGTTATGTGGACGATTTTGCTCTCTTTTCTGACGATCGCCCCTTTCTAGAAGCGGCAAAGGAGGCGATCGCAGACTACCTGACAACCCTACGACTGAGACTGCATCCGATCAAAAGTCAATTGTTTGAAACGCGGCAGGGAGCTAACTTTGTTGGATTTCGAGTCTTGCCCGACCGCATTCGAGTACGAGGTGACAATTTGAGGCGATCGCGGCATCGACTACGACAGATGCAGCAGGACTACAGCACAGGCAAGCTTCCCCTCGCAAAACTAGTGCAATGCTTACAAAGCTGGGAGGCGCATCTGCTACACGGAGACACCCATCGACTGCGCCGCCACCTGTTCGATCGCTGGATTTTTACTCCTCCACCAGAACCGACCCCTGTAAAGATTCCACTCTTGTTTGAGAGCGAAGAGTAGATTTAGCAGTATCTTACAATCGGGGTTAGGTCGGCAAACGCGGCGGCTCCTGGAACAACAATCCGAGGAATTGCCGTTCTGCCTATCGCAACTATAATTCGCCCGACAACCGCAATAACAATATCGGTTTTCGAGTTGTATGTAGTGCTCCGAGTACTCTTCTCATGCCAGAGCCAGCAGGTGGGAGATCTGTTGGGAGTGCGAAGAAGAGTCCAGACCTGCTCCAGCGATGTTCTGATGATCCTCATGAGAGCATCCAAAAATCAAACCGAGTCAGGTAGCTTGGTAAGTTCGCTGAACAGTTACCTGACTCACCTCCAACCGCGCCTGAACATATCTCTATGCCAGAACTGGTCATTCGTCGAGAGCGCAAACGAACCCGCTATTTTAGCGAAAAGCTGGGAGATAGACTGGGACTTGACATGGTTCTAGTGCCAAGTGGCACATTCATCATGGGTTCTCCCAATAATGAACCCGACCATAGTGACGATGAAGAACCGCAGCATGAAGTCACAGTTGCCCAATTCTTCATGGGACGCTACCCAATCACACAAGCACAATGGGGGTTCGTGGCAAGGCTACCACAGGTGAATCGAGAGCTTGACCCTACCCCTTCCCGATTCAACGGTGGCGATCGCCCAGTTGAACAAGTTTCCTGGTATGAGGCAGTAGAGTTTTGCGATCGCCTTTCCCAGCACACTGGAAAGCATTATCGCCTACCCAGCGAAGCTGAGTGGGAATATGCGTGTCGAGCTGGAACCATGAGTCCCTTCCACTTTGGAGAGACGATTACTCCTGATCTGGCGAACTATAACGGCGACTACACTTATGGCGATGGACTCAAGGGTGTTTATCGGAAGGAAACCACGCCAGTTGGCAGTTTTGGGTTTGCCAATGCCTTTGGGCTGTACGATATGCACGGAAACGTATGGGAGTGGTGTCAAGACCATTGGTACAGCAACTATGAAGGTGCCCCAACAGATGGAAGTGCTTGGTTAAGTGATGAAGAGGATGCAAACCGTACACTACGCGGCGGCTCCTGGAACTACGCTCCGTGGGATTGCCGTTCTGCCTATCGCAACTCTTATTCGCCCGACAACCGCAATGACTCTTTCGGTTTTCGAGTGGTCTGTAGTGCTCCGAGGACTCTATAGCCCTTTACCCTCTTACCCTTTTGCCCTTTGCCGTTTTTCGCTCTACCCTCTTCGCGCTTTGCGCGATCAAATTTTTTTGTTTTTGAGTATTTCCCCCTAAATACAGCCCAGCCGTTCAACTGGCTCTAGCCTTCCATTGTGTCAGCTTCTTAGTACATTAGCATTACCCTAATTAACCAAGCCGCCTCTCTAAAGCCTCCACCCGTCGCTTCAAATTCTCCAGCTCATCTTGTGGGTCTGGAGGCTGTAAGTATGACTTCAAAGCCTCGATCGCCACCCTGGATCGCTCTCCCCGGTCGGTCGGTAGTAGCTCATCTAATTCGGGTGGAATTCGGACTGACAAAAGCGGGTTTGGCATGATGACAGGCTGATGACAACTAGTAGTGTACTGATGACAAGCGATCGCTTCCTTGATGACAGGCTGATGACAAAACTGATGACACTTGATGACAGCGATCGCTCGAACCTGATGACATTTTGCCCAATCTAGGCTGAAGCGATAAATCAAATGTTCAGCTACCACTGAAACAATGAGCTAGAGAGCGATCGAGCTTAAAGGGATACAATAGGACCTACGAGCTGAGGGCTTTGCGATGGTTGCTGCTGTCCAGTTTCAGACTTACACTGCTGAGGATTTTTTAAGCCTAGAACTGCCCGAAGGTCAGGAGTTTGAGCTTGTCAACGGAATTATTACGCCTATGCCTGAGCCATCAGGGGAGCATGAGAATTTGAGGTCAGGACTCTTGGTAGAACTGACACTGGAAAGCCGTCGCAGCAATCTTGGGCTGTTGGTTCACCCCAAGCCGGTGCTACAACTAGGGACTAAAGACACTCGTAAGCCTGATTTAATTGCGATTGATCGCGAATCCTGGAATCGGCAAACGATGCCAACAGCCGTCCTGAAAGAACCGCCCAGTGTAGCGATTGAGATCGTCAGCACTAACTGGGAAGAAGATTACCGCAATAAACCACTTTGGTATGCTGCCTTTGGTGTAGCTGAATTTTGGATTGTCGATCCCCTATTCACGCTTGCTCGATATCCCAACCGAAAGAATCCTAAGATCCAGGAGCCTATCATCTCAGTTGGTAGGCTAGTGCCCTCTCAGAGCATCCTGGTTGAGCGAGAGTATGAGTTTGAAAGCTTTACTGGAAGCGATCGCATTAAATCCCAAATTTTTCCAGACCTGAAACTAACTGTCGAGCAAATCATCGCTTTTGGGCAAGGTTTTTGAGTGGAAGCGATCGCCCCAATTTTGAGTAGTTGCATTGTGATGCAACGAAGCAATCAGACTTGCAGATGCTCTCAGCAACTATTCAAAATGTCCTGAAACTTAGATTTACAGGGCATATGAGGATGTTTTTAGGACTAACGTACTACAAGCTACTGGACTAAATTTGGACTAAAATGCTTTGTAGTGCTTGTACTACAGTGTAGGTTTCATCGTCGAGCGAGAGTGGCGATCGGAGGGAGATGGTCTAGAGGGTTAACCGCTGCCCCCACCTACAGGGTGAATCTCAGGGCGGCTTTGAATGCTTGTACTACGCTCTTTGCTGCTCATTTTGGCTAATTGTCGTCCCTGATTCAACCTCTTGCCTTTAAGTAATCATGTTGTAATTTATCAAGCTGTTGAAACTTTGAGTTTAGAGGATGTCTGAGAAGTGTACTAAGCTAAACGCCGCAACATCAAGCGAATGTTGGCAACATAAATGAATGCTTCCGATGTTTGAGGCAGAATTTCATAGTCCTTACTGAGTCGTCTACACCAGTTAAACCAACCAAACGTCCGCTCTACTTTCCATCGCTGGGCAATGGGAACAAAGCCTTTGACCTTATCATTGCGAAGAACAGCTTGAAAAATCCAACGATAGCTATCCATCACCCACTGCATCAAGTCCTGTCCTATGTAGCCACCGTCTACCCAAATCACAACTAGTCGCTCTACCCAATCACGCACTTGTGCTAAACGAGCTAAAACCAGCTTTGCACCTGCTCGTTCTGGCACACTTTCTGCTGTCACAACCACCATCAGCACCAATCCCAACGTATCAACTAGCAGATGCCGTTTGCGTCCTTTGATGGTTTGGCACTATCGTAACCAACCTCGATTGCCGCAGGAGTTGCCGTTTTCATCGACTGACTATCAAGAATAGCAGCACTAGGGGATACTTCTCGGTTCTCACTCACCCGCACCTACTGATGCAGTTTATGGTTGATACGCTCCCACGTTCCGTTGATGCGCCAAGCACGAAAGTTGTGATAGACCGTTTTCCAGTGAGGAAAGTCAGACGGCAACATTCGCCAAGCACATCCAGCACAGAGGATATAGAACCCATTTGAGATCTTTATAATGAGGGATAAGAAGCATCTAACTTTGTGAATCTAGTCCTATGTCATATTCGAGCAGCCTCACTGATGCAGAATGGGAAATTCTTGAACCCTTGCTGTCTGAGATTTTACCGGCTAAGAAACGCACCCGACCGAGTAAATGGAC
>JAAUQZ010000399.1 GCA_012033355.1 Leptolyngbyaceae cyanobacterium RM1_406_9 | reverse complement strand
GCACTTCCGGTCGAGGTAGTAGTTTGGAAATAATCAAGATTTTGATTTTGGGGGCTTAGAAAGCTAGTGGGTTTCTTCAGTCGCTTCTCGCGGGACATGGGTATCGATCTCGGTACTGCTAACACGCTAGTTTATGTATCTGGCAAAGGCATCGTACTACAAGAGCCTTCTGTCGTTGCAATGGATCAAGAGGACAAAGTGCCTCTGGCAGTCGGGGAGGATGCCAAGAAGATGCTCGGCCGAACTCCCGGAAACGTAGTTGCTCTGCGTCCGCTACGTGACGGGGTAATTGCAGACTTTGACACTGCTGAACTCATGCTGAAGCACTTCATTCGTCGAGTGCATGAGGGACGAACCTTAGTTTCGCCTCGAATCGTGATCGGCATTCCCAGCGGTGTCACTGGAGTTGAGCGTCGGGCAGTGATGGAGGCAGCTTCTCAGGCAGGCGCACGAGACGTTTACCTGATTGATGAACCCGTTGCAGCGGCGATTGGTGCAGGTCTACCCGTCGCCGAACCAACTGGAAACATGATCATCGACATCGGCGGCGGCACTACCGAGGTAGCGGTATTGAGCCTACAGGGAACTGTGCTGAGTGAATCGGTGCGAGTTGCTGGAGATGAACTGAGTGAAGCAATCTCTCAGTACATGAAAAAGGTGCATAACCTGGTTATCGGTGAAAGAACCGCTGAAGAAATTAAAATCTCTATCGGTTCTGCTTACCCCACCGACGACGATGATGAAACGCTGATGGATGTGCGCGGTTTACACCTACTTTCTGGGTTGCCTCGCACCGTCATGGTTAAGAGTCCTGAAATTCGAGAGGCAATGTCCGAACCCCTCTCCGTCATCATTGAGGCAGTTAAACGCACATTAGAACGCACACCGCCTGAGCTTGCGGCAGACATCATCGACCGGGGCATCATGCTAGCAGGCGGTGGGGCCCTCCTCAAGGGGCTGGATACCCTGATCAGCCATGAGACAGGAATTGTCGTACACGTTGCGGCAGATCCTCTCAGTTGCGTCGTGCTAGGAACAGGTAGGGTGCTAGAAAACTTCAAACAGTTGGAGCGGGTCTTTAGCGGTCGCTCTCGCAATATGTGACGGGGCATCCAAAAATCGTCACCCAAATTCAGCGAGTCATTACATCGCGTTTTGCTGGTAAGACGGGTGCTGCATCGTTTAAGTTGACCTGGTGCTTCCGTCATAGGAAGCTTGAATGGGTCAAAGGCTGTTCTCTGGAATTGACATCGCTAGTTTAGAGACGATTGGGGCTGAATGTACACGCTGCGTCGCTGGTGGGATCGACACGGATTAAGAATGGGGCTAGTCTTTCTGGCTCTCGGTAGTGCTTGGGTGTTGCGGCAAACTCAGGGAGCAGCCGTTTTTGAAATCTACCAACGGGTTTCCCGCCCTTTTGAGTCAATGCCAACTTCGGCAGAACGAATAGAAACCGCCGAAATGCAGGAGTTACAGCAACGCCTCACTGAATTGGAGAGTCAGAATCAGCAGCTTCAGGAGATTCTGGGCTACGTTCAAAGCCGCCCGGCTGAAGGAATTACTGCTCCTATCATTGGGCGCAGCGCTGATCACTGGTGGCAGCAGGTTACGCTGGGTCGTGGCAGTCGAGATGGTATTCAAGTGGGCGGTATTGTTGCTGGTCCTGGTGGTCTAGTTGGGCGGATTACCCACGTCACGCCCAGCACGAGCCGCGTTTTGTTGATTAGCGATCCGACGAGTCAGGTAGGTGTGACGATCAGCCGCTCGCGCCACATGGGGTATATGCGTGGACAAGCAGCAAATCGGGCGGTAATGGAATTTTTTGACAAGGTGCCAGATGTTCAACCGGGCGATGTGGTGTCCACTTCCTCATTCAGCCAGCTTTTCCCGCCTGGTTTCCCGATCGGTCGGGTAGAGTCAGTCAATCTAAGCAAAAGCCCTGCTCCGGAGGCGGTGATTGAGCTATCTGCACCGATTAATGCGCTGGAGTGGGTAGTCGTTTACCCCAACAGTCGCACGGAAGTCTCAAATAATCCTTAATGCCTAAGGAGTTAAAGTATCTAAGGTTCTAAATCTTGAGAAAGTGATTAAGTCGTTGCTCTTTAATCTGGCTCAGTCTGGCATCTACACTTCCCCTGTGATGAACTGGGTTGTGACTGCTTTCTCGGTGCTAATTTGCCTATTTATTTTGCCGACGCGGTTGCCGGGTATGGAGCTTTTGGGGGTTGGGCCAAACTGGCTGCTGATCTGGGTAGTTGCCTGGAGCATTCGGCGGACTGTTTGGCAGGGGGCGATCGCCGGACTCGTGTTAGGACTCATTCAAGACGGCATGACGGCTCCGCATCCCACTCACGCTATCAGTCTTGCTGTAGTAGGAATGCTGACTGCCCGTATCCAAAAGCAGCGCTATATTCAGGAAGACTTTATCTCAGTTGCGCTTATTGTTTTTGGTATGGCGGTTCTAGCAGAAACCATCACTGCGGTTCAGTTTAGCCTTCAGGGAATTGGGGCATCGGACTATGCTGCCCATCGTGCCCTGACAGAGGTATGGTTCTATCACCAGCGCATTGCTCTAAGCTCGGCTATTCTCAGCAGCCTTTGGGCACCTGTGGTTTACTATCCGTTGAATCGCTGGTGGCAACAAGCGAATGCTGTTGAGCCGTCTCAAACCTAACCAAAAACTATCTTCAACCACCAGCCGCAATCTACTTGACAAACTAGTCTATAATGTGGTCACGCTTTAGTCCTGCAAAATGGACTAAATAAGGGTTATCTACCGCTCTTCAGCCTTTGGGCTGTCTCAATTCGATACTTTGGAGCGGTCGCAGATGAGCAGTTTTCCTCTACAGACGGTTATCTTACCTGCTGTACTGATATCCAGTGCGGTTTTTTCTACACTAACCCTACCATTGTTCTCCTTAAAGAGCCGATCGCCATTGATATTCCTCCTTTGCTCAGCGGCGGCCGCATTGAGCCAATGTTTGACGCTGAAAATAAAGACGTAGCAATTCGCTATGTAGGAGTTGCTATTTTACTTAGTGTGGCAGCGGGCATTGGCACCGTCGAGTTTCTGCGGGCAAGACATTCTGCCGAGGAACTAACCCAAACCAAAAATCAACTCTCTAGTTTGAAATTGAGTTTGCAGGAAAAGTCTGGTTC
>JAAUQZ010000117.1 GCA_012033355.1 Leptolyngbyaceae cyanobacterium RM1_406_9 | reverse complement strand
AAGGTTGCTGCTGCACCTGTGATAGTAGTTGGAGTGGCGATCGCCCTTCTCTTTTTTACCCCTCACCGCACCCTTGCTCAAGCAGTCGTTCGCTATCCCATTCCTAACTCCAGCTTTCCGATCGCCCTTGCCGTCGAAACGCCGCCCAACACTGCCCTTGTCCACCTGAGCGGGCAAGTGCCGTCCGTTGTTGATGAAACAGCCCCAGAAGGCAGCATTGCCGCCTATGGTGACACCAAAACTCAAACGGTTGGCGTACTTGAGAAGATTCAAACCATTCTTCAAAGCCTGGATTTGACAATGGGAGATGTGTTCAAAATGCAGGCATTTCTCGTTGGCGACCCCAGCAACGGCGGCACAATGGATTTTGACGGCTTCATGGAAGGCTATACCCAGTTCTTTGGCACCGAAGAGCAGCCCAACCTGCCCGCCCGCTCAACCATGCAGGTCGCTGGACTCGTTGACCCAGGCTGGCTAGTTGAAATCGAAGTGGTAGCCGCTCGTCCCCAGTAGAAGCGGTTGTACGGCAAACGCAGGTTAGATGAAGAATGTATAGCGGTAGTCAGCTAGGTTAGGACCTGGACATTTGGTGGCGCGGCTCCGCTGCGCCACCAAATGTCCTAATCAATGTGGCTACCGCTATAGCTTGAATGAAGCCAAGCAAAACCCAACACAGCCCCAGGCTAAAGTGACTCCTTCAACATCTCCAAAGCCTGAGCATTCTTTTGCCGCACCGATTTAGCCGAACTGTGCAGAGCTTCCCGCTCAGCGTCCGTCAAATCTAGCTCCAGGACACTTTCAATGCCACTCTTTCCCAGGCGAGCGGGTACGCCAATGAAAATGTCCTGTAGCCCATACTCGCCTTGTAAGTAAGACGCAACGGGCAGCAGGCGAGACTGATTCAGCAGCATGGCTTCAATCATGCGACAGGTTGAGGAAGCGGGGGCGTAATATGCGCCCCCAGTTTGCATCAGTTCTACCACTTCGGCTCCACCGTTGCGGGTGCGCTCGATCAGTCGCTCAATGGTGGCTGCATCTAAAAGTTCTGTAATGGGAATGCCGCTGACGGTGGAATAGCGGGGCAGAGGCACCATCAGGTCGCCGTGACTGCCTAGCACCATCGCGCTAACGTCTGCCGGGGAGACACCCAGTTCTAAAGCAATGAAGGTTTGGAATCGAGCAGAGTCTAAAATTCCTGCCATTCCCATTACCTGATGGGCGGGCCGTCCGCTGGCTTTCCAGGACAGGTAGGTGATTACGTCTAAGGGATTGGTAACGAGAACCAGAAGGGCATTTGGCGAGTGGGCGATCGCCATTCTAGTTGCCTCGACGACGATATTTGCGTTGGTTCGCATCAGGTCGTCTCGACTCATCCCCGGTTTGCGCGGCAATCCTGCGGTGATCACGACAATGTTAGAGTCGGCAGTATCGGCGTAGTCTACCGTACCGATGATTTGGCGGTTGTGACCTTCAATGCCTCTGGCTTCCATCAAGTCCAGCGCTACGCCCTGAGGTCTGCCTGCAACTACATCTAGCAGCACAACATCGGCCAGATTTTTCTCAGCAATTCGTTGAGCCAGAGTACTGCCAACGTTTCCCGCCCCAATCACTGAGACGCGAGCAGAAGCGTGGGCGATCGCATCAGGAGAGTTCATAGGAAAAGAAGCGATGCGACAAGGGCGATCGCAAGTCAACGATGATCAAAACAAGGAGCAAATCTGGACAGCTCGTCAGGAACTAGCGGAGGATGAACCAGCAACACGGTCATTCAAACTTTTCTACCTGGTCAGCTTTCAACCACATATTAGGCGTGGGCACGTGACCAAACTTAACCAGCACATAGTCTCCCTTTAAGTCCACAACTTCCCCTTTGGTTTCAAAGATGTAAGGTGGAAATCGTGTATCGCTGGCTTGCGCTTCTAAACTATTTTCCAGCTTTTCTCGCACCGCCCGCACCAGGTCGCCCCGCTTGACTGCCATAGTTCACGTTTGTAGGATAGATTCTCATTCTTTCACATTGTATATAGCAATCCTCTTTGATTTGTGAAAAAGATGATGTGCGGCAAAGTTCTACCTCCTTTGTCTAGGAATTAGCACCCTGTAGCGCTGATTAGCCGAGCTTAGCGCTGACATTTGGGGCAAAAGTGCGCCGATCGCCCTGCCAACTTTAACCGTTCAATGGGAGTTTCACAGGTGCGGCAAGGTTGCCCTTCGCGGTCATAAACTCTAGCAACGCCGCCATAATTGCCGTTGATGCCCTCCACGTCCCGAAAGTTGCTGAAGCTGGTACCTCTTGCATCAATGCTGTCCTGGAGAACCTGCACAATGGCGGCATAAAGCGCCTTGATTTGACGCGGCTTAAGAGCAGAACAAAGGGTTTCAGGTCTGATTTTGCTGAGAAATAAAGCTTCATCGGCGTAGATATTACCGATTCCAGCAACTAACCTCTGATCGAGGAGTGCATTCTTGATTGGGCAGTGGCGATCGCGCAATTTCCCTGCTAGATACTCAGCCGAAAAATCGGACAAAAGCGGCTCTGGGCCAAGTCTTTGTAGCCCGGTCATGACCGTTTCGGGGTTGGTTTCGGGTGGCACCCACCACATTTGCCCAAAGGTACGCTGGTCAACGAACCGTAGCTCTCGCTGTGCGGCAAAAAACAGGCGCACCCGACAGTGCTTTTGTAGTGGTTCGTCCTGATGGAGCCACAGCAGTTGTCCTGTCATTCGCAGGTGAACTCCCAGCCAGCCTGCGGGCTTTTGCTCTGCTGAAGCAGAACTTTGACAGAGTTCTGCCAGCAAATATTTGCCGCGCCGATGCCACCGGGCGATCGCCATGCCCTGTAAGCCCGTTAAGAAAGCGATCGGGATAGGCGGATAGGCGATCGTGCGGGGCAGTAATACATCTCCACCCAAAATCTCTTGATTTGAAGTTCGCTGATTCAAACCTTGTCGAACCGTTTCGACCTCAGGTAATTCCGGCACAGTTTAATTTCGACCCATGGAACGTTTGAATAAGGATCGCGGATCAAATAACCTGTAAAACCAGAATCTCTGTAGGGACATGGCATTGCCATGCCCCTACAGAGGAGAATTACACATTAATAAATCCGCAATCCTAAGTTAATTCTATGGCAACTCTCAACAAGGGGCTTATACCGATTCAATTTCAGCTTCCCTAGAATGGACTCTGGCGGAGCAAGGAGCTTAAGCCCCTTGTTCCGCTTCCATAAAGGATTGGTATGAAGCTCCTCATTTCACAAAGCAAGGCGTAAGTGGGTGCATCCATATCGTTCACTTCAAAATCAGAATGACTTTGGGCAAAAGCATGAACGATGCACACTTTTACCCAAAGTCATTGGAAGTGAGTTAACTTTGTAACCTTTAGCGAGATTCTGTACCCTGGTTGGGAGCGCCTTCCTTGTCAGGCTGATCGGTTCCGGGAGCCTCCGCTGCGGCTCCTTTGGTAGACTGTCCAGCACCTTGACCCGTCCTGCGGGTTGCGGGGTCAACAGTAGTTTGCTTACCACCAGAGGCACCTGCGGCTGATGGGGATTTAGCAAGTTTCTTCTTCGCTGCACCCTCTACTTCAACGACTTCATCCATGCTGAAGTTGTTGGTATTTACCCCAGCATAATTAACTTTGTTAAAGCGAACAATAACGGGATACTTAATGCCACTCTGATCAACAGAGGCAACGGTGCCCACATCTTTGTACCAGTAAGATTCTTTGCGAAGGATTCGGACTGTAGAACCACGTTGTACCATGAGCTTTTCCTTTCGGGTAATTATTTAACTCATACCGTAATTGTCTTTCAGAGTACTACTCTGGCGAGACTTTCAGGATGTTTTGGTCTTTAAGTTTTGTTGCTGTGCAGCAAAGCTCAATGGTTGCTCAACCCATCGTACCTGGACAAAGTGAACCGAACGACCCTGGCGATCGCCCAATGCGCTGATATTGCCGATCGCCAAATTGAATGGAATTGCAGTCGTAAGGTAGCGCTGAGCCAAACTACCCAACTCAGGAGCAAGATGCATTGCAGCTGTCGCAGCCAACCCCATGCCTAACAGTTGCTCCAGAGGGTTGCGCGGCAGCACCCAGGGCACTCCAAGCGCCAGCCCAGTCGCAATCACCATTCCCACCGACAGGTTAGTGCCGCAGCGAGGATGCACTGCCAAATCCCAATCTCCAGCTACCAGGCGCAGCAGGGCTGAATGTACGGCTTGCCGCAGCTTCATTGAGGTTACGGCACCGTAAACGTAAAAGCCCTGTTCAGTGGACATTCCGCCCAGAGATACCTCCCCTTGCCCGTGCTGTAAAGCTGGGTTGGCAGTCGTCCTATCGCTCAAAAGCCAAATTGTGGCGTGTTCCAGGGCGTGAACCTGGCGCACCATCAAAAGTTCTTTTAAGCCCGGAATGAAGCCTAATTGGTGAAGCAGGTTAGTATCTTGAGCAGCCTCTGGCGAGAAAAAGGGGAAATAGCTACTAGTGGGGGGGGAACTAGCGATCGCCATAACAGTCCTCCATCGACAGAATCTGTGAAGGGATTTCTCTTCACTCTAACGAAGCTTTAACCCCATACCTGCTTTGAACACAATTATTCAACCCCTACAGCAACCACCTGGGGAGAAGCGATCGCCGCCGCAGTCGGTTGCTCTGGTGGGCCACCTTCCCCTACGGCTCTAACGACCTCAATACCGTTCTGTTCCAACACCACAATGGGTTCTGAACCGGAGTTCACCTCAATGCGCTTAACTAAAATCTGACCATTGGAAAGCCGCTGCCCTACTCGCACATATCGGCTACTTGGCTCATTAGGGGCACTGATAATTGCGTGAACGGTATTTCCAATTTGCACAACGCCTGTCACCTTAACTAACCTGGCAAGGTCAGCCTGAGGGCGAGGGGGCGGAGCAGGGCGAGACGGCACCAACTCTGGAATGGGTGCAAGGGCACCGGGGCGTTCCGTTTGCCCACCCGTCGGCACGTTAGGCAGGCGAGTGCCTTGTCCTGCTCCGGGCGCTGTAGTTGGAGTCTGCGTCGGAGGAGTTTGAATCACAGGACTGGTAGGAAGCAAAGCAAACGGGTCTGGACGGTTTCTTTGAATACCTTGAACTCTCTGATTTGAGTCGGTGGAGCCAATCAAATCAGGTGGAAGCGTACCCGTAGGGGCGGTCTGTCCGTCAACCACAGGTGGCTCCGAGAAGGGCTGAGTCGCTACAGTACCGTCTGTAGGCGAGGGTTCAATTGTTTCAACCGTAGTGTCAGGAGAAGGCTCAGTGACCGTATCATTTCCGCCCGAAAAGAAAGCACATCCCCCTAACCAGAGGGTCAGTATCCCTGTAAAGGTGATGAACGAAATTTGGCGCATTCCCAGTTCCCCCAGAAGATAGACAATCCAGTGCCGTTTCAGAAGTCCTCTAGCATCAGAAGACTATTCTTAGAAGCTATGTAAAAACTATTGTGTTTACATAACATAGCTTATACGGATTTACAACGCACCTATCGGATTTCAACCCGTTTTTTTGAACGTTGTATTAAATTTAATTAACGCGCTAAATCTTGCTGCCCGTGTCGCAGCCAACAAAATTTAGCGCCATTTTAGTCGCATGACGTTTGACTAAAATGGCGCTATCGAATTCAGGTTTTGAGGTGCGTCTTTTGGCAACTGTTTAGGGATTTGCGTGCTGCAATTCCACTACCGAGGTAATGAGAACGGATAGGTGGCGATCGGGTTTTGGTCGTCTACCGTGCCTGTGAAAGTTTCAGTATTTCCTTGAACCAGCAAGGTTAGGGTGTAGGAAATCGGACCCGATGTGGTACCACATCGGCTATACAAGCTAATTTCGATAGCGTATTCTCCTTCGGGAGCTTCTGAAGGGGGCCAGAAGATGTTCTCAATGGGTGAAGAGGTTGTTTCACCACAGCCAGCGTTAGCATCAACATCAAGCTGTCCTCCAGAAGCAACGCTGGGATTGAAATAAGTGACTATCTGACCGTCTGGGTCGGTCACTGCCATATCAAGGTCATCTGTAGAAGTCCATCTCAGCGTTACTTGAATGTCACCTGTACCCAAAGTGGGCTGTTCGGCAATTTGGACAGGGACAGCGGAAGGACAAATGGCAGACAGGTCAATTAGCTGGCCAATATCGTTGACCATAAAACAGCCTTGACGCTCTTGAGCGGAAGCCGGAGTGTAACTATCGCCTAGCAATGGAAGCAACGCAGCAGACAGGATGAGAGCCGGACGCAAGAATTTCAGCATGGTACAGGTAATGTGGCAGGTTGAGGGGTCAATAGAGACAAGTTGCCAGAAACACACCGTCAGAAACGTGCTGCCAGTTGCTTAGCAAGGGTGTCTCATTGAGGATGTTTTACTGAGAGTGCCCATTTTTCAGAATGCCCTATTTTTTGGGGTCATTAACTAAAAAACCAGTAATTTTACGCAGGTTTCAAGCAATTTGGTTTTTCCTAGGTCTGAATTTCACACATAGCGCTATCTGTATCTCTTAGAACATATGTAGCCATCCTAAATGGGTTGTGAGAGGCGCACCCCTGAGGGGTGCGCCTCTCACAACCTACTCTTCTTACAACTGATTTAGGACTGCTATAGCTGTAGTCAGCTAGGTTAGGGCAAGGACATTTTGGCGCAGCGGAGCTGCGCCAAAATGTCTTAATCAACATGGCTACTGCTATTAATCCCCGCAGGGGCAAACGGACGTTTTACCCTACTTGTGGTTTACCCATTTGAAAGATGCTGTAAGTAAGTATGATTGAGGAGATAGCACTGAATGCCATGTCTGACTCCGCTACTGATTCCTCAAGTACTGATTCCCAAAATACTGATTCCCGAAGTACCGATTCCTCAGAACTGCCTGGAGTGAACGAGGGGGGTGATATCCCTTTCACTCATATTCCCGTCTTGGGCAAAGAGTTGATTGAGGGAGTAGTGTCGCGTCCAGCGGGGGTTTATTTGGATGCAACGGTTGGGGGAGGAGGACATAGCGAACTGATTTTGGCGGCGGCTCCAGAGAGTTGTTTGGTGGCGATCGACCAGGATGAGCAGGCAATAGCAGCCGCCCAGATGCAGCTAGCGAAGCATAAGGAGCGGGTGCGGTTCTGGCACGGTAACTTTGCTGACTACGATCCGGGAAGCTTGCAGTTTGATGGCATCGTTGCGGATTTGGGGGTTAGCTCGGCTCAGTTTGACATTCCAAATAGAGGCTTTAGCTTTCGACATGAAGCACCGTTGGATATGCGAATGAATCAGCAGCAATCTTTAACTGCGGCTGAAGTGATTAATCATTGGGATGAGGCAAAGCTGGCAGAAATTTTCTACGTCTACGGTGAAGAACGATTGTCTCGCCGGATTGCCAGACGCATTGTTGAGCGGCGGCCGCTGAAGACGACGACTGAGCTAGCTGAGACAATTTTCTACTGTGTGCCCAAGTCGTATCGATATGCCAGAATTCATCCGGCAACCCGTGTGTTTCAGGCGTTGCGAATTGCTGTTAACCAAGAGTTAGCTGTTTTGGAGAAATTTCTGCATCTATCTCCACTCTGGCTAAAGCCGGGGGGTCGAATTGGGGTTATCAGTTTCCACAGTTTGGAGGATCGGCTTGTCAAACATACCTTTAGAGAATCAGAGTTGTTGCAGGTATTAACCAAAAAGCCAATTGTGCCGCAGGAGGAAGAGATGCAGCAGAATGTGCGATCGCGTTCGGCTAAGTTGAGGCTAGCAGAGCGACTGGTCTAGGAGGTCATCAGGATTAGGAATCTTAGCAAGGGACTCGTGGTTGCGTCACTTCTCTATAAGTCTGCGGTCATGCCTTCGCGACGCAGGGCAGCAAGTTCGGCAGCGGTGAATTCGCCTAGGGCGACTTCTTTTTCCAGGTGATGGCGCAGGTGGGCGCGAATTTCCTGGAGGCGAGTGTCTTCGGGCTGGCGGGGACGCTCCAGCGGAATGCGAATTGTTTCAACGATGCATCCGGGGCTGCCAGAAAATAGCACGACTTGATCTGCCAGGGCGATCGCCTCATCCAAATCGTGAGTCACCATGACAACGGTTGCCTGAGCGTGATGCCACATCGCCAGCAAATAGCGCTGCATGACGCGACGGGTTTGATAGTCCAGGGAAGAAAAGGGTTCGTCCATTAGGAGAACCTGCGGGTTTAGCACCAGGGCACGGGCGATCGCCACTCGCTGACGCATTCCGCCGCTCAGTTCATGCGGTAGTTTGTGAGCATGGTCAATTAGCCCCACGTCTGCCAGCAGTTTTCCGGCTCGAAGGCGACGTTCGTGGCGAGAAATTCCCTGAGTGCGTAGCCCAAAGGCGACGTTATCTTGCACGGTCATCCACTCAAACAGATTGTGGTGCTGAAACACGATCGCCGTTTCGGGGCCCGGTCGGGTGATTGGTTTGCCGCCCAGCAACACTCGTCCTGTTGTTGCGGGAATCAGGGCTGCGGCGATTTCGAGGAGCGTCGTTTTGCCACAGCCAGAGGGTCCGATGAGTGCTGTGAATGAGCCTGAAGGCACGGTGAGATTCACATCCACAACAGCAGGATGTCCTGCGTATACCTTAGAAACTTGCTCAAAGCAGAGTTCAGCCATGTGTGCCCTTTTTACCTCGTGCTTCCCACCAGAGCAGCCGTCGCTGAATCAGTAGAATCAGCGATCGATCGCAAACCCCAACACTCCAATGGTAATCACGCCTGTCATGACCAGTCGCATATTAAACTGCTGCTGCCCTAGAATAATTAGCGCTCCCAGTCCAGAATTGATCCCGGCCATTTCACCTGCTAACACGGCCATCCATGCGGCAAAAAAGTTAACTCGCACAATGGTTAGCAAACTGGGAGCCGTTGCTGGCAACATGACCCAGAGCCAGAGCCGATGTCCTCTGGCACCCAGGCTTCTGGCGGTTTTGATGAGTTCTTGCGGCACGTTTTCGATCGCCGCTGCGGTTGCTAGTGTCATTACCGCAAACACACCCATAAACACCACAAAGATGGCGGACTGGTCGCCAATTCCTAAAAGCGCGATCGCCACTGGCACCCAGGCAACCGGGGCGATCGGGGCGATGGTTTGAATCATTGGCATGATCAGTTGCCGCACCGGATTGACGACCGCTAGCACCGTTCCCAGCGGCACGGCTGCCATTAGCCCCAGGCTCAGCCCAATCATGACTCTAGCCAGGGTTTTGGCGATCGCTTCTGCATACGTCACCTGCTGCGACCCGATTCCCGCTGCGCCTGGCCCTTGAAAAATGTAAGGAATCACCACACTGGGCGGCGGCAAAATGTCAGGATTTAGCACTCCCGTGATCGCGCCAATTTCCCAGCCTGCCGCCAGGATTGTCCAGGCTAGCAAAAAGGATAGAGCAGGCATGAGACGGCGAAACCGCCTCTCATGAAGGGGGCGATCGCTGGAGATGCCCA
Organism: Leptolyngbyaceae cyanobacterium RM1_406_9; assembly: GCA_012033355.1. GTDB lineage: Bacteria > Cyanobacteriota > Cyanobacteriia > Elainellales > Elainellaceae > JAAUTN01. The sequence continues at coordinate 6,282 of JAAUQZ010000117.1, read as the reverse complement.
AGCAGGGAGTCCGGAGGGGGATGGATGAGGGGTAGGGCGCATGGGGGTAGGGCGATGAGGAGCAGGGGAGAATTTAGAAGGGGTTCAGATCTGCGACTTATCAAAGAAGTCGCAGATCTGAGCAATCTACACAGGTTTAAAGGTCGGGGATTAGACCTGGGAACGCCGCCCTTCGGGTTTAGAGTCTGGAGTTTCAAGTTCAGAACCTCAGCTTTTGAGTTTAGAACCCGAAACTTCAGGCTCAGAACTCGGAACTTCAGGCTCAGAACTCGGAACTTCAAGCTCAGAACTCAAAACTTCAGGCTCAAACTGTCAGGCTCCACGTTCACGCACCTAATTCCCAACCCCTAATCCTCAATCCCCAATCTTAATCAAGCTGTTTGCAGTGAAGTTTCCTGAACTGAGCCGTCAAAGATCTCGTCGATCAGGTTGGTTTGGTCAGGCTCTAGATAGCCCAGATCTGCCAGGAACTCCACGCCGTTGCGGAGGCTCTGAACTCCAGCTTCATCCATGATCGGTTGAGGCACCTGACGCTTCAGGGCGGGTGCTAAGACAGAAACTTCTGCGCCGTAGATGGGCGCTAAGTCGGCGATCGCCTCTTCATAATTTGCGTTCAATTCCTCTGCCGACTGCCGCAGCACCGCCAGATAGTCCGCCAGCATATTTGACTCTTTTGAGATGAAGCCGTCGGTAGAATTGATTACACAGTCGGCAGCTTCTGGACCCCAGGCTCCATTGGAGTCGCCCAGATAGGTTCCATTTGCCTGAGACACCACCGTTTCAGCATAGGGCTGCGCCAGCGAACACACGTCCACATTCTCCTCAATTAGCGCTTCACCCATACCCACCATGCTAGGGAAGAAGGTCATTTCATAGCCCGAATAGTCTACGCCCATTTTCTTCAAATGCCCGTAAACGACCAGTTCCAGCGTGTCCAGTTGCAGTGTTCCAATTCTCAAACCCTGTCCCGATGCTTGCTTTAGCTCGTCCAGGTTTTTCACAGAGCCGTTGCGCCCGACTAGCTCGATTCCACCTTTACCCGAACCGGAAATAATTCGCAGGCTGTCAGTTCCTTGAGCATAGGCGGCTACCGTGTTAGTCCAGGGGTTATGAATGACATCCTGGGAGCCTGCTACTAGCGCCTGCAAATTTTCACCTGGCCCGTTGAACTGGGTCAACTGCACGTTTAGCCCAGCCTCAGCAAACAGCCCTCGCTGATTGGCTAGCAGCAAATGAGACACACAGCCCGCAGGCAAATGACCGACGCGCAGCACGGTGCCGCTGCCTTCACTCGCCGCAGGAGATTCTGTTCCCCCTTCCGATGTTCCGTTTTGCTGAGCAGCACAGTTTGCAGTAATGAAAGCAAGGGATGCCAGACAGCAGCCGCGAATAAATCCTCGTCGGTTGAGAGAACCGATGGGATGAAACAGATCGTCGCTCAACACCGACCTCAAGCCTTTTTTACCTAATCTCTTGCCCATTCCCATATCAGACCTCTCCTAATGGCTAATTGCTCCAAATTTTTGAGCCGATACCAAAATCTTGCTTTCGTTTACTCGTTCAGCCCGATTAAATCATTCCAAACAAATCTCTCGAAGTCGAAGTGTGTAGGTAAAGAACCTCACAAAGCCAAACTTTTAGTTAACAGGAAAACCTGAATCGTAAGACTTCAAAGACAGGATTTTCTGTCATAGTTTTGCGTATTTGACTCTACAAGTCTACTATTTTAAGTTTGTTTGAGGCGATCGCCTCAAACACAATTGTCGCCCTTTGAGAAGCGATCGCCACCCTCAGGAATGTATCAATCACCCACAGCTAAGCAGCGCTACAACTCTGGTATTTTTTTCCAACAAGCAGATGGCTAAGATCTTTACGTTGAACACCACTCAACATTTCGTTACTATATGGGTGAATTGTATGATTACAGTGAACGTAAAGCAACTCTGCCCAGAGCATTTGTTTCGATGGGCGCAAAACTATTAGATTTTTGTCAAAAAGTATGATGACCAGTCTATAGTTTTGAAATGATTGCTTTAACTGTACACTCGGCTACAAACTCTTTAATAGACCAGTCGTTATAGTATTACTTTCCTGTTTTTGCCGTGAACCAACCCATTAGCACCAAAACCCGCATGATTACTGCGACGGCTGAACTGCTTCAAGTCCAGGGCTATCACGCCACTGGTTTGAATCAGATCACGCAAGAGAGCAACACACCAAAAGGTTCCCTCTACTTCCATTTTCCGGGCGGTAAAGAGGAATTGGCGATCGCCGCGATTGAGGCAGCGGGCGCAGAAGAAAGCCAAAAATCGAAGCAGTACTGAATTCGCAAGAAGACGTGGGAGATGCCATCCATGCCTTTACTCAGGTTTTAGCTCAGGGGCTACTTGACTCTGACTTTCGCAAAGGTTGCCCGGTTGCAACAGTGGCGATTGAAACTTCATCAACCCATGAATCTCTGCGTCGCATCTGTGAACAAATTTACCTGCGCTGGTTTGAGCTAATCGAGCAGCGACTTTTGGCGGCTGGCTTCAGCGCCGCCGAGACTAAAACCTGGGCAACCCTGATTTTGGCATCGGTTGAAGGGGCGCTGCTGCTGAGCCGCAACCAAAAAACCGTCCAGCCGCTAGAGATCATTGGCGAACATCTCAGAGTCTTGATTAATCAGGCGAAAGCTCAGCAGCCCCAGGAGGCTACAGTCAGTCGATAAGTTGGGTCATTGAACCAGCGACCGATGTCCTACGACTCCACATCTACCACCCCATTTCTTTGCCCCAAACCATGACCCATCACGTCTTAAAGGCAACTTGTGACACCGTTCATCTGGGGGGATTCTCGCCCAAGCTCAAGCCTGCTCTGGTGGTTGATTCAGGCGACAGCATTGATGTTGAAACCTACACGGGCTACTACGTGTATGACCAGGCTCCAGAGGGTTTCGTCAATGCTGAGTTTCTGGAGATTTGTCATAACCTACCCGCCGAGCGCAAAATCGATGTCGGGCCGCACCTGTTGACCGGCCCGATTTTTGTTAACGACGCGGAACCGGGAGACGTGCTAGAAGTCAGGCTAAACGCGATTAGCCCTCGTCTACCTGTCGGGTTTAATGCCATTCGTCCAGGCTGGGGCGCTTTAGCCCAGCGGTTTACCGAAGCCAACCTGAAGTTTATTCGGCTTGACCTGGAAAAAGGCGTGGCGGAATATCCGGAGGGTAGCGGCATTCAGATTCCGATTCGACCAATGTTTGGCATTTTGGGGGTGGCGACTTCCGCAGACTATAGCTCGATTCCACCTGGAGCCTACGGCGGCAATATTGACAATCCTGAACTGCAAGCGGGTTCTCGGCTGTTTTTGCCAACCTTTTTACCCGGTGCGCTGTTCTCGATTGGCGATGGTCACTCGGCTCAGGGCGACGGGGAAGTTTGCGGTACGGCGATCGAAACATCGATGAACGGCAGCATTGAGCTAATTGTTCGCAAAGACCTGAAGCTGACCGCGCCAATGGCAGAAACGCCAACCGACATGATGACAACGGGTTTCGCTGAAACGCTGGATGCCGCCTTTGAGATGGCGTTGGAGAACATGGTTAACTTTATTGCTGAGTTTGCCAATATTTCAGCCCAGGAAGCCTACTGCCTGTGCAGCCTTGCTGCCAATTTCCGGGTGACGCAGGTGGTAAATAGTCCTCAACGTGGCGTACACGGACTGTTGCCTAAGTCAATTTTTGCTAACCAGAGAATAAGTTTGTAGATTTTAGCTTTAACTAAATCAGGACAGGCTTAAATGCTGGTCGAATGTCAGTTTTGATCAATGGTTCTCATTTGGGCGATCGCCCCTATCCTGATTGCCCTGCATATCTAAAGGTGGTTTAACCCATGTCATCTGTCACTAGTGGTTCCCAGCAAGCGCGTGTGATTCAGAGCGATGAAGAAGCGATCGCCATTGCTCAAGAGCTTGCCAATGAGTTTGCGATCGGTGCCCCCAAACGCGATCAAGAGCGAATTCTTCCCTACGATGAAGTTGAAAAGCTATCTCAGAGCGGCTTGATGGCGATTACCGTGCCCAAAGAATATGGCGGCGCGTTTGTCTCTAACGTTACCCTGATGGAAGTGCTGACCATTCTAACTGCGGGCGATTCTAGCCTCGGTCAACTGCCGCAAAACCATCTGTATTCCGTTGAGGCCCTGCGGCTCGATGGCACCGAAGCTCAAAAGCAGTTTTTCTACAGCCAAATCCTCGACGGAATGCGCTTTGGCAATGCCTTCTCAGAGCGAGGCACCAAAAACGTAGCGGATCTAAAAACAAAACTGACCCGCGCTGGCGACGATTACATCCTTAACGGGCAAAAGTTTTACTCGACCGGAGCGCTATTTGCCCACTGGATTCCAGTGCTGTGCATGGATGAAGAGGCAGGCGAAGGCAGAACCGCGATCGCCCACATTCCTAAAGACACAAAGGGAGTCACGGTCATTGACGACTGGACTTGCTTTGGGCAAAAAGGCACAGGCAGCGGCACCACCATTTTTGAGAATGTCTCCGTCAAGGCAGAACACGTCTTACCTCACTACCTGGCGTTTGAGCGCCCCACCTGCATGGGGTCATTTGCTCAAATTATGCACGCAGCGATTGACGTTGGCATTGCCCGTGATGCCACGCGGGAAACGATTCAGTTTGTTCGCAACAATCCGCGCCCCTGGATCGACAGCGGTGTGGAGTATAGTTACCACGACCCGCTGTTGATTCACAAAATTGGCGAAATGGAACTGAAGCTCCATGCAGCCGAAGCAATCTTGCGCCGTGCCGCAGAATTTATGGATCGCGCCTTTGCTGACATGAACGAAGAAACCGTCGCCGCCACGTCGATCGCCGTTGCCGAATCGAAAGCAATGGCCGAAGAAGCCGCTATTTTTATCACCAATGCCCTGTTTGAAGTTAGCGGCACCAAATCGACGCTTCAGCACCTCAACCTCGATCGCCACTGGCGCAATGCCCGCGCTCATACACTGCACGACCCGTCTCGCTGGAAATATCATGCGGTCGGCAACTATTACCTGAATGACACAAAGCCTCCACGTCACGGGTGGATCTAGAAAAATAGCCTTTTTTAGTCATTCTTGAGGGCGAAACAGGTGGGAATGTTCTGGGTTATAGAGGCGCGATCGCGCTTCCACAGTTTCACCCTGACCCTCTATCCCTCTTAACGCCAGACTAATCAGGTACATCGTCGTCCGAATCAGCTTTTCCCGCTCTGTCACGGCTGCCATTTGGTCGAGCGGCACTACCCAGATTTTTTCGTCTGGCCAGCCTACCCGAAAGCACACCGCAACCGGGGTATCAGCCGAATAGTGCTGCAACAGTTTTGCCTCAGCCGCCTGAATGTGTCGAGCGCTGAGATACAGACATAAACTTGCCTGATGTGCCGCCAGGGATGCCAGTTCTTCTGCTGGGGGAACCTGAGTGCGACCGCTAATTCGGGTCAGGATAATCGTTTGCACCAGTCCCGGCACGGTTAGCTCAACCTTGAGTTTTGCCGCTGCTGCCTGAAATGCGCTGATGCCTGGAATGACTTCAAACGGAATCTCGGCGGCTGCGAGTGCCTGCATCTGCTCGTGAACCGCACCGTATAATGTCGGATCGCCAGAGTGGAGGCGAATGACAGATTTGTGCGATCGCACCCGTTCCACCATCAGCGGCAAAATTTCCTCCAGCGTCTTATCTGCCGTTCTCACAATCTCTGCATCAGGTCGCACGATTTGCAGAATTTGTCGGGGCACCAGCGAATCGGCAAACAAAACCACATCTGCCTGAGCCAGCAGCCTTTGGGCTTTCACGGTGAGCAAGTCTGGGTCGCCTGGGCCTGCTCCTACGATGTAGACTCCCGCTGCTAAATTGCTTTGGGGGCGATCGCCCCAACTTCATCAGGAATTACAGCAGTCGAGTTGGTAACAGTTTCGGAAGCAGTCTCAGCAGCTTTGGCAACAGTCATTCGGCTTTACAGTCCTCAAATCCAGGTCGTTCAGCCATTCTACTTTAAAGCCAACATGAACTTCCTTAAAGGAAGCCTAAACTGCCCCTAAGCCTCCGGATCGCCCTAGCCCGATCGGTATAGAGGAATGGTAGATGCACCCTGATTAAAACCCCAGAGTTAACGCTCCGGGGTTTTTCTTTTTCAAAAATTGGGAACACTGGCTACACAGATCGGAAAATACGGCACTTTTCTAGAGAGCTTTACAAAGAACAGGTAAACCTGAGTCGAGTCTCCGGATTGCCCCCTTCGATCGGTAT
>JAAUQZ010000116.1 GCA_012033355.1 Leptolyngbyaceae cyanobacterium RM1_406_9 | reverse complement strand
GCTGTCCAGGGACGAGGCGCAATTTCGTCAAACCCCATATGCCCTACGGGCCGCTTTGCCCCTGCCAATTTGAATGTCCAACGCTTTTTAATTCTTCTATAACCCGTTAAGGCTAGACTATCAAATCTAGAACCAAATAATGCAGTAGTCCCTGGCGATTGGAGGAATTGAGTTGAGTCTAACGCTGTACTTGCTTCGACACGGGCAAACTGCTTGCAGTCGCGCTAATCTGTTTTGTGGCTCGATTGACCCTGAGTTAACGCCTGAAGGAATGGAGATGGCCCAGGAGTTTGCGGCGGCTTACCGCTCTACTGCCTGGGAAGCAATTTTTGGTAGCCCAATGCAGCGGACTCAGGCAACGGCTCAACCTCTCTGTGAGGCTGTTGGGCAACCTATTGAACTGCGCGATGGGCTGAAGGAGATTAATTACGGCAAGTGGGAGGGGCAGACGGTTGAGACGGTCAAGCAGAATTATCATGATGACTATATTCGCTGGCTGGCTGACCCGGCTTGGAATCCACCGACGGAAGGAGAGGCGGCGATCGCCATTGCCAATCGTGCCCTCGGTGTGATTGAAGAAATCCAGCAGCGCTACCCGAAGGGCAACGTCCTGATTGTTTCTCACAAGGCCACGATTCGGATTATTCTCTGTAGTCTGTTGGGAATTGACGTAGGGCGGTTTCGCTATCGGTTGGGCTGTCCGGTCGGGTCGATCAGCGTGGTGGAGTTTGGCTCTCATGGACCACTGGTTAAGGCAGTTGCCGATCGCATTTACCTGAGTGAGCGGTTACGCACCCTTCCGGGAACTTGAAGTAGGAACTTTGAAGAAAATGACTCGCGTTTCGATTGTGATGCCGACGCTGAATGAGGCAGGCTGTTTGGGACGCACTTTACGTCACCTGAGTTTGCTTGATCCTCCTGCGGCAGAGGTGCTGATTGTAGATGGAGGCAGCACGGATGAGACGCTGGCGATCGCCCATCAATTTTGCCAAACTACCCAGGCAAAGATTCACATTTTGTCAACGGAGTGTGGGCGATCGCTGCAAATGAATCGGGGTGCAGAAACCGCAACGGGCGATATTCTCTGCTTTTTACACGCAGACACCCTGGTTCCAGATGATTTAGTTGCGATCGTGAGCGAAACCCTGACCGATTCCACTGTTGCCTGTGGAGGATTTGTCTCGCTAATGGCTGGCAGCCGCACAACCCGTTGGGGCGTGTCGCTGCACAACTATTTGAAAACGTACTACGCGCCGCTGATTTTCCGTCCACATCTATTCCTCAGAGGACTGCGGCTGCTGTTTGGCGATCAGGTGATGTTTTGTCGGCGTGAGGATTTTTGGGGGTGTGGCGGCTTTGATGCAGCGATGCCCATTATGGAGGAAGCAGATCTGTGTCTGAAACTGGTACGACGCGGTCGGATTCGGCAGGTTAATCGCGTGGTGCAATCGTGCGATCGCCGCGTAGCCCAATGGGGATCGTTGAAAGCCACTGCAATCTACCTCTACATTGGTTTGCTCTGGGGCATTGGCGTTTCGCCCAGCTACCTGAAGCAGTTTTATGAAGATGTTCGTTAGGTTATAAAACTGCAAGAGTTCGCAAGAGTTTGACGGAGCCTAACCGTACCGCAAAAAATCATGAGGTGTTGGTAAAGGCTTTATGCATCTGCCTAAAAGGACTGGTGATCTCAATCGATAGTCAGGATACTGAAACAAGAACTTCTCCGACCCTAATGTAAAAACTGAAAATAGAACCTGACTGTGGGAAACTTCATGGGAAGCATCCTACCTTTGTGTTTTGATTAGGCAGGAAAAGCGCAAAGCAAAAGCGGGTAAGCAGCAACGGACGAAGCAAACGTGAGCAAGGCAGACGCAGGCAAAGCGGAATTAGGCAAGGCAAACATTTTGGTTGTGGATGACTATCCGGCCAATCTTCGTCTGCTCTCCATGATGCTTGAGAAACAGGGATATCAGGTCAAAGAAGCGTTAAGCGGGCAAGTTGCTCTAGATTTTATTAAGACGGCTCTGCCTGATATTGTTCTGCTCGATGTCAATATGCCTCAGATGAGTGGCTATGAGGTTTGCTCTCAGCTCAAGGCAGCAGAGCGAACTCGTGATTTGCCTGTGATTTTTCTGAGTGCTGCATCGGAGGTGCTGAACAAGGTTTATGCGTTTGAGGTAGGGGGTGCAGACTATATTACGAAGCCGTTTCAGCTAGAAGATGTGCTGATTCGAGTTGAGAATCAGTTGACGATTCAGCGGCAAAAGAGACAACTGACTGAGCAAAATGCTCGACTTCAGCAGGAAATTCGCGATCGCCAACAGGCCGAAGCCGCCCTGCGTCGCAGTGAAGCCCAAAATCAGGCGGTATTGGCAGCCATTCCTGACCTGATGTTTCGCGTTCGCCGCGACGGAGTTTATCTAGACTATTTCCCGTCTAGAGGGTTTCATGAACCGCTGATGCCCGGTGTAGAGCGGATTGGGCGACAAATGACCGATGTGATTCCCGCAGAGATGGCCCTACGACAGCAGCAGTACATGGAGTTGGTGCTGCAAACGGGCGAAATTGAGATCTATGAACAGCAGTATGAGGTAGATGGCAGGCTCTACGAGGAAGAAGTGCGTATTGTTGTCAGCGGCGAAGATGAAGTGCTATTCATTGTGCGCGATATTGGCGATCGCCGTCGAATTGAACGGGCGCTTTACGAAGCCCAGCGCAAATCTGAGACTCTGCTGTTAAACATTTTGCCTAAAGTCATTGCAGATCAGCTAAAGAAAAATCAAGACTCAGCGGTTCAGGAAAATGGGGCGATCGCAGAACAGTTTAGTGAAGCCACAATCCTATTTGCTGACATTGTTGACTTTACTTCCCAGGCAGCGCGGACTCGTCCAACAGATCTGGTGAGTTTGCTCAACCAAATTTTTTCAACCTTTGACCAGTTGGTTGAGCGGCACGGTTTAGAAAAAATCAAGACAATCGGGGATGCTTACATGGTGGTAGGCGGGTTGCCCACTCCCCGACACGACCATGCTGAGGCGATCGCTGACCTTGCTCTGGATATGCAGCAAGCCATTCAGCAGTTTCATCGAGATAATAGCGAACCGTTTCAACTGCGAATTGGCATCAACACTGGAGCCGTTGTTGCAGGCGTAATTGGCATCAAAAAATTTAGCTATGACCTCTGGGGAGATACCGTCAACGTCGCTTCCCGCATGGAAACCCAGGGCGAAGCTGGAAAAATTCAGGTGACGGCAGCAACCTATCAGCGCATCAAGCAAAACTATCTATTTGAAAACGAGGGGCGATCGCCGTCAAGGGCAAGGGAGAAATGACGACCTACTGGCTGCTAGCCAAAGCTTCTGATAATAAACCACTCAGAGCCAGCGTAGAATTAACCGCAAAAACGAATTAGGAGACAGTCCTATCGGCTGACCAGCGTTTGGTTAATTTGATCGAGCAGTTCTTTCATGGAGAGAGAGGGAGGCAGGACTTGGGCGGCGATCGCCTTCAGCACTTCGCCTAAAGTTGCTCCTATCTCTAGCGGTTGAGGCTGACAATTCCAAACTAGGATGGGTGGTTTTGTCCCCACTTGAGCCAGAGTTTGCAGCGCTTTCAGCACCGAGGGATGAGGATCGGCGTGGCGCACACAGAGCAGCAGCAGATCGACGCTCTGATGCTGGATTCGCTCTAACACCTCAGACCACGAGCGACTAATCGAGCTACGAAAGCCCGCTGCCTGAAAATATTGCATTGAGGCTTGCAGCCATTCTGCGGTACGTTTAGCGCTGGGGTTTGGCGCTGTCCCTTCTGCCCAGTCCATTTGAGGGAAGGTGGTAGTCCAGTCTTGCTGGAGTGCCGCTACATCCACGACTAAGACGTGTGGTGCCCAACTCATTCCCGCAGCAACCTGAATGACCTGGAGTAGCGCTGAGTCTGAATTTGAATTAGCGATCGCCTCTCCGGGTATAGGCAATGAAGCCAAACAGGGAAAAACCGTTAGCTCTGACAGTTGATTTGCAGCTTGCGTAATTTCTGCGGTTAGCGTCACCAGGGGCAGAGATGCCAGCGCTGGATAGTCGCTTAACTGCTTCAGGTAAGTCATGGGGTCAGAGATAACTCCATCCAGCAAGATCACGTTCGGCTTCCAGACCTTTGCCAGGAGATCGGCTTGATCTAGATCGTCAACCTCCAGCATCCGGCAGTTGTGAGGATGGAGCAGGCTATTGAAGTGAGTCGCTAAATAATGCTCTGGCTGAGGAGAAAGCGGCTGACCTCCTGCGTTAAGGTGCAGAATAGTCAGGCTAGAGGCTATATTTTGTGGCGCAGGTGCTTTGTGAACGAGGGGTTCTAAGCTTTGCTCCAGAGCGTTCGGCTGGATCGGCAAGCTAAGGAATCCGTTCGCTCCGTTGCGGTAGGCCTGAGTTTTTTCTAGATGGCTAGCCGTGACGACAACGGGAATATGGCGGGTTTCAGCATCCGACTTCAACAGAGTTAGAACATCCCAACCGGAGAGTAGGGGCAAAGCAGGATTGAGAAAAACGGTTGCAGGCTGGAGCCGCCGCACTTTTTCCAGAGCTTCAGTGCCAGCGCGGGCGATCGCCACTCGATAGCCCAGCCCAGCCAACTGATGAGTCAAATCTTCCAAAAATCGCGGCACTGCCTCCACCACTAGCACCAGACGATTGCTGTGGGTCTGAGCTAGAGGCTTGATTGATGGTTGAGACGGGTCTGTTGCAGTTTGAGGCGGGCTAGGCGGCAGCAAAATTGTAAATTGGCTACCCTTTCCTTCAACCGAGGTAAAGGTTACATCGCCGCCGTGCAGTCGGGCTAGCCGTTGGGTCAACACCAGTCCTAGCCCGGTTCCTTCGTAGCGACGAGTCAGCGGATTTTCTAGCTGCTGAAATTTCTGAAAAATCAGGTGTTGCTTTTCATCCGGAATGCCAATTCCGGTATCCCACACGGTGAAGGCAAGCCAACCTTCCCAGGTTTCGACGGTTAGCCCTACTTCGCCGTCCACTTCTGTAAACTTAAACGCATTAGAGAGCAAGTTGGTCAACATTTGCCGTAGCCGTAGCTCATCTGCAATCAGGGTTTCTAGACCGGGCTGCACGCTTAAGCTAAAGCGGACATCTGACTCTGAGGCGCTGGAGGACTCAGTTCCAGAACTTTCTTCTTGCGGCTGCAATCGGCGTGCCTGTTCGTAGACGCGATCGCACACGGTTCTGATGTGAACTGGCTCTAACGTTAGCTCTAGCTGCCCTGTTTCAATCCGGGTTAAGTCCAGAATGTCATTTACGATTAGCACCAGATGCCGTCCGCTCTGGTGAATCAACTGCGCGTAGCGAGTCTGGCGATTGTTTAGCTCACCCAATGCCTGGTCTTTAAGCAGCGTTGACAGCCCCAAAACCGCAGTCAGCGGCGTTTTTAGCTCATGGCTAATGCAGGCTAAAAACTCATCTTTGAGGCGGTTAAGCTGAACCAAATCGGCATTTTTAGCGGTTAGCTCTTTGGCCACCCGATGCTGCTCGGTGGTGTCTTGAGCCATCACCAGCCATAGCGGTTGAGAATTTGCCTGAGAGGAGTGGATCTCAGCAGTGAGGTTTGCTCCTTCATAGGGCTGGCTGACATGGGTACGGCGGCGAGATTCTACTGCTGATAGAAGAGCCGCCATATTGAACTGTGCCTGAGTTGAGCGATTTCCTAGCGGAATTTTGAGGAATTGCCAGATTCGCTCCTGTCCGTTTTTCATCGGGCAGGTACAGACACAGGTATCTAAATCGGTTCCTAATTGACAAAAACTGAGGCGATCGCCATCAGTCTGATTTTCAACACTCCAGGGTTCCGACGAATGAGATGTGTGGGCTGCATTGGCGAACGAAAGCTCAAACGAAGCTTCAGTGAAGGGAGAGTTAGCAGGCTGACTGCCCCGAAGTACGGACGTGGCTGTTTCTAAAAGTAAAGCGGCCTCTCGACCGATCGTGCTGGGGTCTTGCAACTCGCCTAACTGCTCCCGCCACGACAAATTACGAGCAACAACTTGGCCGGTGCTAGTTTGCAGCATCATTGGCAGAGGCAGTCGCTCTAGCAAATCAATCAGCAGGTCCGCAGAAATGGTTTCGCTAATCGACTCTGTAAAGGCTGGCTCTGCTGAGGGCGATCGCCTTGAGGGGTCATAAGCGATTATCTTCTCACCCAACTGCCCCAGTCTTTGCATCTCTGCTATCCCTGGCAATCGCTCCTGCAACTCAGGCATTGGGTTCAGTGCCAAAAACTTGAGCAGTTGCGTCTGGTTTAACAGCCCCAAACAGTCACCGGATTCGTCGATCAGAGCATATTGCCGCTGTTCTAAATTTTTTAAATAAGGTGCAAGCTGGCTGATTGGCAAACTTGCAGATAGCTCAACCAGCGGTTCGTATAGCGGCTCGAGCAGATCTGCATTTTCTGCATTTAAGAACAATTCTTGAAGAGTTTGCTGCCAGGGAGCGATCGCTGCTTCACTTCCATGACTTCCACTGTCTGGGGCTTCAACTTCCGCCTCAAATAGGAAAGACGTAAGACGGTGAAGACTCAACGTTCCCACTAGCTGCTGCCCATCAGCAACAATGATTCGTTGACAGCGAGTTCGGCGAAATAGCCGCAGCACCGCTTTCAGTCTGGCAGTTTGGGTACAGACGGGCGCGGCTTGGATAAATTCGCCAACAGCAGCAACATACATGAAGAGGAGAAAACAAACCTCGGTGAGAGTTCAACCAACAGAGTGGCGGTCTTAGCTCAATTATGGCTGGATAGCCGAAGAAGTAAAGACGTTTGCAATTACAATAAATGTTAAGTATTTTAATGCCGCTTAGCGATCGCCCAATTTTCGCTAGGATTCTTGACAAGTCTATTCAGTTTTGTTTCCCTATCGGTTCAGCTTTATAGTTCCTATTGCAGTTATTGTCCTTTTCCCAGCTATAGCTTTGCGTCCTCAACTGTCTATTTGTTGCCTGATTTCCTCTGATGCACTAGCGCGATCCTTCAAGCATTCTCTTCAGAATTGTTTAGAGGGGACGCTGAGTGGACAGTATAGCCTGACCCAATTTTCGGTTGAAACTGACTTTCTCAACTTCATTCAGCGAGAAAAGCAGTTAGACTGTCTGGTTTTGCAAGATAACCCAAAACTTCTAACCACGCTTGAGCATTTAAGAGAGCAAGCCACCTTTTTGCCGACTATTGTTCTAGATGCAGACTCCTTTTCAGCTTCGCTAGCAGCAACTGAACCGACAAACGTTGATATTTCCTACCACACGGCTGTCCTGAGAACGTCAATTAGTCAGTTACACCAAATTGACCAAACTATTGATCGGGCGATCGACCAATTCCTCATGCTCTCGCTTTCTTGCCCGCTGCCTGAGCATCAATCTACTCCTGGTTCTGTAGCTGCCCTAACAACCCAAACGTCTCTTGTCGCCCAACAAAAACGTCTATCTGAGAAATTGAAGGAACGATTAGGATACCTCGGTGTGTACTACAAAAGGAATCCCCAAAACTTCCTCCGGCATATGCCCGCGTCTGAGCGAAAGGAGCTACTTCAGCAGCTTAGGGAAGATTATCGAGAAATTATTCTGAGTTATTTTTCTCGAAACAGCAATCTCAACGAAAAAATCGATAATTTTGTCAATGTGGCTTTTTTCGCTGATATTTCAGTTTCAACCATTGTCGAAATTCATATGGAATTGATGGATGAATTTTCTAAACAGCTACAGCTAGAAGGACGTAGTGATGATATCTTGCTGGACTATCGACTGACTTTGATCGATGCGATCGCCCACCTTTGTGAAATGTATCGTCGCTCCATTCCCAGAGAGTCGTAGAGCGATCGCTCTTAGCAATTTACAACCCTCACCCTCCCTCGCCAAAATCACCCGAATTTCTCATCGGAGATCCATGAGTCCACTTAAAAAAACTTACATCTTGAAACTTTACGTCGCGGGAAACACCCCCAACTCGATTCGTGCGCTAAAAACTTTGAACAACATCTTAGAAAAAGAATTTCAGGGTGTTTATGCGCTGAAGGTGATTGACGTTCTCAAAAACCCTCAGCTCGCCGAAGAAGACAAAATTCTCGCAACTCCAACCCTGTCCAAAATCCTGCCTCCCCCGGTGCGAAAAATCATCGGAGACTTATCCGATCGGGAGAAGGTTTTAATTGGCTTAGACCTTTTGTACGACGAACTGCGAGAAGATGAACGGGAAGAACAATAAGTTAAACTCAAAACTTGTCGATCTCACCTCACATTTCACACCGTTGAATTGACTTTAAAACTCTTTTGGTAGCTGTTGACAGATTTATGAATAAAGCTAATCAAACTGGGCAATCTATTGAATCGACCACAGCAGGTGTCCAGAAGATTCGTACCCTAATTGAAGGCTTTGATGATATTAGTCATGGCGGTTTGCCCATTGGCAGAACCACCCTCGTCAGCGGCACTTCTGGAACTGGAAAAACGCTAATTGCCGTCCAATTTCTCTACAATGGCATCACGCACTTTGACGAAGCAGGCGTGTTTGTCACCTTTGAAGAATCTCCGGCTGACATCATCAAAAATGCCTACAGCTTTGGCTGGAATTTACAGCAATTGATCGACCAGGGCAAGCTGTTTATCCTCGATGCATCGCCTGATCCCGAAGGGCAAGATGTAGTTGGCAACTTCGATCTTTCTGCTCTGATCGAGCGAATTCAATACGCCATTCGCAAATACAAAGCTAAGCGAGTTTCAATTGACTCTGTTACGGCTGTCTTCCAGCAGTATGATGCGGCTTCGGTGGTGCGACGCGAAATTTTTCGCCTGGTGGCTCGTCTCAAACAGATGAACGCCACCACTATCATGACGACCGAGCGGGTTGAGGAATATGGCCCGGTCGCTCGCTTTGGTGTTGAAGAATTTGTTTCAGATAATGTGGCGATCGTCCGCAACGTGCTGGAGGGAGAACGCCGCCGCCGCACGATTGAAATTTTGAAACTGCGCGGCACCACTCATATGAAGGGCGAATATCCCTTCACTATCACCAACGATGGCATCAATATCTTCCCACTGGGAGCTATGCGCTTAACTCAGCGATCGTCTAACGTTCGCGTGTCCTCTGGCGTAAAGACGCTAGACGAAATGTGCGGCGGCGGATTTTTCAAAGATTCCATTATCTTGGCAACGGGAGCCACAGGTACAGGCAAAACGATGCTGGTCAGCAAGTTTTTGCAAGATGCCTGCATGATTGGCGAACGCGCCTTGCTATTTGCCTATGAAGAATCCCGCGCCCAGCTTTCCCGCAACGCTTATTCTTGGGGAATTGATTTTGAGGAACTGGAGCAGAAGGGCTTGCTGAGAATTCTCTGTGCTTATCCAGAGTCGGCGGGCTTGGAAGACCACTTGCAGATCATCAAGTCTGAAATTGCCGAGTTTAAGCCCTCTCGAATTGCAATCGACTCGCTTTCGGCCCTGGCGCGAGGCGTGAGCAACAATGCCTTCCGTCAGTTTGTCATTGGTGTGACGGGCTTTGCGAAGCAGGAAGAAATCACAGGCTTCTTCACCAACACGACCGATCAGTTCATGGGATCGCACTCCATCACCGATTCCCATATTTCTACGATTACCGACACAATTTTAATGCTGCAATATGTCGAGATTCGCGGCGAAATGGCACGGGCGCTGAATGTGTTTAAGATGCGCGGCTCTTGGCACGACAAGGGCATTCGAGAATATACGATCAGCGCTCAAGGTCCCGAGATCAAAGACTCCTTCCGCAACTTTGAGCGAATCATCAGCGGTTCTCCCACTCGCATCGCAGTCGATGAGAAAAATGAGCTTTCGCGGATTGTACGCGGCTTCCAGGAAAAGTCTGATGATGAATAATTAATCTAGGGGCTTTCCAGGAAGGTTTGAACTCTGCCGTTGGGGTCAAGGACGATGCGAATTTGGGGGCTGCTACCATTCTCAATGGGAGAGACGAAGGGTTCGCCGGGGAGGGGCATTCCGGTGCGATCGATGTAGTCTCCGGCGGCTCGTCCGAGGGGAATGATTCGCTGAATGGTGCCGTCAGCGCCCAGTTGCAGCCGATATTCTAGAGTTTGCTCAAGGCTTTCGGGCGGCTGCCAGCGTTCCTGGAAGAAGGCGCGGGCTTCGGCGACCTGGGGAATGGTGTCAAAGGCGGTGCTGGTGGGGTTGGGGCGATCGCCTCCCTCCTGATTCAACGGTGCAGGCTCTAGCGAAGGCAATGCATCCTGTCCCGACGATCGCGCTGCATTGGGAGGCGCACCTGCGGACTCTGACTCGGCTGGAATCTGTAGTTGAGACGGGTTGCTGCCTGCTCCGGGCGCATCCGATCGCTGCTGGGAAGGGGCGATCGCCACATCCGGCAAATTTGTAGGAGTGCGGGGAGCGCTAGGAACAGGCGCGTTGGGTGTGGCTGTGCGGGGCACTCCAACCGACGGCAAACCCGTACCGGGTGAAGGCAAAGTTTCTGCACTGGGCGGCAGCGGAATATCGAGCGGTTGAGAGTTAGGAGGGGTTGCGTCTTTACCCGATGGCAGTGGTTCAAGCGCAGTGTTTGGTGGGTCTTCGTCAAAGATGCCTTCTGTTGTAACGGTTTCGCTGGTGTCTTCGTTAGCAGCAGTGATTGCGGGCTGTCCAGCATAGGGATCGACAAAGCGAACGATCGCAGTAGAGACTCCCACTGCTAGCACTAACACAGCGGCAACTTTTGCCCAAGCGGGTGTGGCGTTAAACCAGGTGAGACGGTTGAGCGTGGGGAGGCGATCGCCTCTGCACTGTATTCATCGAGTGCATTGGCCAGATCAAATAGCTGCAAAGCACTGAGTCGCACAACATTTGACTCACCCGTAGACAGTTCGCCCAGGCAAAGATCGTGGGACAACAGACCCTTTGGCTTAAGGTAAATTTCAGCTACCCCAGCACCACTGCCATCTGCATAGCTCTCATTCACATAGCTCTCATTCACATTGTTTTCATTCGCATTGTTTTCATCTCCATACTCATTCGCAGGGTGCATGACGGCTATGCCGTTCTCTGCGCGACTTGAAGCGCTATCGGGCAAAGACTCTAGCTGGTCAAAGGACTCGACCAAAAGCGGAACGGCTTGCCCTGGCAAAGGCGCATTGCCCAGGACAGTTTGCACGTAGCGCTCAACCGCTTCACACAATGCCTCCAACTGAGGGCGATCGCCCGTAATCTGCACCTGCTCTTCGGGGGGTAGGCGCGGATCGTCAAAGCTCAGATGAAATCGCAACTGCTTCAACACGGGACGACCTGCCCAACGGGACAACGGCGACCCTTTTGCCGCAATTTCCAGCGTGCAGGTAGGGGGAGTATATCGACGCAAAACGGAGTTGGGCAAAGACATGGTTAAGGAAGAGAGGGTTGGCTTTCTTCTAGGTATACAAAGCTTATGGCTCTAGCTATAGAGAGTGTGCTATGCCTGTGCGGTCAAGTAGCGCCATCCAGAGCCGCCGCGACCCATTAGGAGCGCTATAAAACAGCAAGTCAATCAGCAGCTTCAGCGCCAGGTGAGTCAACTGGTCGGGCAATGTGTTATCGCCGTCTTCCATGCGTTCCTGGTAGGCATTGCTGAAATTATCCAGATAATCTCCCAACAAAGCAGTCTGGTGAGGTTCGCGGTTTTGTTCAGCTAGTTGTTCCAATAACCCGACTGCACGGCGAATTAGCTCTTGATGCTGATTTGCTAGATGACAGGCAATCAAGACGAGCGATCGCGCCTCCTCTACATCTAACCGCTTACGTCCCTGCCCCTTTCGCAAAGGGCTAGACTGCCTCAGCCGCCACAGCGAAACCCGATCAGCCACCACATCTGCCAGGTTTAGCTCCGCCGCAGTTCGCAGCATTGCCTCTGAACCAATTCCTGCTAACGTTTCTAGCGCTAGCAACACCAAATCAAGCTGGGCCTTGATGTTGTCCAACTGAGTCGGGTCTGGCTGAATGCCTGAAGTTAGCTCCTCCCAGGCAGCGTTTGAACGGGGTGACTTAACGGTAGAAGGCATAAGTCTAAACTACGGCACAAAGCAAACTCTAGCAGAGCAGTTACAAGACTTGAAACAAGACTACCTGAACCTAGAGATAGTTTCTCATACCTTAGAAGCGGGTTATTAAGAAGGCATCCCCCAATGGGGCAACTTGGGATTGCAGATGAAACCCAACGCTCCAGGATGTTGAGTTGAGCTTTGCGAAATTCAACCTACAGCTTTTGCGGATGATTTGATTTCTTCAGTGATAGAAGCCAAAACAAAAAAGGGAAAGAACTTTGCCTTTCCCTTCCTGTTATGGACTTAGGATTGCGGATTTATTAATGTGTAATTCTCCTGTGTAGGGGCATGGCAATGCCATGCCCCTACACAGACTCTGGCTTTACAGATTATTTGATCCACGATCCTTAGAGTAATTGATGTGATGCTTGGAAGCGAGGAAACTCAATCATTGAGCAGGTTTTATTGCTTAGCGGTCAACTGTCGCCGTCCTGCTGCAATGGCCGCACCTGCTACTAACAGCATGAGTCCGCTGGTTGGTTCTGGGACAGAGGCCGGTTCAGTCTCAGCATTGGTTTGAGCTTGACCCACCAAAGCTCCCGTCAAGTCAGGATTGCCTAACACTCCGGCAAATTCTGGAGAAACCAGCAAATCTCCAGCAATGGTCAGGGCTTCGCCGTCAAAGGTGGGCACGATGCTAGCAACATCAAACAGGATGGCTCCTGTATCTAGCGTATCCTGGACAAAAAATCCGGTTGCCGCGTCGCCAGCACGAGAGGCATCAAACCCAATGGAGAAATCGCCAACGGTAAGTGCATCGTTGAAGGTGATTGAGCCTGTATGCTCAATGGAGCCACCGACCAGCGTGAAACCACCCTCGTCAGTGAAGCTAAAGTCGGTGTCGTCCGTGATTTCAAAGCCGACCAGGAAATCGTCTGAAACGGGCGGCACAATATCATCAGAAGTTCCGGTTAAATTCAGCCCAATCGATTCCAGTAGGGGCAAATCGAGAAAAACGCTAGTCGCACCGGACTCAACTTGGAAGATTTCAGCCGTAGCCTGAGCAGGCATCAGGGCAGTTGAAACAACAGCAGCAGTTGTTAACCCAAGAATTGCCGTGAGCTGGTTGAATCGCATTGTTGACCTCTGAAAGATTAAAGGAGTTGGCGATCGCCCTTCCACCCTTTATTAAGAAAAATGGAAGCAGCATTTCGCAATCAAATCGTAAGGTCGGATACGAAAAGCTCACATGGATCAAACTTCCCAACTGGTTTAGGACTAAACTCCCACCCTGCTTAGGAGTTTAGTCCTACTCGCAATTCAGCAAAAGTGGGATGTCTAGCGCTCCTGCTTAATTTACGAAAATGGTAGGGTTTTAAAAATTGTTTTTCTCAGGCGATTGCCCAGGTCTGCGACTTCTTCGAGAAGTCGCAGACCTCGCTTCTGAGCGGTTTTATAGATTGTTAACTCGATGAACAGATTATGAAGAGGTTACGTCGTTTTGCTGCTGATTCTTTGGTACAGCAAGCTACGCCTTCTTCTCGGCTTTTGCTTTATCTGGAATGGATTTTAATAATCTATGTTCTGATTACCATTCCGCTGGTCGTCAAAGTGTCGTCCGCTTCAGAAATCTTGTTGCTGCCGCAGATTCTGCTGATTGCAGCTTTTGGAGCAATGGGTTTAAGGGTGCCGACTCAGCAGCGGCGAAACAAAATCGCTTACACCCTGCTTGAATTTGGCATTGTTTTTCTGCCGTCTCTGCTGAGTACCCGGTTTTTGCCAATGTCCTTACTGGGGTTGGTAATTCTCATCCGCAGTTTTCGGATGTTTGGGCAAATTGGACGAGTCATGGTCGTCGTGGTGACTCCCATTCTGGCGCTGGTGACGCTGTTCCTGAGAAACCCCACCATTGGTTTGGTCGTTCGGGCGGGTGGGCAGGTGAGCAGCATTGAGCCAGAGCAATTCGACAATATCGTGTTTCTCTTGCGCCTGCTCTCGGCGTTTCCAATCGGTCTGATTCTGGCTTTTGGGCTGCTGCTGATTAATTCCTTACAGGCAGAGAGCCAGAGTCGCGACAAGTTAGCCACCGCTCACAACCAGCTTCGTCAGTATGCACTGCGAATTGAGGACCAGGCAACGCTCCAGGAAAGGAATCGGATTGCCCGCGAAATTCATGATGCTGTCGGTCATGCGCTGACGGCTCAAAGCATCCAGCTAGAAAATGCGCTGCTGTTTCTGCAAACCGATCCAGACAAAGCTAGAGCATTTTTGACGGAAGCAAGGCAGCTTGGCACTCAGGCGCTGAGGGAGGTGCGTCAGTCTGTGGCAACGCTGCGCTCAAATCCTTTATTGGGACAGAATTTGTCAGAGGCGATCGCACCCTAGTTCGTGATTTTCAGGCGACAACGGCGATCGCCCCCGAATGCAACATCTATCTCCCTCACTCCCTGCCGCCCGAAATTAGCAACGCCATCTACCGCATCTTTCAAGAAGCGTTAACCAACATTGCCAAACACGCCAGCGCCACCCAAGTCACTCTCTCGCTGCAAGAAAGCGACACTGTGATACATTTCCTGGTAAATGACAACGGTAGAGGGTTTAACCCAGACCAAAATACCACTGGCTTTGGGCTACAAGGAATCCAGGAGCGAATTGCCGCCCTGGGAGGAGAACTTAATTTGGTCAGCCAACCGGGATGCGGCTGCTTGATGATGGGTCAAATTCCTCAACCTAAACTGCCGCTATAGGAAATGTGAAGCCATGATTCAGGTCTTGCTGGTCGATGATCAACTGATTATCCGTCAAGGTCTGAGGAGTTTGTTGGAGTCGAAACCTGACCTCAAAGTTGTGGGAGAGGCTGAGAATGGGCAGCAGGCGATCGAGCAGATTGAGCTTTTGCAACCCGACGTTGTGTTGATGGATGTCCGAATGCCCATCATGGACGGCGTTGCAGCCACTCGAACGATTGGTCAGCAATTCCCCCAAACGCGAGTCCTAATCCTCACCACCTTTGACGACGATGAATACGTGTCCCGCGCCATGCAGTTTGGCGCAAGAGGCTATTTGCTCAAAGACACTCACTCAGAAGAACTGGCCCAGGCGATTCGCTCAGTTCACAAGGGCTATACCCAGCTTGGCCCAGGACTATTTGAAAAAGTGTTGAATAATTCTGACGTTCAGCGACCTAAACAGCTTCCACCCAAATTGGCCGAGCTAACACCTAGAGAGCGAGAAGTTTTGTGCTTGATTGTCGCCGGGGCTAGCAATCGGGAAATTGCTCAAACCCTCTTCATTTCAGAACGAACCGTTAAGAATCATATCACCAGCATCCTCAGTCGGCTGAACTTGGGCAATCGCACCCAGGCAGCGATGTACGCTAGCTCCTTTCAAACCCTCCTGTGCTAGCTTCAGTAATATCCTCAGAAATTACGCAGCTTGATCCCCAACCCCCTTGAAAACGGGCTTCCGGAGTTCTCCCCTTTTCAAGGTTTCAGGTCTTAGATGCGTAAGTCCTGATCCTGTGGAGCGGGTTGCCTCATCCTTCATCCCTCATCCTTCATCCCTCATCCTTCATCCCTCATCCTTCATCCCTCATCCTTCATCCCTAATTCACCTTGTGGTGTTTGTGCCAATGGGGTGCATCCCAGTTTTGCAAGTTTGCCCTCATCCCCCAACCCCTTCTCCCAAAA
>JAAUQZ010000115.1 GCA_012033355.1 Leptolyngbyaceae cyanobacterium RM1_406_9 | reverse complement strand
CCGTTTATCCCCAAAGGCGGCTCCCTTGAACTCTTGAGCATGAATGAGGATAGGATTTTCTAGCATTGACTCCACCCCGAATCTGATTCAAATAGTTTAAGGGGAACTTCTGTATACACGGTAGCCCTCTCTGGGAGAGGGATTTAGGGTGAGGGCTGCAAAAGTGGGATGCACCCGATTAAGATTAGGGCAGAAAGAGTTGTCGAAAAAACTAGATACTTCCCCTGAGCAAAGAGGGAACCAAGTCCCGTAGCAATAGCAGCCACCAATATAATTCCAGCCACGCCATGAACTGCATTCTGTGATCTGATACTACTGAGTCCAGATAATGTTGTATCGAGAATGACATCACCTGCGGACACGAATCTATTATAAACACTCTTCATTGGTAGTCTCCTGTTGAAAAATTAGTTTGGTGAAATGGGCATTTTCCCAGCAAAGGTGGTTTTTCGTTACGTCTAAACAAGGTTATCTAATGTTCTCGAATGATTTGCTGTAGGTTCGTTCTTGCATCCACTGCCAGGAAACGATATTGAGTAAAAGCCCAAGCACGAATAATATGAACATTAAAGTGATTTGATACCAGGCGATCGGTTTTACCCATAAATCAGCGATAATGTGAAGAAGATTCATCACTGAATAGAAAGCAGTGATACCAAAGTGGAGCTTGCGATAACGCCTTGAATCATTAAAAAGAGTGATCACTATCGCCAGCATCGGCACAACAAAAAAGCCCAGCATCAACCACAAAATCCAGGCAATATTTTCTGTCCCGTGAGCATCAGGAACAGCAATGCTTTGGTTGTGAAACAGCGGTATCAGTCCAAGGTGGGTGTGAAATAGGGTTCCCAGTAAAAACACCATCCACAGCGTTATGATTTGCTCTCGATGATTCACTGCCATATTGATCACGTTCTTACTAGCTGTTCAGAGCCTTCCTTCCTGTTCCGCACTGACCGTCCTGTGATCAGCTCAACCACATCCATGCCATTACCAATTACACCGGGCACACTGGGATAACCCGCACTGGCTCCAACCAGGAAGAGATTTGGCAATTCAGT
This sequence comes from Leptolyngbyaceae cyanobacterium RM1_406_9, assembly GCA_012033355.1. Classification (GTDB taxonomy): domain Bacteria; phylum Cyanobacteriota; class Cyanobacteriia; order Elainellales; family Elainellaceae; genus JAAUTN01. Next base: position 14,666 of record JAAUQZ010000115.1, on the reverse strand, counting down.
GGTATAGCCCAGTCGGTTCAGCCCTACCTGTTGCGGAATTAACTTAGCGCCATAAATATTGCCTTGAGGTTGCCCCAGATAATATTCACTCGTGGTGGGTGTACCATAAATCTTCATCCGAATGTAGGCATCTACATCGGGAATCAAATCGTGGACACTGGTCATCAGCTCGTTGTATACCTCCCGCTTTTTGGCTTTATAGGCTTTGGGATCTGTTTTGTGAAGTTGTTCAAACGCTTGATAGGGGCAGATGGTGGCAATCTCCAGAACATGATGTCCTGAGGGAGCCATGCCCGGTTCGTGGGACTTCATTGTAGGGCAGGATAAGAAGATCCACGGATGGCTGAGATCGCCCTGCAATTGTTTTTCGTACTCCCGGTTGAGATCGCCTGTGGGATAGTACCAGATATTCCAGTTGCCAATACCGTAGCGTTTTGGCTCAAAGCGACTATCCAACCCCAGGTAAATGTTGAACGCGCTGGTTGAGTATTGATAGTCTGTCAGACGATGGTGCTCGCGTGGACTTAATGCGTCAGAGGGATGCATCAGTTCAACAGTGAGTTTGGGATCAAGATCGCTAATGTAGGCTTGTTTCGCATGATAAATGTCTCCCTCGGCTGTGGTGACATATTGTACCTGGCGATCGCACACTTCAATACGTTCTACAGGCGTTGAAAGTCTCACCACTCCAGCCCTGGCAGTGATAGCATCCACAATCGTGTCCACCAAATGTTTGAAGTGATGTTTGGGATAATACGCTCCTTCTGAATAGTCCCAAACTAATGACGTATGGGTCAAGAGGGCAATTTCATTTGGCGGTAGGGCATAATCACCACTTTGTCCTGCCAATAAATTTTGTAGCTTAGGCGAGAGCCCCACATGGTCATACAGATCTTGCAGCGTCCAGTCCCGCTTAGAGAAAAGATTCCAGTATTTGGGTAGCTTCAACCAGTCAGACCACTTTTGGTCATACCAGTGTACCTCTTGCGTTAGGTTGTGTACCTCTTGATGGAGTTGGCGAATCTCGTCACAGTAGCGATCGATGGCGACAAGCTCTTCTGGGAATGTTTCCAGTAAGCGAACCCGTAAGGTTCCCCATCCTAAGGGAATTTTGAAGTCAACTTCTGGTGTAATCACCCGATCGATGCAATCTGGATCAAGTGAATTGAACGGAACATAGCGTTCCAGATAGTTGAGAAATTGATCGATAGTTTGACCCGCACCGCATTGTGAAATGTAATGCACATCTGCACAAAAGCGATACTCGCCATAATCAAACGTGTGGCAGCAGCCCCCAGGCAAATAGTGTTTTTCTAAAACGGCAACTTCATGACCCTGGCGAGCCAGACAAGCCGAAGCAGAAAGCCCGCCCAGCCCAGCACCCAGAATGACATAATCAAAGCTTTTCATCTCCACCTCCTATCGCATTCCTCCAGATTAGGTGAACAAGTTGAAGAAGTTGTGAGGAGTTCGATCCCTTAAAGCTTGTATCCAACTTGCCGTAACAATTCCTGACGTGCTCTGACATCTTCTGCACTCTCTACCCCTTTAGGTGCAAAGCCATCAACTACACCTAAAATTCCTCTGCCTTGCTCAGTTTCAGCCACAATCACTTCAACCGGATTGGCAGTCGCGCAGTAGAGGGTGCAAACTTCTGGGCACTGTTTGATCGCATTGAGGAAATTGATCGGGTATGCTTCTCTCAGCAGGATAATAAAACTGTGTCCAGCGGCGATCGTCTTAGCATTCTGAGTGGCTGCATCTTGCAGATCTGGATCGTTACCCACGACGCGAATCAAGCAAGGCCCAGATGCCTCACAAAAAGCGATGCCAAACTTGACCTGCGCTGAAGTGCCCACCATGATCTCATACAGATCTTCAACAGTCTTAATGAAGTGCGTTTGACCTAGAATGAGATTACATCCTTCTGGGACGGTAAGCGTAACTGACTTGAGTTCCATAGTGATCTCCTGATTGTGCAGAACTCAGTGCAATATTGATGAATCTATTCTCTTTGATTTTAATCAATTCACTGGCAGTCTCTACACATTTCCTCATGCGATCGTCCCATCAATGCTCAATTCGCCCGTATGTCATTGTGGTGTCGCCATGCGTGCAATGATCCTCAATGCTCCTGGTTCTGCTTTACAGGAGGCAGAGTTACCGATTCCCACACCTAATCCAGGACAGTTGCTGATTCAAGTCCATACTTGTGGGGTGTGCCGCACGGATTTGCATGTGGTGGATGGCGAGCTAACGCAGCCGAAGTTACCTCTTGTGCCTGGACATCAAATTGTGGGAGCTGTTGTCAGTCATGGCGCGGGCGTACACACTGCTTTTCCACCAGGGACTCGTGTGGGGGTGCCCTGGCTCGGTCATACCTGCAATCACTGCCGCTACTGTCTGACTGGGCGAGAAAATCTCTGTGACAATGCTCAGTTTACTGGCTACCAACTGGATGGTGGCTATGCGGAATACATGGTAGCGGATGAACGCTTTTGTTTTCCCATTCCCGCTGGCTATCCTGACCTGCAAGCGGCTCCCTTGCTCTGTGCCGGACTGATTGGTTACCGATCGCTGATGATGACAGACGATGCCGAGCGCATTGGGCTGTATGGGTTTGGGGCAGCGGCGCATATTGTGATTCAAACTGCACGCTACCAGGGCAGACAGGTATTTGCCTTTACGCGATCGGGTGATACGCAGGGGCAGCAGTTCGCCCGTGACCTGGGAGCCTTGTGGGCAGGGAGTTCTATGGAAGCTCCACCTGAACCGCTGGATGCAGCGATTATTTTTGCTCCTGTAGGCTCGCTGGTTCCGGTTGCGCTCAAGGCGGTGGTGAAAGGCGGTACTGTGGTCTGTGCTGGGATTCACATGAGCGATATTCCCTCCTTTCCCTATGAGTGGCTCTGGGGAGAGCGGGTGCTGCGATCGGTGGCGAATCTCACCCGTCGGGATGGTGAAGAGTTTCTGGCGCTAGCTCCCCAAATCCCTATTCAAACTCAGGTGGAAGCGTTTCCGTTAACCTCTGCGAATGAAGCCCTTGCTGCACTCCGCAGTGGCAAAATTCAAGGTGCAGCCGTCTTAGTAGTCGATCAAAGTTAGCTTCACTTACCAAGAGCGAAGCGCTCGGAGTTGAGGCATCTTTTTCAACTGGTGCGCCTGCATCCGAGTTAAGACATCATCTAAAATCGTCACGGCTTCGACAACAAAAGCACCTTTGTTAAGCATGACACATTCTGCCCGTTCAGCCATTGCCGCATCCGTCATTTCTGCCCGTGAGGGAATTCCTTTTTTCACCAGATTCTCTAAGACCTGGGTTGCCCAAATGACCGGAATATGAGCCGATTCGCAAAGCCAAAGAATTTCTTCTTGCATTTCAGCCAACCGTTGGTAGCCGATCGCGATCGCCAAATCACCTCTGGCAATCATAACGGCAAAGGGCTGCTGACCTGCCGCTTGAACAATCAACTCCGGTAAGTTAGTAATCGCTTGAGGCGTTTCAATCTTGGCAACAATGGCAATATTGTGAGGTTGCTGCATCCGAATCGCTAATTCTTGTTGCAACTGCTGAATGTCATTGGCGGATTTCACAAAAGAGTAGCCCACAATATCAGCATGAGCAGCAACAAAATCCAAATCCTGTCGATCCTTATCTGTCAGTGAATTAAGCTGCAAATCTGTATCAGGAAAGTTCAGCCCTTTGTCTGGCTGAAGTTTACTTCCCTTCAAACTTGCATGAGTGATACGCAGCCTTACCCCTTCCTCTGTTATCGCCTCCACATAAGCGCCAATGCGACCATCATCAATCCAAACGGTTGCACCCACCTGCAATTGATTAAGCACTTCAGGGAGAGTACAAGTTGCCTGAAACTGATTCAATTCAACGGTGGGTAATCGGTTGCGAGTTAGGAGAATCTGTTCCCCTCGAAAAATGCGTTGCTGATTACCCGGTGCGATCGCGCTACCAATTCGCGGGTTTGGTCCTGCCAAATCCATTAACACTTTACAGCAACGTCCTGTTTCAGCTTCTGCCTGACGGACATGAGTAATCATTGCTTCCCAAATTTCGGCGCTGTCATGGGCGCAGTTAATGCGAACACAGTTGGTGCCACGCTGAAGCAGATCGCGCACGAGTTCATAGTCGTTAGCAGCTTCTGTGGGCAAAGTCACCATAATTCTGACTCGACGATCGGTCAAAGTCTGCCCAAACATCTCTTTGGCATGCTGTTGCAGCAAACGATCGCCTTCTAAAAATGTTTGAACCGTAGGACGAGTTGGCAAAGTAGCTGGATTCACCTGACAGATTGCCCCTAGAGTTGCAATCACTGCATCTAAATTAGGCATCACTCGTGCTTCTAAACGACCTAACGAAGACAAACCCCAGGGCATGAGAGCAGCTTGCAAAGGACGGAGGTCATATCGCCGCAAAGCCAAGTAATGAGCAAGATTAAATGCACTATTGAGAAACGACTCTTGCTGGATATGCGATCGCACTGGTCAAATATGTCCTGTCCTTCTTGAGCAACTTCCTGCCGTAAAAGTTGCAGCGTGCTCAGCAAGATGCACGGATCAGACAGGTCTAATGTGGAATAGTCAAACGTAGCTGCTGCTGGATTATTCTTTGAAGTGGAAATTACCATAAAACAACCTCTCAAGAAACTGTATTGAAATAAAGATTGTATTGAAATAAACAAGATTCATGATTTGCGCTTTTGCACTAAGAACATAGAGTTGGGATTGAGGGTATCAAAATCATCTGGTGCAGATGATGACGAAAATCTGCATCAAGATACTTGTTCCGCAACGTTTCCCAATTTTTCATCAGATTGATTTGATCGGTTTGAATGAGTTGTTGAAGTTCTGGTAGCTCTGCTCTATCGGGTAACTCATCGGTCAGTAATTGCAGCAAAACACAGGCATCCTGAACTTTACCTAGATCGTTTTGTAGTTCTTTCAACTCATCAACCCAATCCTGGAATGCTTGGCTGTAGTAGCAAGTAAAGAATTCTGCCTGGTAGCGGACATACTTACAAGTTTTACGAAGGTGATGCAGAACCTGCTTGCTTTCTGCTGATGCTTCATTCACAGAAATCAACCATGCAGGGTGAAGCAACAGCACCGATAGCAGCGGACTCAACAATTCGGGAATTAATAGTTGTAGCGGCAAGTTTGCTAGCGATGTGTATTGGGGATTTTGCAACCAGTCTTCGTAAGCAGTTTTCAGTTTCTGGTAGCTCGATCCAGTCAAACGCGATTTAACTTCGGTGAACGCTTGAGTGCGGCGTTTCTCTAGCGCCATCACTGCTTTGTTGACGAGCTTTTGCTGAGATGAGTTCAAACGATGACTGTAGTCTGTCTTTATAGCCGTAATCTGAACATCTAAATCACGGAGTTGACCAAGCGCTTTTGTGAGTGCCAGAACTCGCGGTTCTCGTGCTGCCTTGGGTAGAGTTACAATCCCACCAAATACCCTCAGAGCGGTGCTTAATCGACGGCTTTCAACTCGCATATCATGCAGATATTCTGGATCGTTGTCCACCAAGACTCCTTGCTCTTGTTGGATCATGTGAAGATAATGCTTACTAATCAGGGTATGAGCATAGTCCCCTGCTGTAGAGATTGGGTTATTCATTAATTTGAGAGGTAGAGTTTTTTGAGATGAAGATCTGAGTATTGCCTTAGTCATAAAATTCAGCTCACTTTATTCAACTCAATTTTCACCGAAGATAACTTCAAGATGACAATCTTCAGCACTGTTGAATTTTCACATTGAGCATTATTTGCTCCTCTATCTTGTTATAGAGAATCCATTTGAGAAGCTTGTGAGGACAGATTAAAATTCGGTTAAATGATTTCTATCCTGTGGCAAAACAATTTGTTGTTGAGTTGATACTGGCTAGCCTCTACAACTGTTCAATTCTATGAATCACACATTTCTCATGGTCTAGATAAAAAATTTGGAGAACTGTGAAGCACAAAAAACCTCACAAGTTCCTCAAACTTACTCTTTAATCTCAAGGCACAAGAATTTGGAGGAACCATGATGGAAACTAGGTTGCCCACTCGATTCCTGCAATTTTTGCAGAACGATCTAGCGATTCCTGATGCTAGTCTTCAACTTGCTTTGCGGTATCCTGAGCAAACTCCCAGTCTATTACCTATGATTCTCTGGCAATATGGGTTAGTCACTTTGACCCAGCTAAATCACATCTTTGATTGGTTAGAACATCCGATTTCAAAGTAAACCGCCATGAAAACGCAAAAGCGATTAGGAATCTTAACCAGCGGTGGCGACTGTCCTGGACTCAATGCCGTGATTCGTGCTGTGGTAAGTCATGCAACCCTCACCTACGACTGGCAAGTGATTGGCATTCCCTATGCCACACAGGGACTCTTGGAACGTCAGGCGATGCCGCTGCATATGCATAGCTTTGACCTGCGTGGCATTGATCCACTGCTCAACATGGGCGGAACCATCTTGGGCACGATTAACAAAGGGAATACACTAGCTTGCATGGATGATATTGTTGCCAGCTATCAAGCATTAGAACTGGATGCTCTAATTGGCATTGGCGGCGATGGCAGTATTGCGATTCTGAGTCAACTGGCGCTGCATGGCAACTGGCAGTTTATTGCGATTCCTAAAACCATTGACAATGATGTGGCGCTGACAGAGCGATCGGTTGGGTTCGATACTGCAATCAATACCATCACCGATGCTCTGAATCGACTCACTTTTACCGCAGCCAGCCACGATCGCGTCATGGTGGTGGAAGTGATGGGGCGCGCAGCAGGTCATCTAGCATTGCATTCGGGCATTGCTGGAGGCGCTGACGTGATTTTGATTCCCGAAATTCCTTATTCGATGCAGGCAGTCTGTCGTCATTTAGCCGAACTACGCGATCGGTGGCAACGGAGATTTGCGATCGTCGTTGTGGCAGAAGGAATTCATCCAGCCCAAGATGCGACTTACTTAGCCAATCAAAAACCCTCCTGTGGCAGAGGGCAATATATTGCCGATTGCATTGCTAAATTTAGCACTTATCCAGTCGATACACGGGTTTCTGTTCTGGGGCATATTCAGCGAGGGGGGATTCCCTCAGCTCTGGATCGCTTGATGGCAGCCGCCTTTGGCAAAACGGCAGTGGATCTAATTGCAAAGGATCAATCTAATCAGATGGTGGCTTGGCAAAACGGACGGGTGGTTGCAGTGCCGATTGAGCAGTCCTGCCGACAGAGTCCTTTAGGGGTTGATCCTTGTAGTGATCTGGTGCAAACAGCACGAGCGTTGGGCATTTATGTGGGTGAGTAGCATCTTCTATGTTACAGAATCTTAAAATCTATTTTTGCTTCTTTACTGAATTAGTAGAAGCTTCACAAGTCCCTCAGCTTTGTATTCTATGCTTTAGATAAGTAGGTAGACAACAAAGTTTTCAACACCTGACTAACACAAGTTATAACAAACGGATGCGAAAACAATTATGGAAACTTGCCCTTGCTGTGGATATTTGATGGTTCAGTGTTTTCACCATCATCACCTCGTTTGGTTTTGCCGTCATTGTTGGCAAGAAATGCCGGATTTGATAGCTCTAAATACATCCCCGCTGCTTAAAGTGCGATCGCTGGAGAGAGTAGTTCAACAGCAGGTTGCTCCATCTCTGCCCCTGGCTTCCTAACCGGGCGATTGGCATCATTGAGTTTTATAATTTTTGACAACCTCGATTCTACGAACAGCCCACTTTCGCACTTCTTCAGTCCCTAACACAACAGGTGGACATACCAGTAGAACTAGCCACTGCCAGGGAGTCAGAGAGACTGTAGCAAAAATGCGCGACAGCAGATCGATGTGAATAATGGCTACCAGCACGATTAACTCGACGGCAATGCCGAGCCAGATCAGCCGATTGCTAAACCAACCAATTCTAAAAATCGAAACCCGATCGGAACGACAGGCAAAAATGTTACCAACCTGACAGGCAACGATCGCTGCCAACGTCAGGGTTGTTGACTGCTGATAGATGGTCGTAATAGTTGGATCAGCCATATGAGCCAAAATTGCTGGACTCACCTGCTGAATATCAGCGATCGCATAGCCATGACTCCACCAGACCCCGAAAAAGCCTGCCATGCCTGCGATCGCTTCAATCACACCTAAGAAAACATAGGCTCGGAGCAGCAGCCCTAGATCAAGCAAGGGTTTCTTTTTGGGTCTGGGCGGTTGCTGCATAATGCCGACTTCAGGACGTTCTGCCCCTAACGCTAGAGCAGGCACCATATCAGTTCCCAAATCAATTGCCAGAATCTGCAAAATGGTCAGCGCAGGTGGAATTTTGAACACCACCATTGCCAGAAATGGCACGATCTCTGGGATATTGGAGGACAGGATATAGGTCATGAATTTACGAATATTCTGATACACAGCTCGCCCCTGCTCAATCGCACTCACGATCGTGGCAAAGTTATCATCAATTAACACAATATCTGCCGCTTCACGGGCAACGTCTGTGCCACTAATACCCATAGCAATGCCAATATTCGCGGCTCGCAGAGCCGGGGCATCATTCACCCCATCTCCCGTCACTGCCACCACATGACCCAGGGTTTTATAGGCTTGCACCAATCTCAGCTTTTGTTCGGGTGCCATGCGTGCAAAGATTAACCCCGTTCGATGATGGTGCAAAATTTGGCGGAGTTGAGCATCAGAGAGTCGCCCCATATGTTCGCCTGTAATCACCCTGGCTTTTTGATTGACTAAGCCGATGCGCTGGGCGATCGCTTTAGCGGTGAGTCCATAGTCCCCTGTCACCATTGTCACGGCAATCCCGGCTTGATGACACAGGGCGATCGCGTCTGCCACTTCCGGGCGGGGTGGGTCGATCATAGCGACCAATCCAATCAAAATCAGGTCATGCTCCAAGTTGAGGGCATCCTGTTCTAGCAACTCCTGATTGCCCCTACGAGCCGCGATCGCCAACACTCGGTAGCCCTGACTGGCAAGCTGATCATTCATCGCAATCACGTCATCTCGTTCACTAGCTGTCATTTCATGCGGATGCCCATCCTGCAAAATAAAGCGACAACGTTGCGACACCTCCACTGGAGCACCTTTGGTGAAGCTGAGATAGGGCGCTTCATTCATCCACACATCAGACGATCGCCAGTCCAGCACGACCGTCATCATGCGGCGACGAGAATCAAAGGGAATTTCCCGCAAGCGGGGCGATCGTTGGTGCAATATTTCCAGGTCTAACCCTGCTTTTAGCGCCGCAACCAATAATGCTGCCTCGGTTGGATCACCAATCTCCTGCCACTGACTAGACCCTACCGGATGCAGCAATCTGGCGTTGGAACACAGCGCCGCTCCTGCCAACAGCAAATCCACGTTCCACCGGGCGATCGGGGCGGGAATGTGAATTTCTCCCTGGGGCATATAGCCAACCCCCGTCACCTCAATCGGAGGCGCATTGTGGGTTTTATTGGGCAGCCAGAGGGCACAAACTGTCATTTCATTTTTGGTCAAGGTGCCTGTTTTATCGGTGCAGATGACCGTTGTGGCACTCAGGGTTTCCACCGCAGACAAGCGACGTACTAATGCATTTCGTTTCGCCATTTGCTGAACTGCGATCGCCAGAGCCAGGGAAACTGTGGGCAGCAATCCCTCTGGAACGTTGGCCACAATGATGCCAATGCCAAAGATAAAGCTCTCCTTCACGTCCATACCGATCAGCCAGTGGCTCAACAGGAAAACCGTGGCTCCCATACCTACGGCTAGAACGGTGATGAGTTGAACAATCTTGGCAATTTGCACTTCCAGCGTGCTGGGTTCGCGTTTCACGTTGGCCGTTAAATGAGCCACTTGCCCAAATTCGGTTTGCGCTCCGGTCGCGTGAACAACAGCTATTCCCCGCCCAGCAGCAACCGTGGAACCTGCAAAGATGAGATTGGCGACTTCAGCGGGCTGTAAGGTTTCAGTCAGAACGGGTTCGGCATGACGCGATACTGGCAGTGACTCACCAGTTAGAACCGAAACATCCACATAAAAAGACTGGCTCGAAACCAGTCTGGCATCCGCAGAAATGCGATCGCCCTCCTCTAACTGCATCACATCTCCTGGCACTAACTCTCGTGCCAGAATAGTTCTTAATTCACCTTCACGGTATACCTTTACCTGCACAGGCAGCACCCGTTTCAATGCCGCCAATGCTTGTTCTGCCTGATATTCTTGCCAGAAACTAAACGCCGCATTAATCCAGATCACGGCCCAAATTGCCCAACCCAATTCGGGTGTATTGGAAATGAATGCCAGAATTCCTGCGACCCAGAGCAACAATGCCATAAAGTGCGTCAACTGATCGGTAAAGCGCAACAGGAGCGATCGCTGCACAGGTTCTGGCAATTCGTTGTAGCCATAGTGCTTTAGCCTGAATGCGGCTTCATCTTCCGTAAGCCCTTGTGCAGAGGTTGCTAAGGTCTGATAAACCTCTTCCGTCGTCAGTGTCCAGATGGGGTGATGTGAAGTCATGGACTAACACTCAGCTCCGGTTAATTCACCCAGTGAGTATTCTTCAGATATCCGTAATTCTCTTCGAGCATATAATCATGCATCAGATTTCTATATTTTTGAAGAACGTAACGAATACCTTCGTGAATGAAATTCTCAATTTGCAGTTTGATCTCTGTGAGACAAGGAAATCTCTCCGGACTAACTTTTGATTCTTCTCCTTCCTCTACGGTTACATGGACATTGCGAACTCGTGATAGAACATAAGCAATCAGTTCTTGACGAAGATCAAAATTCGCAAATACCTGTTGTTCAGGATAGGGAGGATACATTCCTAAAATGTACTCAACCTCTGTATCCACCAACAGCATAGTCAAATTTACAATTGTTTTCGGCATTAATAGGTTCTCCTTTACTGTATCATGCGTTGCGTAACCAAACTTTTAAGCCTTGCAAATCAAGACACAGGAGAGCGCCAAATTAGCTACCTCCTATCATGCAATCAGCTTCAAAATAAATATTCTTGCAATCAATACCAATCGCTCATTAGGGCTACTTTTGAGACTTTTTGAAGTACATTCTCTGTTCCTTGTTTAATCACAGATTTTATAGGACAATTAGCAGATCTACTACTGATCAAATTTCTGATTAGCTAATTGTTGTGACTATCTGTGTGGGTCGTTTTGCGATCGCCAACTCATTTGTAATTTACTTAGCTATATCCATCCTCAATGTTCTTGAATATGTAAGTAAGGAATCAGAGAATCTTTTATCCTCTCAATGGTCAACTCTTAGAACGATTTTTTATCCGCCGGATCTCCCTCAAACGGTTGAACCCCAGTTTCTGGATAGTTGTCATCGGTTGGGCTAAAAATCCGAGTAGCGGCGCTTGCAATGTAGCGAATGACCTGTTGAGGAATAAGTTCGATCGTGCGGATGACCTTTTGCAACCTGCTCTTAATAGACATAACCATTTTCCCTTTTTAATCTGTAGACATTGAGTGACCGATTGAGACAACAGCCTGAAGCATTTCCGATGCACTAGTTAGAGAGAGTATTCAACTCTAGCTCTTTGAGCCAGCAACGCTCTAGAAGTTGAATCAAATCCCATTCCTCCCACCACAGTCAACAGGAGCAGCGAAATTCCCATGATTGTTCTTGGACGAATGGAATGATCGTGATGGGCTTTCATAGCTAGCTCCTGTTGACAACTACAGCACTCTCTTTAGTTGAAGAACTTACACTTCAGTGAGCAACCGTTGAACCAATGTTGTCGGCGGCGCGTTGATGCATGGTTTCTTGTAGATGTTCCTCATGCTGACGCTGTTCCACCATCGATTCTCTGGCTTCTGCTTGAGTGCTAGTGCTGCTAGGGGTTTTCATTTCGGCAGCGGCACGGGTACGCATGGTTTCCTGTAGGTGTTCCTCATGCTGACGCTGTTGAGCAACAGATTCTCGTGCTTTTTCTTGGGTTGTTAGATCAATCTTGGTGACATTCTGACGAGTGGATTCAGCTTTGGGCAGAGTCAGGGTGAGTACACCATCTTTGAATTCAGATTGAACCTGATCATGTTTAACGGATACGGGCAGCGGCACGGTACGTTGAAATTGACCATACTGCAACTCAGAGCGGAAGTAGCCCTTCTCTTCGGTGCGTTTTTCTTCGCGATGTTCGCCTGCAATGGAAACGGCATTCTCGCTAACGTGAACATCTAAGTCTTTTGCTTCAATACCAGGAACCACAGCTTTCAAAATCAGGTCTGTATCGGTTTCTTTGAGTTCGATCGCCGGACCCCAAAGGGCATTCTCAAGTTTTGGGAATTGATCAATCTCGCGCTCTCCATGCGTCAATTCATCAAATAGACGATTCATTTGATGCCGCAGGGTATCCAATTCTTTCAGCGGTTGCCAATGAATGAGCGACATATTATGTTCCTCTCGCAATGTTTACCAAAGTTGTAGATTTGTGAGAATAGTCTGTCTGCCTCACACTCATACATTAGGAAAACAATTTGAGGAACTTGTGAGGGAAGAACTTGAAAGATATGAAGTTGACTTCTCCAAATTCCAACCCAAAGCCACAGCAGTCTGCTCAACCAGTGTTAAAGAATTAAAGGGTTTGTAATGGCACCACCAGCTCTTACTCAAATAACTCTCGATGAATATATGCAAATTTCGATCGATCGCCCCCACTCGCAGGTCTAGCATAGGTTGCTAGATTCTGGATCGCTTGCATCTGTTCTGACTCCCGCTCCATTGCTGGGGTGAACTGTTGCCGCTGCACAAATAGATCCTCCAGTTCAATTTGCCCAGGTCTGCCTTTGTGAAATGCTTCCTCTGCACAACGCCGCACCGCATTCCCAATCTCAGCAGGGGTACAGATTCGATACTCCGTCAATAACCTACGCCACTGGTCATCGGTCCAGGGAAACTGACTATTCCCTTGAAACGCTGGAAAGTACTTCGCCAGATGCAGATTGAACACCTCATATCTGGCTCCCTCATGAGGCAAGTCTACGAAAAAGATGTCCTCGAACCGTCGTACCAATTCAGGGGGTAACAGCCCTAAGCGATTAACAGTGGCTATCGTGTAAATCGGCTCCTGGTGTTCCTGCATCCAGGTCAGCAGAGCCGCTGAAAGCCGACGCGCTATCCCACCATCAGCATTTGAGTCCCAGCCTGCAAAACCCTTATCAAAATCATCCCAGTAAAGCACACAAGGAGCCAGGGATGTGACTACAGCAATAAACTCCTTCAAGACGCGATCGGGATTAGGACTGCTCAAAAGAACTCCCCAATTTGCAGCTTGTTGATCTTGTGGTTCAGAATCAGTTGAACCAGTTGCTCAGGGGTATTCGCAAACGTCAACAATCTGCCTAGCACTATTTCAATCTCACCTACTGGCAATCCGTGACAAGCCATGATCTAATTGTTGTTGAGCCCCAGAAGCGTCCTTGCTCAACCAGGGATGCTGGTTACAGAACTGAGTTGCGAGTCCTCCGGAGAGCTTCGCTAACGCTTGTACCCGCTGGCGATCGGGTAATGCATGAGACAGTACTGGAATAAATGGTTGCAGTTCTTGAGGCAATTGAACGTAGGTTTCTAGCAGAAGTACGGTAATCCCTACCTGTGCCTTGAGCTTCTTAGTACACACATACCCATTTGGGTACGCTATGATCTGCTGAAATAAGTCTAGCGTGTGTTGAATAAGTGAACCACCACATGTAGTGTTTTGGTCTTTCTCCTGTTCTCAAGATATTTCTAAAAATCGGAGGTTACTCAATGCCAGCTTGTTTTTCCTGTCAAGGTAATCTGTCAGCGGATGATATTTACTGCCCAAGTTGCGGACTTCAAGTGCAATGTAAAAACCATGAATGTAACTCATGGCTGAAATCCAATGCTCATTTCTGCAACGTTTGTGGAACACCTGTAGGTGCGGGTATCGCGGGTATTTCAAGCAACCAAGCAGTAATTCCTAGCCCAGCAGTTAACAAGTTGGAGTATAAAGACAAAGAGTGTTCTTTGAAAACTGAATTCACTAACGAGGTCGGTGAAAGTCTCGGTATTCAGATTGGATCAATTTTGGGAACCAGAATTGCAGCCAAAGCTGCACAAAGACAGCAGACCTATATTCAAACTGCTTCAGCAGTCGAAGATTCTCATCTTTCTTTACCTGAAGCTGTGCCAGCACTGGCACAAGAAAAACGGACAATTCCAGTAAGTGCAAAGCCTTTGGAAGCTTCTCCAGATGCAGAATCACTGAAGCAAATTTTCCGCGATAAAGGCGATCGCTTTAAATTGAATGATCCAAGACTCAAAGCAGGGAGCAAACTTGATTATGCCCGTCGCCTCACGTATGTATTTCTCCTTGCCTACGAAGAACTGAAGGGGCAAGACCAAGCTTCGCGCAGTAACTTGAATGATATTTTGAATGAGGCAGGAGTTTATGACGGTAATACCCGAACATGGTTGAACGCAGAAGTGTTGAAAGATAGCTCAATAGCGAAAAAAAGGGGACAAAATACGATATTCTGTCCCCAATGAATTAAAGAATAGCTTTTGATGGTATCTTCATTTTCCACGATTGTCAAATCGCTCCTGAAGCAACTTTCACCTCATGATTACCCGGTATTGAACTCTCGGCTATTTTTTGAAATCTGGC